>CAYUFY010000220.1:0-8637 GCA_964443795.1 uncultured Anaerolineales bacterium | reverse complement strand
CACATTTTCAAATCAATTCAATTGCTTTCGCAATGGTCTGAGCCATTTCATCTACATCCCCCTCTGCGCGGCGGCCCAACTGCCGTTCGGGAGGGAAGGATTCGCCGCGCCGCGTGACCAGCGGGGCAAGGTCGGCTTCGGTGAGTTGTAAATCGGCGGCAGTGAGGGTTTCGATGGCGTTCGGGTCGCGATAAATATTGGCAATGGCCGCGCCGTGCGCATACCGCACTTTATGGCTGTGCGCGGCCACGGTGACCACCGCCGGCAGGCTGGCTTCGAGTTGATGATAGCCATCGGCCTGGGCGACAACCACACGGAGGGTCGAACCGGTGACGGTCACAGCGTGCGCGCCCGCGAGGTCGGGGCACCCCAGCGCGGCGGCCAGCCGGGCCCCCACCGGGCCTAGGTCATCCGCCGGGGATTCTGCGCCCAGCATAATCAAATCCACCCCATCCAGCCGGGTCAGCAAGTGTTGCAGGGTGGTCACCAGCACGTGGGTGTCGGCGTCGGCCAAAGCCGGGTCTTGCACCAGCACCGCCCGGTGCGCGCCCAATGCGCGCGCCTGTCGCAAAAGGTCGGCGGCGGGCGCGGCGCCGAGGGCGATCGCCGTCACTGTATGCCCCTCCCCTTCCGGGGAGGCCGTCAGACGCAAGGCCGCCTCGAGAGCGTCCTTGTCGGAGGGGTTGAAGATGTAATCGGCCCGATTGACAAAGACCTTTTGCGCGCGCCGATTAACAATAAGTCCGGCGGGGTCGAGCATGGGACGAAGGAGGGCGAGGATGTTCATGGCTGATGGTGGTCACTAGGGTCGTATGCGCACGCCGACTTCCTGCATGAGGTGTTCGGCGATAAGGATACGCTGGATTTCGTTGGTGCCTTCAAAAATTTCGGCGATGCGCGCATCGCGCCAACCGCGCTCCAGCGGGAAATCGCGCGAGTAGCCCAGCGCGCCGTGAATTTGGATGGCGCGATCGGCGGCGCGGCTGGCGACTTCGGAGCCGAAGAGCTTGCACATATAGGCTTCCTGCGAGAAGGGCTGGCCGGTTTCGACCAGCCAAATGGTGCGATAGACGAGCGACCGCAGGGCTTCGATCTCGGTGGCCATCTCGGCCAGGAGGAATTGAATGGATTGTTTATGGGCGATGGATTGCCCGAATTGAGCGCGGGCCTTGGCCCAACGCACCGAGGCTTCGAGACCCGCTTGCGCCCCGCCCAACCCCGCCGCGCCAATAGTGATGCGCCCGAGATCGAGCGTTTTCATAAACGTGACAAAGCCCAGGCCCACTTGCCCGACCACGTTTTCCTTGGGCACGCGCACTTCATCGAAGGTGAGGAGCGAGGTGGGCGAGCCGTGCAGACCCAACTTACGTTCGGGTTTGCCCGCCTTAAAACCGGGCCACTCCTTCTCCACCACGAACACCGTAGCGCCGCCGCGCGCGCCGAGGGCCGGGTCGGTCACGGCCAGCACCATCAGCACATCGGCGATGGGGCCGTTGGTGATCCACATTTTTTGCCCGTCGAGATAATACGAATCGCCTTCGAGCGTGGCGCGGAGTTGAATGCCGGCCGCGTCGGACCCGGCGTTGGGTTCGGTGAGGCCAAAGGCGGCGATCCGGCGGCCCCGCGCCAGGTCAGGCATGTATTTGCGCTTGAGGGCCGGGGAGCCGTCGAGGTACAGGCTCATCGCGCCAATGCCGATGTGCGCGCCGACAATGGTGGCGGTGGAGGGACACACCCGGTCGAGTTCTTCCATCAGGATGCAGTAGCCCATCTCGCCCAGCCCCGCGCCGCCGTACTCTTGCGAGAACGGCACCCCCAACAGGCCGAGGTCACCCATGAGGCGCAAGACCGCCGGGTCTACCACCCCCGTGCGGTCCACGGCGCGCGCGCGGGGCCGGAGTTCTTCATCGCAAAATTCGCGCACCATCCGGCGGAAGGCAGTTTGTTCAGGAGGGAGAGTGAAGTCCATGGTTGGGAAGCGCCAAGTGGCAGGTGCCCTGTATCAGGAAAACCCGATACAGGGCATCTGCCACCTGTCACGGTTGAATTTTCAAGCCTTGCTCATCAAAAATACCGCGCGCCACGGCATAGCGCTGAATTTCATCAGTGCCGCCGAGCAGGCGCAGGGCGCGCACATCCCGGTAAATGCGCGAGATGGCATACTCATCGCTGAAGCCATAACCGCCATGCACCTGCAACATTTTGTTGGCGGTGTCTTTGGCCACGCGCGCGCCAAGATATTTGGCCATGCTGGCGTGCCGCCCGTAATCCTGCCCGGTGTCGGCCAGCCAGGCGGTGTAACGCACCAAATGGCGCAGGGACTCCACGTCCACTGCGCAATCGGCCACATAATTTTGGATGGCTTGTTTGTGAGCGATCGGCCCCCCGAATTGCTTGCGCTCGATGGCGAACTTGACCCCGAGCGCGAGCGCGCCCTCGGCCGCGCCCAGCGCGGCGGCGGCCAACCCGAGCCGGACCCGGTTGAAAGCGCGGAGCACAATGGGCCAGCCGTCGTTCAACGGGCCAAGCAGGTTTTCGGCCGGGAGACGGCTCACATCAAAATAAACGGTGCGAATATCCATGCCGCGCAAACCGAGTGTGGGTTCGCGATGGCCAATCGTCACCCCGGGCGAATCGCGCTCGACAATGAAGGCGCTCAAGCCCTGGTGCCGCTGGTCGGGCGCGGTACTGGCAAACACCACAAATACGCTCGCATGATTGGCATTGCTGACCCACGACTTCACGCCTTCGAGGTGGAAGGCGCCCGCCTCGGTGGTTTGACGCGCACGGGTTTGCAAAGCGCCGGGGTCCGAGCCAGCATCCGGCTCAGTGAGCGCGAACGCGGCAAACTCGCCCCCAGCCAGGCGGGGCAGGTATTTCTGCTTTTGGTCTTCGGTGCCGGCATCCAGAATAGACATGGTGGCCAGCAGGGTATGGATGCCAATGGCCACAGCGGAGGTCAGGCAATGTTTGCCCATCGCCTCGGCCAGCAGTGAGTAAGTCACATAATCCATGCCCGCGCCGCCATACGCTTCGGGAACCACCGCGCCCAGGAACCCTTGCGCGGCCGCTTTTTTATACAACGCCAGCGGGGGCTCTTCCGAGCGGTCATTATGCTCGGCCAGCGGGCCGAGTTCTTTTTCCGCGAACTCCTCGAACAAATCGCGGAACATTTGCTGTTCTTCGGAGAGAGAGAAGTCCATGCTACATCCCTTCGGTTGGGCTAATCATTGTGCGACCCATTCCGGCCGCTTTTCAAGCGGCGCAGTTCGGCTTCCAATTGCTCATTGTCAGCGCGCAGGCGGTCAATCTCACTTTGCAATTGCGCAGGCTTGGGCTTAGGCGCGGCGTCGTCGTCCTGGCCCCAGACCTTGATATTATCGCTGGAGGGCGGGGGCAGTTTGCGCCCGTAGCTTATCCACCACCCCCCGGCCACCGCCGAGGCCAAAGCGCCGCCGATCAAAACTTCGGGCCACAATTCGTACAAACTCGCCCACGTGATCACCAAAACCAACACCGGCAGTTCAAAAAACACCGCCACCATCCACCAGCGCTGGCGATCAACCCGCAAGATGGCGAAGTTGAGCAACAGCCCTCCGCCGAAAACTTCCACAACCGTGATCCAGTTCATAAGTCCCAGGTGTCAAGTGACAGGTGACAGATGCCACGAGAGTTTGAGACATGACACTTGAAAGGTGCCACTTATTTATCTTTAAACACTGGCTGACGCTTTTCCAAGAACGCGGCCACGCCCTCGCGCATATCCTCGGATTGGAATAACACGCCAAACTGATTGGCTTCAAAGGTCAGTCCGGCGGCCACTGGTTGCGAACTTTGGGCGATGGCTTCGAGGGCGGCTTTGGCGGTGAGGGCGCTCTTTTGCGCGATCTTTTTGGCGAGATCCCGCGCGGTTTTCAGCACTTCCCCGCCCGGCACCACTTTATTGACCAGATTCAAGCGGTAGGCCTCTTGCGCCGTGACCTGATCGCCGGTGAGAATTAACTCGGTAGCCTTGGCCTTGCCCACCACACGTGGGAGGCGTTGCGTGCCGCCCCAACCGGGGATAATGCCTAGGTTGATTTCGGGCTGGCCCATTTTGGCGCGATCGCCGATGATGCGCAGATGACAAGCCAGGGCCAATTCCATGCCGCCTCCCAACGCCACTCCGTTAATGGCGGCGATGAAGGGTTTGGGCGCGTTTTCGATCTTGTCGAAGACGTTTTGACCCCGGCGCGAGGCTTCGACTGCTTGCTCAGCTCTGGTGATGGCCGTAAATTCGTTGATATCGGCTCCGGCGATAAACGCCATTTGCCCCGCGCCAGTGATAATGGCGACTTTAACCTCCGCGTTTGCCACAATGTCGTCCACCATCTCGCTGAGTTCGTTCAGGGTGATGGCATTGAGTGCGTTGACTGGCGGGTGGTCAATGGTGATGATCGCCACCTTGTCTTCGATGGTTAGTTTGACGAATTGCTTGTCTGTCATGAGAGTTGTCCTGTGGTCTAGTGGTCAGGCAGTCGGATAGCTGGATAGTCTGGTAGCCCGGTGGTCTAATAGTCAATCTGCTCGACTACTTGACCACCTGACTACTCGATCACCTGACTATGAAGAGTATTCGTGAAACCCGCGCCCGCTCTTGCGCCCCAAGTGGCCCGCGCGGACTTTAGTGGTCAGCAACCGCGCTGGGCGGAAGCGTTCGCCGAATGTCTTTTGCAGTTCTTCTAATTTAGCCACGATGACATCTAGGCCAATGATATCGGCCACGGCTAGCGGCCCAATGCGCTCACCGCCATAGGTCATGCCAATGCCGGCTACCATCGCCAAATCAAGGTCGCTTGGGCTGGCGATTTTTTCCTGCAAACACAGTGCGGCTTCGTTGATGAGTGGCATCACAAGACGGTCAGCGGTGAAACCGGGGCGTATGGTCACTTTACCGGAGGCTTGCAAATCGGCAATCATCTTCTTGACTGGCTCGTCAGTTTCAGAACCGTAACTATAAAAGCCGGCACCGCTTTTCTCACCCAACCGACCAGCTTGCACTAGAAGCGGGAATAATTGTGCGCCGCGCATCCGTTCACCGTATTCGCTCTCCAAATACTCACCCACATGCGCCGAAACATCTAGGCCTACCTGATCAATGAAGAAAAAAGGCCCCCAGGGCATCCCCCACTCTTGCATTTGCTGATCAATGTCGTTGGCGCTGGCCGCGCCCTCTTCCAGCGCAAGCACAGCTTCGTTCAGATATGGCATCAGCAAGCGGTTAACAAGGAAGCCGGGGCATTCCTGCACCACCACCGGCAATTTGCGGAGTGACTCGGTGAAGGCCACCACGTCATCCACCGTTTCCTGCGCGGTGTCGAGACCGGGAATCACTTCCACCAATTTCATCACATGCGCCGGGTTGAAGAAGTGCAGGCCGACCAGTTTGCTGGGCCGCCCCGAGGCCGCGCCCATCTCGGAAATGGAAAGCGCCGAAGTATTCGAGGCAATAATGGCCGATTCGGGCAAAACCTTGGCTAACTCGCCCAGCACCGCGCGTTTGATGCCCATCTTTTCCGGCACGGCTTCAATGGCGATATCCACATCCCCGAACTCATCGTAAGTGAGGGTCGGGGTAATGAGGGACAGCTTGCCATCCATATCCCCCGCGCTCATTTTGCCCTTATCCACCCGCCCCTGATAAATTTTGCGGATGCGGGCCATCCCCTTATCGAGCATGGCCTGATCCACATCCTTGAGCAGGACCGGCAGGCCAGAGTAGGAAATCACTTGTGCAATTTCGGCGCCCATGGCGCCGGCGCCCATGACGGCGGCTTTGAAGATATACATGATCTCTCGCTTTTCTAAAGGCTAATTATTTTGGCGCTATCGAATTTAACGGGAAACCTTATGTAGGTCGGGCTTGTAGCCCGACACCAAATGTGGCAAAAACCGTCGCGCTACAAGCGCGACCTACGCCAATCCCATCAAAAACGGCGGAACCATTATTGTTCCCAACAAGGGGCTTAAGCCCTTGTTTAGGGACAATCGGCATTTACCGCCAACCTTCGTTTCCCGAATCTCTGCCGCGGCCCATGATGAAGCCCACGATGGCGCCCCACACCAATAGTCCAAAGGCAATGTAGCCTATCCACTGACTCTGAAAGGTGTAGTCCACGATGAACCCGATGAACAAGCCCAACAGAAAGCCGATGACCACGCCCCCCAAGGCCCACCGGACTTTATAGGGCGGGTCTTTCAGAATATCCGAGAAGTAGTTGGGTTTGTAGCGTTTGGCCATCCGACTCGCATAAGCGCGCTGTTTGACCTCCGGGTCGCGGGCGCCTAATTGTTGTTCCCGCAAACGGCGTAGACGTTCCAGTTCTTCTTGTTCGCTCATGGCAGCCTCCTCATCACTGCTCAAATACGCTCAACGATAATGGCACTCCCTTGCCCACCGGCCGCACACAACGTCGCCAGACCGTAATGGGCCGGTTTGCCTTCTTTGGCCCGGCGCTTCAGTTCATGCAACATCGTCACCACAATCCGGCACCCCGACGATCCCACCGGATGCCCGAGCGCGATGGCCCCGCCATTGACGTTGACCTTGCTCCAATCCCAACCGTCATCCTTGAGGGATTTGCCCACCGACAGCACTTGGGCCGCGAAGGCTTCATTGATTTCAATCAAATCCATTTCCTTGAGAGATAACCCGGCTTTCTTGAGCGCCTTCGGGACTGCCAGCGCCGGGGCAATGCCCATGCGGTGGGGTTCCACCCCGGCATAGCCATACGCCACCACTTTGGCGAGTGGGGTATAGCCGAGTTCCTTGGCTTTCTCTGCCGTCATCACCAGCATCGCGCTCGCGCCATCGGAAATGCCGCAAGCGTTGGCGGGCGTCACCGAGCCGCCGTCTTTCTTGAAAATGGTCGGGTAGAGCGCGGCCTTTTGCACGGTCAGGCCGGGGTTAATCGTCTCGTCCTGCACGATTTTTTCCCGGGCCACTTCCTGCCCGGCCACTTTCTTGCTCACTTCCACCGGCACGATCTCATCCGTAAATTTTTCCATGCGGGTGGCCATGAAAGCCTTTTTGTGGCTTTGCACGGCATACTCATCTTGCTCCTGCCGCGAAACGCCAAATTCTTCCGCGAGATTCTCCGCCGTGCGGCCCATGAGTTGCCCGCAAATGGGGTCGGTGAGGCCCTCCCACATCGCGTCGGTAAATTCAGCGTGGCGGATTTTCAACCCCCAGCGCGCGCCCTTCACGATATACGGGATGTTGCTCATGGACTCGACGCCGCCCACCAAATAAATCTCGCCGTCGCCCACTTGAATACTGCGCCAGGCATGCACCAGCGCATCCATGCCCGAATCGCAATTACGCGCCACCGTATAGCCCGGCACTTCTTTGGGGATGCCGGCCATCAGGGCGGCGACCCGCGTGATGTTCGGCGCATCCGACGGTTGGGCGATGCACCCAAAGATGACCTCATCAATCTTGGCGGGGTCCACGCCCGTGCGGTCGAGGATGCCCCGGATGACGGTGCGGGCCAGTTCTTTCGCATCCACATCCCGAAACACGCCCCCGTGGTTTCCAACTGGCGTCCGAACGGCTTCAACAATCACAACTTCTTTCATAATCAAAACTCCTTATACAAAAATCCCAAACCCCAACTGCCAACAAGATGTACTCAATTGGCAGTTGCAATTTGGGATTTGGGATTTTTCATACCTTTTAGCATCGTGTCCAACACCCCTTGGTACAACGTCTCCACTTCCTGGGCCACCAGTTCGCGCCGAAGCGGGTGACTGGTCAGCACCAATACCCCATTGAGCGCGGCCCAGAACATCCCGGCTTTTTGCTTGGCCTCCCCCGTCACCAACTCACTGTTCTCCACCCCTTGCTGAAAGGCCCGCACCACCCAGCGCAAACCGCGCAAACTGCGGTGCACCACTTGCTCGTACACCTCCGCATTCACCGCCTCCCGAAAATGGCCCCGGTCAAACGCCATCATCAAGCGAAAATAATCGGGTTCGGTGGTGTGGAAGTCGAAATAGGCCCGCGCCAGCCGGCGCAAGCGGGCTTCGGCGGTGGCCGGTGTGGCCTCATCAAAAGCCGCCTCCAGCCGGGTATTGAGCGTATCCAGGCCCTCCAACAGCAAATGCGCCAGGATCGTCTCACGGCTATCGAAGTATAGATAGACGGTGCCTTTGGCCACGCCCGCACGGGCGGCAATTTCATCCACCGTGGCGTGGCGGATGCCGTTTTCAAAAAAAACCTCCCGCGCCGAGGAAAGAATCGCGCCTCGGCGGTCTTCTTTCTCTTTCTGGCGGCGGGAGTGAGTAGCGGAACGGGCCATATATGACTAACGGTCAATAAATGACTGACAGTCAGTATAAGGCTGAATTTTAGAAAGTCAAGAGGAAATTTTAGCGCGTGGCGCTTTTGAGGGATGGGATTCAAGCTAATCTGCTCTCTCAGCGTGCCGGTGCCCCGAGCGTTTTGCGCGCCCTGCCCCTCGCTACGCACCGCGTGCGGGCGCGCGAGACCCGGCGGGTGCGGAAAAGTTTTGTATCGCGCTTTTCCATCTCTCAAAAACACATATAGTTATCCAGAAAAGTCTTTTCCATGGGCTACTTCCAAGTCAGCGAACGGAA
>CAYUFY010000219.1:0-8691 GCA_964443795.1 uncultured Anaerolineales bacterium | reverse complement strand
GAGGGGGAGGGGGGAGGGGTGGGGGGTGGGGGGTGGGGGGTGGGGGGTGGGGTGGGGGAGGGCGAGGGCGGGGACGATTTGGAGGAAGGGGATGAGGATGTAGAGGTGCGTGGCCCAGATGCCGGAGACGGTGAAGGCGCTTTGGAAGACGATGGCGGCGATGAGAATGACGATGACGGCGGCACGTTGAAAGCGGGCGCGGGGCCAGCGGGGCGCGAGGAAGCAGACACCGGCGAGGGCCAGCAACCACATGGGGAAGGCCAGCGAGTTGGCATGTATTGCACCGTTGTACCAGAAGTAACTGCCGTCAATGAAGATGTGGAATTGTTCCCAGGCGGCGCGGAGGTTGGCGAGGAAGTTGGTGTTGCTCACGCCGTAGGCGGTAGGGCGGGTGAGAGCGTTGAGGAGGATTTGGTAGGTGAGGCCGGTGCGGAAGTTGTAATAGATGAGCGGGGCCGCGCCGAGGCTGAACCCGAGGGCGGCCAGCGCGAGTGGTCGCCACCCGAGGGCCGGGGTGGGGCGCGGGAGAGCGCCTGTCCGCGCGAGCGTGAGCCAAAACCATAGGGCCGCGCACAGCGCGAGGGAGGTCAGCCACCACAGGAACAGGAACTTCGCCCATAGACCGAGTCCCAGTAAAAATCCAAAGAGAAATAGCCAGCGTGTTTGAGTCGTGCGCGTCCAGTAATGCCAGGCGAGGAGACTGCCCACCGCGCAGACTGACATGAGGTGGGTGACGCTGATGCCCATGCGCGTCCAGAAGATGAACGATGGGTTGACGGCGACGAGGAGCACCGTGAGGGCGGCGACGACGGGGCCGAACCAGACACGAGCGAGGCGATGACTGAGGGCGAGGATGATTGCGCCGAGAAGCACCTCGAACCAGCGCACGCTGAGCCAACTGGCGCCGATGAAGACGAACACGGGCCAGAGCAGGTAGGTGTAGGCCGCGCCGAGGTAATCCAGAATCATCAGCGGGTAGGTTGTCGGGCCGAGCGTCAGGCCGGGGTCGCCGGGGGAGAGGGCGGGGGGCTGGCCCTGCGCGAGGTGAATGGAGGCCGGCAGGTCGAGGGCTTCGTCGTAATAAAAACCGGGGAGGTCGAGCTGGTAGCAGGCCAGGCCGCTATAAATGAGCAGGGCCAGGAGCGGCGTGAGCCGGATTAGGGGTTTGGTGACGGACAAGGAAAGGAGACGGGCGGCTATTCCGAGGCCAGCAGTTGCACTTCGGTGAGATTGCTATCGAAGGCGTGGCCGGAACTGGTGAAGGTGATGGATTTGATGATGGTGGCGGGGATGCCCGCGTCTCGGAAGATTTGGAGTAGGTTGCCCGAGTCGACGGTTTGCCACTGGGCGGGGGCCACTTGTTCGTGGCCGCTGGTGGGCGGCGGGCATTCGACGCAGATGAGCGGGGCAAGAATACCGGGGTTATCAGTGAATTTGTAGAAATACCCCTTGACCCATTCCTGAAGCGCCCCCTGGGTATCAATATATTTGATTTTGACCATCAGCGGACATTCGGAGCCGCGCTCCCCGCAGTTCCATAAATCTTGAAAATTGATACGCACATCCATCTGCAAATGCAGAGAGGTGTAGTCGGTGACATCGCGGTTGAGTTCCTGAACGATGGCGACTTCACCCCAGTTGGTGCCCGGGCGGAAAAAATTGACGGCTTGCCGCCCACCGGACAGATCCACGATGTTGATGGTGCCGGTGATGTCGTTGGGGGTGTTGCGAATTTCGGTGAGCCAGCCGGTGGTGAGCGGTTGGCGGAAATCGCCGTTGGTGATGAGGTTGCGCTCGGCGGGCAGTAGCATCAGCGCCGTCGGCTGGTCGGTGACTTCGGTGCGTTGCCCGGCGGGGACGAGGATGGCCTCGCTCCGCGCTTGCGCGACCACCGTAGCCTCGCCCTCCCGCACGGTGACACTGGTCAGCCCGGTTGTGACTTCGATCAAGACATTGCCGCCGGGCTGGTTAAGCACCGTGACCGCCTCGGGGTTTGAAAACAGCCGGATGGCGGTGGGGTAGGTGGTGCCACTGCTCAGAATGGCGCGCACGCGCCCGCTAATGACGCGCACGTTGATGCGGTTGGGGTTAATCCCCCAGCTAAAGCGCGGGGTGTCGGCCTGGGTGATTTGCAGGGCGGTATTGCCGTAGATGGTGAGACTGACGAGGTCTTCCTGCCCCTGGGCGGTGGCGAAGGTGAGGCTGGCTTGCGCGCCCGGGTCGGTGACGATGGTGGAGCCTAGGGGGATGTCGGCGAGATTGACTTCGGCGGTGCCGCGCCCGGGGCGGGTGACCTGCACCGTACCACTGCTGGTCATGGTGATGACTTGCTCCCGGGCGGCATGTTGCACCCACCACCGGCCACTGAATGGGACGAGGGTGATCAGCAGGCAAAAGACTGTGAAAGCGCTAAGGAGCACGGTCCAGGCGAGGCGTTCGGGGTCATGACGCATGAGATAAGCCGCTTACCAGCGGGGGGCGAAGTCCGCGAATTCACCCGTGGCGGGGAGCCATTCGGCTTGAACCTGGCTGACCCGCGCCTCGGGGGGGCCATGATGCAGAAAGGCCAGCAGGGTGTCGAGGGCTGGGCGCGGCCCTTCGGCCACCGCTTCCACGGTGCCATCGGGCAGGTTCTGCACCCAGCCCGTGAGCTTTAACGCCTGGGCCTGGGTGACGGTCGTCTGGCGGAAATACACGCCTTGCACGCGCCCGCGCACAAGGGCATGGAGACGCTCGACAGAGGGGGGCATGGGAACTAAAAAGCCATTTTGATCAAATGGCCCGGCGCGATTATAGCAGAGGCCCCGGTTAGGATTAGGGTTTGGAAGCGGCTTTTTGCGCCCGGACAGCCCGGCGGTAGCTGACCACCAGCGCGAGGAAGGTGAACAGAGAAACCAACACAATGCCCGTCAAAATCACCCAGGGCCAGAGCCTTTGGGCCGAGATGGCGCTCGGGGGGGCTTGCACCACTTCGGTGAGCCAGCGGGTTTCCAGTTCGGTCAACGACAAACCCAGGCCGCGTTGAATACCCGATTCGCAACTCGCGCCATCGGCATACGTGGCGAGGAGCGCGGCCAGCCGGCGCGAGCCAAACTGCTCCTGGATGAAACGCACCACCGATTCGCTTTCGGCATAAGCCAGTTGGGCCTGGCGCAGGTCAGCAGGGAATGGCCCGCATAGGTTTTTCAGACTCAGGAGCGCCTGGGCGTCACGCGCGGCGGTGATGAGGCCGGGGTTTTCCGGGTCCGGCTGGGTTTGATTAATGACCGCCAGGCCCTCGTTTAGCCAGGTGGGGACGCGGGCATAACCATCGGCGCCACCGACGGCGTTGTAAATGAGTAAGTGCGTCAGCTCGTGCGGTAGCTCGCGCTCGAGCGTGGTGCTGGCCTCGAGGCCGGGGCGCGCGGCCACCATCACTACGCCCAGCACCGGGTTGGCGTGACCGCTGGCCCACGTCTGCCCGGCGGTGGTGAGCACGGCATGGATGTCCTGCTCATCGGTATAGATGTAAATGTTGATGGGGTCGGTGAGGGTGGCGTTGATGGCTTCGTTAGCTGGGCTGAGAGCGTGTTGGGCGATGTCGAGCGCGAGTTGCCCGAACTCGGTGTCGCCGGTGTACCAATGGACAGTGGTCAGGTCGCGGGTCAGCGTCTGCCAGCCGAAACGGTTGTCGTCGTAGTAAAATGTTTGCGGTTCGGTGAGCAACTGTCCGCCGGCTTCATCGCGCAGTTCCCACCAATATTCGACGGTGGTGAAGGGCGCGAGGGTGCGGGCGGTCAAGTTGATGGGGTAGGTGGCGGTGACCAGGCGCCCGGGGGTGAAGAGCGCCTCATAGGCCAGCGCGCGGGGTTCGCCCGTCGCGCGGTAAAACAGGGTAACGGCGGTGATGGGCGAATCGCTTTGGGCCACGATCTGGAACGCCAGGGCCTCGCCAAACGTGTATGGGGGCGGCGGCTCGTCGAGCCAGCGGGGGCCGGTTTGGGCCCGCACCGCCCGGGCGCAGACGAGCAGGCTCAGGAGCGCCAGGCCGTGCCACAGGCCCCATCGCCCAAATTTAAAACTCAAATTTAAAATCTCCAGTCTCCACGCGGAGGGTCTAACGCAGGTAGGCAATTAAGGGAGTGAGGGTCAACGGGCTGAGCAGAGTCGAAATGATCACCACCCCGGTCATAAAGGCCGCGTCGAGGTCGTATTCCACCGCGAGGACGGTGGTGATGACGGCGGTGGGCATGGAGGCTTCGAGCACGGCGGCCTGGCGGGTGACGCCGGTGAGACCCAGCGCGCTGGCCAAGGCCAGGCCCACCAGCGGCGCAACTATGAGTTGCAAAAAGGATGCCACGCCAATCAAACCGAGGCGGGCGCGGGGCCATTGATGGGCTTCGGCCATTTGCAGGCCCAGGATGATCAGCATGACCGGAATGGCGGCCTGACTGAGAAGCGTGAGCGCACGATCGAGGGCGAGCGGCAGGGTGAGGTGGAACAATTTGAGCGCCCCGGCGATGAGGAGCGCGTAGGCCGCCGGGACACTGAGCAGTTGCCGGAGGGCGTCTTGGATGGGGCGGCGCCCGGCAGAGGCCACCACCACGCCAAAGGTGTAAACGGTGAGGGTGCTGAAGACGTAATAGACCACCGCCCGGGCCAAAGCCGCCTCGCCAAACGCAAAGGTGTTGACGGCCAGGCCATAGTTGCCGCCATTGACGAACACCGAGGCGATGAGGAGCGCGGCCAGGGTGGGGCGGTCGAGCTGCAAAACCTTGCCGGTGATCCACGCGGCTAGCCCCATCACGCCCAGCACGGCCAGCGTGAACAGCGCTAATTGCCCGAATTCATCCCCGGCGAGTTCGGTGTGCAAAATGGAGGTGAAGACGAGACACGGGCTAAAGACGTAAAAGGCTAGGCGGGTGGCGGTCTTCAGGTCCACCTTCAGGCGCTGGCCCAGGGCAAACCCGGCCCCCGCGCACAGAAAGATGGGGAGGATGTTATTGACGAAAATGAGCCACATAGCGTGGGTATTGTACCCGGATTAAGCGCACAAGCCGCCGGGAGTTTCCCGACGGCTTGTGGTTGGTCTTATGAATTTTGACGAGCAGATTTGGTAAGGGCCTATTTGGATTGGCCTATCGTAGGAGCGGGTCTCAGACCCGCCCCTACGGAGACCCGCCCCTACGGCCTAATCGTCACCCTTGTTCTTATTGATGTACATCGCAAAATCCTGCATCCCCTCATTGAAGTCGAGATTTTCCATCGCGTCTTCAATATACTCCTGGTCGTCTTCTTCAGCGGCCTCCCAGAGTTTTTGCAGGGCGGCGCGGGCGTCGGTCCCGCCGATTTGCCCCAGGCTCCACACTGCGGCCTCGCGGACTTGCTGGTCGCCATCTTCGGCCAACTGCACTAGGCCGGCGATGGCCGCTTCGAGCTCCAGTTCCCCGGCGGCGCGCGCGGCTTCGAAGCGCAATTCGGCGGTGCCCGTTTCCAGTTCGGCTAACACTTGTGGTGCCCAGCGCTGGTCGGTACTGCGCCCCATGGCGAAGACGGCGCTGGCTTTGTACTTGACCTCCGCCGAGGCGTAGGCCGCTTCAATCAAGCGCGGCACTTCGTCGCGGTTGGAATAGGCAATGGCTTCCAGCGCGCGGCGGCGCACGTCCAGCACATCTTTTTTGGTGGTGAACACGGCCAGCAACGCGCGCTCGATGCGTTGCAGATAGTCGGCGGAAACTTCTTCGATCTCGCCGAGATAGACATAGCGCCCGAGGGCGGTGGCCGCCGCGGCGCGCACGTTCACGTCGGGGTCGGTGGTCAGGAAGTTGATAAACGGCACGATCAGCTCGGAGTCTTCCTCCTCCCACAGGCCGCCGATGGCGGCGGCGCGCACTTCGGCGTCGGCATCTTCCAGCCCCACCCGGAACGCTGTGGCGAAATTCACTTCGTAATTAGCTTCGGCGATTTCGGCCAGATCGTGGATCAGCCCCCGTCGGCGTTCCACCGCGATTTCCGTCCAGGCGGCTTCCAGCGCGCCCGCATCTTTCGGGCTTAAGTCGGAGAGTTGATAGAGTTCAGTGGCCGGAAACGCCTGGGAATTATCGAGCAGGAGCACGATGGTTTTGGAAAAATCGGGCGGGGGCGGCAGATCGGGGATTTCTTTTTTGGGCATGACTTATCTCGGCAGGATGGGATTGACGATATCTTGATAGGTGATGAAGACCATGAGGGTGAGCAACATGAGCAAGCCCACCGCGTGGACGATGGCCTCGCGGGCTGGGTCAAGACGGCGGCCCCGCACGGCTTCGATGAGCACAAACACAATCCGCCCGCCATCCAGCGCGGGGAGGGGCAGGAGGTTGCTAAACGCCAGCGCCACACTGATAAGCCCGACGAGTTGCAGGATGGGGAACCATTGGTTGATTTCTTGGGAGGTCTCCACCGCTGAGCGGGTGAGGTCGTTCATACACACCGGCCCGCACGGGCGCGCGGCCTCCAGCGGAATCTCACTCCGCAGTAAGCGCCCGGGCAAGTGTATCAGTTCATTCAACTGGTAACCCAATTCCTGCACCGAGCGGACGACAGCCTGCCCCCACGAGTAATTTTGGATCAGGGTTTGCCCCATGGTGATGCCCATCGGCCCCTGACCCTCGGGGATCGCGTCCGCCGTGCGCGGGGTGACGGTGATTTGCACGGTCTGCTCACCGCGCCCGATGGTCAAGAGCATGGGGCGACCCAAATGGGTGTAGGTGGCTTCGGAGACTTGTTGCGGGTAATGCACTTCGGTGCCGTCAATCTTTAGGAAGATGTCATCCACTTGCAAACCCGCGCGTGCCGCCGGGGTGTCGGCCACGACATTGACGACAGTAACCCGGTCGGGCCAGCCCAACCGGAAGCCGACGACAAAGATGAGGAACGCGAAAATGAGATTGAAAACCGCGCCCGCCGCGAGGACCACGACCCGCGCGAACTTGGGGGCCGAGGCCAAACCGCCGGGCACCAGCGGGTTATCCTCCCCCGCCGGGCGCACGAACCCCCCGAGGGGAATCGCATTAATCGAATAGATGGTGCTTGGCCCGCCGAGTTCGGCCGGGGTGGGGGCTTTCATTCCAAAGAACACGCGCCACTTGCCGGCGGCATCGCGCACAAAACCGATTAGGCGGGGGGGGAACCCAATGGCAAATTCATCAACTTGAATTTTGAAGTAGCGCGCCGTGAGAAAGTGGCCGAGTTCGTGGACGAAAACCAGGATGGAGAGGACGAGCAGAAAGATTAGGAAACTGCCGAAGGCGGGAAGATTCATCGTTGGCGATTATACCTGATTCGGGAGGGGGAGGATAAACAATAGATTGGAGGAATTGGGCGGATTAATCCGTTGGCTTCCCCGCATCCGCTGTTCTTCTCCCCATTATTGCACTTTTATAAACAGCGGCTTCAATTCAATATCATGAAAATTGACCAGCAAGCCCAACGGCACTTGCTGGGCGCGCATCCACTCGCGAAAATTTTCCAGATGCAAGTCGGCCAGACTCTGAATGGCGGCGGGGAAGACCATGAGCGTCTCACCCACGCGCAGGTGACAAAATTTCAGCTCGCCCAGCCGGGTGTCTTTATAGAAAACTTGCATTTCGCGCAATGGTTGAACCGGCAACCCGCGCAGTTTGAGTTCGTGATGGCAGGCATTGGCATAAATGCGGTGGATAAACCCCGGCCCCAGCGCGGTGTGAACTGCAAACAATCCACCGACCACTTCATAAACCAGTTCGGGGGCGATGAGACCCTCGAGGGCCGGGTCAGCGGCGGCGCGCTCCGCGCTGGCTTTGGCTATCTTCGGCTCACGCGGGGTGAAGTAGAGCCGCTGAAACTCCGGCTTGGGGCCGCCGAAGTTGAACAGCAACCCCACCGATTTGTCGGTGACTTTGAGATACGAGAGCAATTGGGCTTTGTGCAACCGGGTCAGGGCGGGCGCGACCTTGTTTTCGACGACGACCTCCCCCGCAATGAGAATGTCCAGAATTTGTTTCCCGACAATTTTTTCCTTGTGGAGAATCCGATATTCCGGCTGTTGGATGCACGCTACCCGCGCCTGCCGCAAATCATGCACCATGGCCGTGTCGTAGAAGCGCTCCGGGTAAGTCCGCCCCGTGCCGTTGTAGACATCGTAGTAGATGCCGATGAGGGTTTGGGTGAGGGCTTTGTGGAGGAGTTCGGGCATAGGTTTTTTAAAGGGGGAGGGGGGAACAACGGATTGGGGGAATAAAGCGGATAAATCCGCCGCATTCTCCTCATCTGTTGTTCACTCCCCCTCCGGCAAATTCTCGCACGTCTTCCGATACGGCTCGTCGCCCAGATATTGTCTCCACTCGTCATGTGTAAGGTTGCGCGTCAACCGCGTGCAGGCTAACTCAATCAAATCCTCGGGCCGCCAGAGCCACACCCGTGCAGTGCCATCACCACTACCTGATACCACATATTTACCATCAGGGCTGAAAGCGATGGCATTTATCTGGCCTTCATGCGTCATGCGGGCGATTTCGCGGCCCGTGGCGGCATCCACTACCTCCACGATATGGCCCTCACTCCCAGCCGCAATCCAATGACGATCGGGACTGAAGGCGAATATAGATAATGTGAGAGCATTGACATTGGTCATTCTAACGATTGCCTTGTTCGTGGCAACTTCTCGCACTAGTATTGTGTCATGGTTATTAT
>CAYUFY010000218.1:0-8702 GCA_964443795.1 uncultured Anaerolineales bacterium | reverse complement strand
AGCCCCCTGCCCTTAGAGTGCGTTTCTTAAATACCACACCCTCTATGCTGTCATTCCGAAGCGCGCTTTTTGCGCTGAGGAATCTCTACCTTGGGCGTAGAGCCCCCTCGCTTCGCTCGGGGTGACAGGCCCACAGAGCGACAGAGATAAGTTCTAAGCAAAAACTTTGAGTCTTCGTGATGAAAGACCTCATTGCACAAGTCAGCTACTGCCCAAATGCCATCAAGAAATAAACTCATGGGGGGTGCGGCCTTCGGCGCGTTGTTGGGCGCGCCCCTGCTCGCGCTCATGTTTCTCGGGCGCGCCGCCCGCCTGCCCTTTGCCCCGTTTGATTTATTCGCGCTCATCGTTCAGGTTTTACCCGGGGCCATCACCAACACCGGCCTCGAACTGCTCGTCGGCGCACTGCAAGCCACGCGCCTCGGCCCCACCGCCGACCTCGCCAAAACTTTTGAAGCCGCGCTCGCCCTCACACTATTCCTCGCCCTCTTAGCCGCGCTCGGTGCCTGCGCACACCCCGCCCTTGGCCTCGGCCTGTGGCTGGTGCTTCTCCCCGCTGGCCTGCTCGCCCGCTGGAGCCTCACCGCGCATCTGTGGATTTTTTTACTCTGCCTCGGCTGGGGTTTAGCCCTCACGCGCCTCACCCGTCACTGGGACGCGCCTCCCGATAAATCGCGCCGCCGCTTTCTCGCGCAACTGGGAACCGGCCTCGCCGCGCTAACGGTGGGGGGATGGGCCCTCGGGCGGTGGGTCGGCGCTCGGCGGGGGGACGCGTTACTCGACGGGCCTCGGCCCGTGACAGATGGCTTCGCGCCCGTAACCGGCGCGCGCCCCGAGCTGACTCCGCTCCCCGAGTTTTACCAAGTCGCCATCAAACTCGACCCGCCGCCGCTCGACCTCAGCACCTGGAGTCTCGGCGTAGCTGGCACAGTCGCCCAACCCCTCACCCTCACCTACGCCGACCTCACCGCCCTGCCCGCCACCGACTTCTACGCCACCCTCGAATGTATCTCCAACCGCGTCGGCGGCGACTTAATCAGCACCACGCTTTTCACCGGCGTGGCCCTGCGCGATGTATTGGCCCTGGCTGGCCCGCTTCCCGAAACCATAGACATCCAATTCACCTGCGCCGATGGCTACACTGAATCCCTCTCGCTCGAAGCCGCGCTCAACCCCGACACGCGCTTGTGCTACGCCATGAGCGGCGTGCCCCTCCTCCCCGAACACGGCTACCCGCTCCGGCTGTTTGTCCCCAATCGCTTTGGCATGAAGAACCCCAAATGGATTACGAAAATCACCGCCGTCCCCGACGACTACCTGGGCTTCTGGGAACAACGCCGCTGGACCGACATCGCGCGGGTCGAAACCACCGCCGTGATTGATGCCGCCCAAATAGATGAGGCCGGAAACTTAACGGCGGGCGGCATCGCCTACGCGGGCGCGCGCGGCATAAGTCAAGTGGAATTGAAAGTGGATGACGGTGAATGGATACCCGCCGAACTCAAACCCGCCCTCGCGCCCCTGACGTGGGTGCTGTGGCGACTCGCGTTGACCGTGGCCCCCGGCCCCCACCGGCTCACCGTCCGCGCCACCGATGGCGACGGGCAACCGCAAACCGCGCGGGGCGCCGAACCCCGCCCCAACGGCGCAACGGGGTATCACAAGATTACCCTTCGCCCCTAACCCGTAAACGCGGCCAACTCCCCCTCCAACCGCGCCACCTCCGCGCGCAAATCCAATTCAAGTTCAGCCAACAAATCCCGTCCGGCCCGCCGCGCCAAATCGGCCTCAAGTTTAAAATCTACCAGCGACTGACTTAACTCATGCGTGAGCATGTGATCCAGTTGGGCCAGCACCCCATCCAGCCGCGCGATTTCCCGCTGAAGTTCCTGAACCATCTCCGCCCGCGTTTTCGGGCGCGGGGCTTCAACCGCCGGGGGCCGGGGCTGGTCGGGTTCGTCCGCTATGGCTTGTAATTTCGCCCAATCGCGCGCGGCATAGGCGGCGTTAATTTCTGCCATGCGCCCGGCCCGCGCGGCTTTTGCCTCCGGTGTGCTGGCTAAGTCCGGGTGGAAGCGCTTAGCCAATTGGCGATAGAGCGTTTTGATTTTGGCTTCGTGTAATTCATCCGCGGGCGCCGGGGCGGGGGGCGGCGCGGGCGGGGGCGGCTCAGCCGATTGCGTCCAGGCGCGCTTATATTGCTCGACCACGTCCTCGGGCGCGGTGCCGGCCTCCGCGCGTTCGCCCCACATGGCCCGCCGGGTGGCGCGCGCGCGGGCATCCGCGACGGCGGTCTCCAGATCGGCGACCCGGCGTTGCCACGGGCCTAGCCGGGTTTCAATCTCCTGATTGAACTGGTTGAACTCCAGCAATTCCAGTTCCACCGCCGCCACTTGCTCTTGCCGCTTGACGACCTCGGCTTGCAGTTGGTCTAGCTCCGGGTCGGCGCTCGGGCGCGCCGGGGCGGGTCCGGGGGGCGTCTTCCGTTTCCAAAAATTGAAGGGCATGGGGCTAGTTTAGCATTAATGGCGGTTGGCGGTTTTCGGCATACAATAGGGGTCTCTATTTCACTTCTAAGGAGTCTCCCATGAACAAAGTCTATCGTCAAAAACCGCTCGCGCCCGACCAATATGTGGGCCGGGTGGAGACCGATGGTAAGGTGTACGAAACCCATCTCGGCCCCGACAAATATGTGGGCCGGGTGGAACTCGACACCGGCAAGGTTTACGAAGCCCGCCTGGGGCCGGACAAATTTGTGGGGCAGATCATGCTCGATAGTGGGCAGGTCTTTAAGCACAAACCCCTGGCCATTGACGAGCGCCTGGGGCAAGTAGATAGCGACGGCCGGATGTTTCGCCACAAGCCCCTGGCCACCGACGAATTGATCGGCAACATCGTCGAGATGACGGCCTACGCCCACGCGGGCGCGGCATTTCTCCTGCTCCTCTGGCCGCTAGTGGAAGAGGAATTAAAAGCCGAGGCGGAAGAGAAGAAGGAGAAAGATGAGGAGAAGAAAAGCAAGTAAAAAACCAAGCGGGAATGGAAGTTGTAGTATGATTTTGAATAGAAAGGATGGTTGCGATGACCCTCGTTGTTGAAGTCTCATTGGATGAACAGGGCCGGATTGTATTTTCTGAGGTAGCGCGGAATAAGCTGGGCTTGTTGCCCGGCATGACGTTTACCGTCGCCTCAGAGAAATCGGGTGGGGTGCGCTTGGAACCACAGGCAGACCAACCGCTTTTAATTGAGAAGAGCGGAATCCTAGTCGTGTCGGGCAAGGTCATGGAAGATATTACCGACATTGTTAAACGTGACCGCGAAGAGCGGATTGACAAATTTATTCGGCAGGCAATCCAGTGAGAATCCTTTTCGACACTTCAGTTCTGGTAGCCGCATTCATCGAAGCCCATCCGGCGCACGCCCGCGCATTTGCCTGGCTACAGCGCATTCGAGTTCGACAAGATACTGGAGTCGTCACAGCGCATTCGCTAGCCGAACTGTATTCCATCTTGACCACCTTTCCCCACCAGCCTCGTGTTTCTCCATCCATTGCTCAGCAAATCATTGAACAAGAAGTGCTCAAAATCTTTGAAGTGGTGGTCTTGGCCGAGGCTGATTATCATTCGGCTATTCAGCGTTTGGTTGCCCTGGGCATACCAGGTGGCGCTATTTACGATGCCCTAATCACCCAAGCCGCTTCTAAAGCTGAGGTTGACCAAGTCCTCACTCTTAACGAAAGAGATTTTCGGCGTGTCCATCCCGACTTAACCGATAAAATCATCGTCCCCTAAAAATTCTGATAACGCCCTCTCTCACAAGGTCATCCCTCATGCCCTCCCTCGACACCTCCCACATCTCCCCCATCTGGGGCCGCGCGGTCCCCGAAACCATCATCGTCGAACGCGGTGAAGGCGCGTATCTCTACACCACCGATGGCCGCCAACTGCTCGACTTCACCTGCGGCATCGGCGTGACCAACACCGGCCACTCGCACCCCAAAGTGGTGCAGGCCATTCAAGCGCAGGCCGCCAAACTCCTGCACGGCCAGGCCAACATCGTCTATCACCAGCCGCTTATCGAACTGACCAACGAACTCGCGGGCATCCTGCCCGAGCAACTTAACTCGTACTATTTTTCCAACTCCGGCGCGGAGATTTTGGAAGGCGCGGTCAAACTCGCCAAGCAGGCCACCAAACGCCCGAACATCATCGTTTTCAACGGTTCATTCCATGGGCGCACGCACCTCACCATGGCGATGACCACTTCCAAAACCATCTACCGCGCCGGGCATCAGCCACTCCCGGCGGGCATCTACGTCGCGCCCTTCCCTTATGCCTACAAATATGGCTGGGATGAAGCCACCACGACAGATTACTGCCTCAAGGAGTTGAAACTGCTCCTCAAAGCGCAGACTGCGCCCGAAGAGACCGCCGCCATCGTCATCGAATCCATCCTCGGCGAGGGCGGGTATGTGCCGCCCCCCACCCGCTTTATGCAGGAACTCCGCGAACTGTGCGACCACTACGGCATCCTGCTCATCGCCGACGAAGTGCAATCGGGCTTCGGGCGCACCGGCACGTGGTTCGGCTTTGAGCATTTCGGCATCGTCCCGGATGTGGTGACCATGGCCAAAGGCATCGCCTCGGGTATGCCGCTCTCGGGCCTCGCCGCCTCGCGCGACCTCATGGCCAAGTGGCCGCCCGGCTCGCACGGCGGCACCTATGGCGCGAATGCGGTTTCGTGCGCCGCCGCTGTCGCCACCATCCAGGTCATGCGCGACGAAAAAATGCTGGAGAACACGCAAAAGATGGGCAGTGTGCTCATGACCGGCCTGAACAAACTGCGCGAAGACCATCCCGAAATCGGCGACGTGCGCGGCGTGGGGTTAATGATTGGCACCGAGTTCAGCCGCCTCGACGACTCGCGCGACCCGTGGACCGAGCGCGCCAAAGCGGTGGATAAAGCCGCCCTCGGCGAAGGCCTCATGCTCCTCACCTGCGGCTCCTACGACAACACCATCCGCTGGATTCCCCCGCTCATCGTGAACGAAGCCCAAATCAAAGACGCGTTGGGGATGTTTGAAAAAGCGTTGAACAAAAAATAAAAAGTAAAAAGTGACGCGTGCTAAACAATTTCACTCGTCACTTTTTACTTATCTCTCTGCGCGGAGATGCTCGCCTTTGCCCTCCCCCGCCGCTTCATACTCCTCGGCCTCACTGCCGCTACCGCCCTCTGCGCCATCAGCATTAGCCTCGCGCTCTACCTCACCCGGTGCGACATGCGCGACTATTTGCCCCAGGCCGCAGTCGCGCCCTTCAACCGGAACGAACATTATCTCTATGCGTGTGGTCAAGTGTGGCATAGCGCCGATGGGGGGCACTTGTGGGAGCGCGTCACCCCGCGCGGGTTGCCGCTGACCGCGCGGGATGGGCAAATCACCCTTGACCGCCAACCCGGCATCCTCTATCTCGGCCTCCTCATCCACAGCCAAAGTTCCATCTATTGCTGGCAATGCGCCTGGACCAAACTCCGCCCGGCCATCTATACCAGTCTCGATCACGGGCGCACCTGGACGTTCACCTACAAGTTCAAACGCGGCCCTGCCGAGGCGGGCGGGTTCCTCGGCCTGTTCGCCGACCCCGACCGCGCGGGGGCGGTCTATGCCGTCATCCGCAACGATGACGAAATCATGTACTACGGCTCCGCCACCTCCGGCCAGTTCTGGAAACCGCTCTGCACCGAATACTATTTCACCGGCGCGGGCGGGTGCCGTCTGCCGCCCAGCATTATCAACTTCGTTGATCTCAATCGGATCCAAACCAGCGGCGCCATCGGCGAATAGCCCGCTATACTCAACGTGGTCATCGTTTGCGGTTTCCGTAGGTCATGCTTATAGCGGGACACCCTTATCGTGCTGAAGACGGCGGGCTACTTGCGCTTTTACAAAATAATCACCTGATCAAGCAGACCGCGCTCCTCGCGAAGCACGCGGCGGCGTGGGAGCCGCCTCTGCCTTAGGCGATTAATTTCTCAATAGACGTTATTGGAAATAAGCCCAGCGTCGCCCGGCGGTAAACCGCCGGGCTGAAAGCACGAAGGCCGCTGAAGCGGCCTATATTCCAAAACGCTTGTTTTAGGACGTTTTAGCGCCCTTCGTTATTTTAGCCCGATGCTTCAGCATTGGGCGTATGACCGCGCACAGTACCACCCGCATCATCAAAATCGAAGGGGTTCCATTTTCTCCCGGCCATTAGGGAGTTTCTTCTCTTTTTTTATCAAGCCAAATAATTTATGCTGTACAAATAAAATCAGCCTAGGCGTCACCAGTGGCCGGGAGCGCGGTGGGGGCAAGCTGAATTGCGAAAACTACAAGGAGCTACTCAATGAGCAATCGAAAATTGATCTTTTTATTGGTCGGGATAACCGTGATCGTTTTACTCTTGTCCGCCTGTGGGGCTAGCCCGGAAGAGGCTGGCCGAGAGGTAGCGCGGGGCCTAGGGCCAACCATCAAAGAATTTGCCGCAGAAGTTTTCAAAGGACTCCAAGAATTTGTGCGGGGAATCCTTTCGGGCGGGTAACCTGCCATCGGGTGGCGGGTCTCTACCACACCCCGATTATCGTTTTTGATTGTCAAAGCTCATTGAAGTTCACCCCAGCCGGCTTTAGCAAAGCCCGGCTTTCATCCCTCCCCGCCCCAAACTGACACCAGCCACAACCCCGTCTGGGTGATGAGAATCAATCCTTTTTAAAAACGTATACAATGTGGGGGATCAAACCATAACGCATAAGGCCTTGGGGCTTGCCCCTGGGCCTTATTGTTTGCAAAGGACCATCTCATGAGACTCCTCAATAAAGTTGCCCTCATCACCGGCGGCACCTCCGGCATCGGCCAGGCCACCGCGCGAGTGTTCGCCGCCGCCGGGGCCCAAGTGGCCTTCACCGGACGCCGCCGGGACAAAGGCGAAGCGCTCGGCGCCGAAATCCAAGCGCAGGGCGGCGAGGCCCATTACATCTTTGCCGACCATGCCCAACTGGCCGATTGCCAGCGGAGCGTGGAGGAAACCCTCGCCCGCTACGGACGGATTGATATTCTCTTCAACAATGCGGGCATCGTGGTGGGCGGCACGGCCGAGACCCTCACCGAAGAAACCTGGGCCGAGACCCTGACCCTGAATGTGACCGGCGTGTGGCGGATGAGCAAGCTGGTGGTGCCGCTCATGCGCGCGCAGGGCGGCGGCGTGATTGTGAACAACGCCAGCGATTGGGGCGTGGTGGCCGGGCGCAATTCGGTGGCCTATTGCACCTCCAAAGGCGCGGTCGTGCAGATGACGCGCGCCATGGCCGTGGATCACGCCCGCGAGGGCATCCGCATTAACGCGGTGTGCCCCGGCGATACGTTTGTGGATCGCTGGACGGAAAGCGGCTACCACCGCCACACGGGCGATATGGCGGCCACACTCAAACGCCTGGGCGACGCGCTCCCCATGGGGCGCGTGGGCCGCGCGGAGGAAATCGCCAAAGCGGTTTTGTTTTTAGCGTCGGAGGATTCTAGTTTCATGACCGGCGTGGCCATGCTGGTAGATGGAGGCAATACGGCGATATAAAGCTCTCATTGCACTGGCTCCAATTCAAACTCACACTCGAACACCGCGCCCCCGTCGTTCCGCAGGTGAACCTCGCCCTGCCAGCTATGGCGCACCATGGTTTGCAACAAATCCAAACCCACACTGACGCGCCCCTCGCGCAACACCGCCTCCGGCCAGCCGGGGCCATCGTCGCGAAACTCCAACCGGGCCCGTTTCCCGCCCCGCACTTGCAACCGGATTTCAATCTGCCCAGCCAGCCGGTCGTGAAACGCGTGTTTGAGGCAGTTGATGGTCAATTCGTTGAACAACAACGCCAAATTGGCGGCCTGCTTGGCCCCCACCAGCCCCGGCTCGGCGAGGGGGACTACCCGCACCAACACTCGCCCGTGCAGGGGTGACCCGGCTAATACCCCCGACACCACTTGATACGCCAGATAGTCCAGCGCCAACGGCTCCCAATGTCGGGATTGCAACAGTTGGTGCACATCGGCGATGCTGTTGATCCGGCCCAGCAATTCGTGCAGGGTGAGGCGCGCCTCGGTAGTCGGGGCGCGTTTAACTTCGACCTCGACCAGCGTGGCGAGCAGGGCCAGATTATTCCCCACGCGATGATTGACCTCGCGCAAGAGCCGCGCGTTTTCCTCCGCCAGTTGGCGGTGATGCATGTCACTCTCGCGCAAAGCGGCCTCGGCTCGCTGGTGCTCGGAAATATCGCGGGCCACCGACAGCGCCACCAGTTGGCCCTGCATTTCGAAGCTCTGCACATTCACTTCCACTGGGAGGCGGCGACCGGCTTTGGTGACATGGGTTTGCTCAAACAGCACACGTTCGCCGCGCCGCAACTGCTCGGTGATGGCCCGCACATCCACCATCGATTCAGGCGCATCCAGGGCGGCGACGGTCATTTGCAAAAATTCGGCGCGGGTGTAGCCCAACCGCTGACAGGCCACATCGTTCACCGCGAGAAACGCGCCCGGGCGGTTGTCCGGGGTGAGTGCATGCACAAACACCGCGTCGGTAATGCCATCGAACAGGGTGCGATACTGGGCTTCACTCTCCTGCAAGAGAGCGGCTCACAATTCGGTAACAGAGCTTCTACCGGGGGCATTTGTCAAA
>CAYUFY010000217.1:0-8706 GCA_964443795.1 uncultured Anaerolineales bacterium | reverse complement strand
GGTCAGTTTGGGAAAGACTTTATTATTCTGCGAAAGACTTTATTATCCAATTACAGTCGAGGCCCATTGAGGGGTGCGCTACTCCACCGTCACACTCTTCGCCAAGTTCCGGGGCTGATCTACGTCCGTGCCGCGTTGCACGGCGATGTGATAGGCCAACAGTTGCAATGGAATCACCGACAATAACGGTTGCAACAACGGCGGCGCGTCCGGCACGTACAACACATGGTCGGCTTTGGTGCGCAAGAGTTCATCGCCCTCGGTGGCGATGGCAATCACCTTGCCGCCGCGCGCTTTGGCCTGCTCCACTTGCGAGAGCATCTTATCGTACACCGCATCCTTCAGGCACAGCGCCACCACCGGCATCTCGCGGTCAATCAGCGCAATCGGCCCATGTTTCATCTCACCCGCCGCATAGCCTTCCGCGTGGATGTACGAAATCTCTTTCAACTTCAACGCGCCTTCGAGCGCAATGGGCATTTGCAACCCGCGCCCCAAATACAGCGCGTGCTTGTATTCGAACAGCACTTCCGCCAGGGCCTTCACTTCGGCATCGTGGTCAAGCGCGCGCCCCATCAGGTCGGGCAGACGCGCCAGGTCGCCGACCAACTGCCGTAACTGCTTGGCGTTCACCGTGCCGCGCAACTGGGCCAGATAACACGCCAGCAGATATTGATCCACGACCGACGTGGTGAACGCTTTGGTGGACGCGACCCCAATCTCCGGCCCGGCCTGCATAGCGATGTGGCCCCCCGCGACCCGGCGGGCCTCGGACCCCACGACGTTAACGATGGCCCACACGGTCGCACGTTTCCCACGCGCTTCCTCCATCGCCGCCAGCGTGTCCACCGTCTCACCCGATTGCGTAATCGCCAACACCGCCGTGCGCTCATCAAGTATCGGGTCGGTGTAGCGGAACTCAGAACCAATCTCGGCTTGCGCGGGCAGGCGGGCGATGTTCTCGAAATAGTAGCGCCCGACGAGGCCCGAATAAAACGATGTGCCACACGCGACGACGACCACGCGCCCGAGCGCTTGCGCGGCCTCGGGCGTGAGATTCAGTTCCGGCAGGGAGACCGTACCCCGCTCGAAATCCGCACGCCCGCGCAAGGTGTCGGTCACCGCGCGGGCCTGCTCGAAAATCTCCTTCTGCATGAAGTGCTTGTATTCGCCCTTCTCCGCCGACACCGCATCAAAGGGAATGTGATGCACTTCGGGCTTCAGGGGTTCCCCGGCGAGCGTGGTCACCCGGTAGCCCTCCCGGGTGATGACGCCCATCTGCCGCGACTCGAGATAGATCATTTTGCGCGTGTGTTGCAAAATGGCGGGCATATCCGAGGCGATGAACATCTCACCGTCGCCCAGCCCCAGGGTCACCCCACCCGCGTTGCCGATGCGCGCGCACACAATCTTGTCCGGCTCGCGGCTCGACATGACCACAATGCCATGCGCGCCCTTGAGCAAGCTGAACGCGCTTCGCGCCGCGCTCTCCAACCCCTGCCCCGCGCCCATGAACTTCTCGACCAAATGCGCGATAACTTCGGTGTCGGTGTCGGAGTTGAACTGCACACCCTCGGCCACGAGTTCGTCGCGCAGTTGCAAAAAGTTTTCCACGATGCCGTTATGCACCACCACCACATCGCCGCTGGCGCTGAGGTGCGGGTGCGCGTTGCGGCGCGAGGGCGCGCCGTGCGTGGCCCAGCGCGTATGCCCGATGCCGATGAAGCCACTCAGGGGTTCGGCGTAAAGCATCTTGCCCAGCCCATCCAGTTTGCCCACCTCGCGGCGCACATCAATCGCGCCATCTTTCATCACCGCAATCCCCGCCGAGTCGTACCCGCGATACTCCAGCCGTTTCAGGCCGTCGAAAATAATCGGGGCCGCTTCCTGCGGCCCAATGTAACCTACGATGCCACACATGGTTGGTGTCTCCAGTTTAGAAATAGATTGAAGTTGAGAATGGCCGATATACTCAACGCGGTCATCGTTTGCGGTTTCCGTAGGTCACGCTTGTAGCGTGACGCCCTGATTGTGCCGAAGACGGCGGGCTACAAGCCCGCCCTACAAAAGCGCAATGTGTGACCGCGCGCAGTATAGCAAATGGCTTATAACAGGTGGGGGGTTGCCATCTGCTATTGACCATTCGCTATAAGCTATTTGCCACTGCCCGTTCTTTATCCGCGCGTTACCGCGCGCTTATTGCAACTGGCGTGGGGACACAGGGGGTGTCCACTGGGGGGAAAGAGAGGGGGTTGTGGCGCAACCCCGGCGGCTTCCGCTGATGTCTCGCTTTTTTGTATTAGTCGGGTAGTCAGGTTGTCTGATTGTCTTTCCGACTACCCGACGACTTGACTAACACATTAGCACTGTCCTACGACAGGAACCGCCACCTCGTCACCCAATTACCTATCCACTCAGAACTCCGAGTTCTCTGGTTAATCGGGCCATGCGCTTGTCTTTCCCAGACGTTAAACTTACGCGATAGAGTCTCCTTTTGAATAGTGAGCGGCATTATCTCCGCCCGATACGTCTGCGTCAAACCGTAGGCGCGGGGCGCAAGCCAGCTTCGCGCAGCAATCCATCGGCCCACGCCCTATCGTCGGGGAACAGCGGCGGGACGGGTGGCCGGGTGTAATCCAGCATTCGCTGATATGGCCCACTCAGATATACGCGTTCAAAGACCGGTTGCAAATCCAGCGGCAG
This sequence comes from uncultured Anaerolineales bacterium, assembly GCA_964443795.1. Classification (GTDB taxonomy): domain Bacteria; phylum Chloroflexota; class Anaerolineae; order Anaerolineales; family UBA6663; genus DATDRS01. The sequence goes on along the minus strand of CAYUFY010000217.1, from coordinate 6,003 downwards.
GTCAGGGGTCGTCTCGGCCAGCGGCACGGGGATGCACGGCAACAGCTCACGCACCATCACCGGGTAAAGCAGATAATCGGTCTCAAAACCCTGCCGCCCCTGACTGCGATTAATCAAAATCAAGTAGTCGCAATCCAAACTCTCCACGGCGCCTTTCAATTGAAGCGAGGGCAACAAACGCTCACCCGAACGCAACAAGTCAATTTCGATTAGATTGGCATCGCTGTTTAGGATTTCACTTTGCTTGGCTTCATAGGCTTTACGGTCTTGCCCCGGCTGTTTATTCGAGGGGCTGACGATTTCGATGAGCGTGACCAGCCGATGCCCATGCGCCGCGTCACGGATTTCGACAAACGGGTGGTGATAAGGTTCGGTGGGGAGGTGCACGAGAATGCCCGGCGAGATTTCAGTGCGGGGCAGAGTAGTCGCCACTGCTGCATATTCCGGCGCGGCTTCACGCACGCGCGGAGGTGTCATGACCACAATATCTGGCACGATACGGCGCTGACTGCGGCCTTCATCTACGATGCCCACTTCCGAGCGCATTTCGAGCCGGGCGTAGTAGGGTTGTGGCAGACTGGCATTTAGCCTAGCTCGCAATTCACTCGCCAGTGCGTTGTGAAAATCAGGAAAAATATCCGATGCTTCGAGATAGGGGTCCATGCCGGGGAAGGGGCTTTTCATGGCAGATATCCTCTACGATTTATTAGACCTTATCAGAAATAACGTTTTCGCAGGGGCGTTCAATTGAACGCCCCTGCGAAAACACATTCCAAATCTTATTTCCGATAGGGTCGATTCTACTCCACATCACAAATACTTTTCCACTGCCCAGCCCCCGGCTTGCACCACTTCGAGCGGGATGGTTTCATCTTCGGGGTTAATGCGTAAGGCATTCTGGCCGGTGAAGGCATCGAGTACATCGCCCATCGCGTCGGCGAGGAAGAGGGGGCGATTGAACGCGCGCGCGAGGGTCAGCGGCGAAACGTCGTCGAGGCTGATTCCCTGCGGGTGGTCGAACATCACGCGCGGGAGCACGATGAATTCGCCGAGGTCGCGGTCACGCAATTGAGCCAGCACATCCGCCCCCATCAACAGGCCCGCTACGGTGATGGTGTGCCCCAAGCGTTCATTGGTCACCCCCACGACTTCCAAGCGTGTCCCGGCGAGTTGGTTAAACTCATCGGTGGTCTGGCGCAAGGTCGGCGCGAAGAGCGTGGCGGTGACGAGGGTAGCGTGACGAGCGTGGAGCGTGGTGATTGGTAATTGGTAATTAGTCTTCTTTTGATTCTTTGGGTTTTGGGTTTTAGGTTTTGGGATTTCTTTCTTGACCTTCTCCCAATCATCAAGAAAATTCCGCACCATGCCCTGCCCATTCTCCTCCAGCGCAAGGCCGTCGTAGGCTTGCTTGGGTGGGAGGGGAGTCTCGGTGAGCAGATACCACTCGTCGGTGGCGTAGACAAAGCGCGCGCCGAACTTTTCCAAATACCGGGCCTGCCATTGGTGAACTTTATCCAACACTGCGTGAGCCTCGGCCAAAGTGTGCACGCGCCGCTTGTATTTGTGGTGTTTGGTCAGCCCCACTGGCACCACACTAACCGACTGCACCGCCGGGTAAAACCTGGCCAAGTCGCGGATGGATTTGGCGAGCCAGGGGCCATCATTCAATTCGGGCGTCAGGACCAGTTGGGTGTGCATCTCAATGCCCCGTTTGGCGAGCCACTTGATTTGCGCCAACACATCGGGCGCGGTGGGGTTGGCGAGGCAGGCGCGGCGGTTTTCCAAATCAGTTGAGTGGACGGAGATATAAAGCGGCGAAAGGTGTTGATGTTCAATCCGCCACCAGTCATGGTCACTGAGATTGGTGAGGGTGACGAAGTGACCATACAGAAACGAGTAACGATAATCATCGTCTTTGATGTAAAGCGTGCGGCGCATCCGGGGCGCGGTCTGGAGCACAAAACAAAACGGGCATAAGTTGTTGCACCGACGAATATCAATGTCGAAGGTGGGGTGGGTGAATTCGATACCCAAAGGCTCTCTATCGCGGCGCGTAGAGCGTAATGCGTATTGCGTATCAGCGCGGCGAAAGGTGATTTCGACTTCATCTTCGGCGGCGTAGAATTGAACGTCAATCACGTCCTCGACGGGGTGGCCGTTGACCGCCAGCACTTCATCGCCGGGGCGCAGGCCGAGGCGCGCGGCGAAAGAGCGCGGGGCGATGGCTTGGATGAGGCCCGCGTGAGTGGGTAATTGGGGATTGGTAAGTGGGGTTGGAGGCACGCTAAACCATCTCCAAGGTCTCGGTGGTCGCTTGGCTCAAATCGCGGTAGTAGCCGCGCCGGGATTCTGAAACTAATGCCGCGAGCTGATACATGGCCTCGTCGGTCATTTGGCGCAGACGCTCGCGGGGGAGGCGCCCCACCACGGGCTTGAACCGAAAGGGCTTGCCCATGACGAAATACGCGCCGGGCCGGGCGCGATTCCATGGCCCCAGGAGGGTGGGGTACCCCGGCGTGTCTTCGACCGCCACCGGCACGATGGGGGCGCCGCTCTTGTGGCCGAGGTAGGCAATCCCCTCCCGGGCTTGCATCAGCTCGGGATGCCGATGCGCTTCAGGCGCGATGAGGATGACCTCGCCAGCGGCTAAGACGGCGAGGGCGTGCTCCAATGCTTTGCGGTCAAGTTCTTCCCGATGCACTGGGATCACATCCCACAGCCCGGGGAACACGCCCCAGACCGGAACTCGCGAGACTTCGGCTTTGGCGAGCGGCACCAGGTTGCGGGGCAAATTCCCCAGCACCACAATGGGGTCTATGAAGGCGATGTGGTTAATCATCACAATGGCCGGGCCGGTGGCGGGCAGGTTTTCGAGGCCGGTGATGCGCGCGTAATCAATCCGCGCAAAGACGCGCCAACCAATGTTAGTGATGGCCCAGCGCAGGAAACGCCGCATGGGTTCATATTTAGCGTGGTTGTACGGGTGACGGGCGATGGGGGATGGGCGACGGGCGGCTGTGGCGGCTTCGGGGTTGGTCATACGGTTTCCGGTCTTTCAATAAGCAGGGCTGATTGCAACGCTTGACTGTGGACGCGCAAAATGGTTTGACGTTCAATCACCGAACACGCTATCAACACTTTCAACTCCAGATCGCGCTTAAGCAAATCCACTGTGCATACCAAACCAGTCACTCGCCCCTCGGGCAGACTGCCCACCCACACATCCACCCCACTGCCATCGCTGGCGCGGGTGTCGGCGAGATAGCCGTAATCGAGCGGGTAGATGAAGTCCGGGTGGCGGGGGTGCGCCGCGCCGCGCGGGCGGTCAATCACCATCGGGTGCGCGCGCACAAAGGTTTCAAGATTATCCCAGAAATCGGGGGCAGGTTCAGGTGTGGGCAACACGCGCTTCAAGCAATCGCTCAATCGCCAACATCACCCCGGGCAGGTCGAGCGCGGTGGTGTCGAGTAACACCGCGTCTTCGGCGGCGCGGAGCGGGGCGAGGGCGCGCGAGGAATCAATGCGGTCGCGCTCCTGCAGGTTGGCGAGGATCTCGGCGTAGGTGCGCGGGCCGCCGCGCGTCTGCTCGTCGGCGAACCGGCGGCGGGCGCGGGCTTCCACCGAAGCGGTGATGAAAATTTTTAGATCGGCTTCCGGCAAAATCACCGTGCCCACATCGCGTCCGACCATCACCACCTGACCGCGCAAGCCCACGCGCCGCATGTGCGCGGTGAGGCAGTGGCGCACGGCGGGGATGGCGGCGACGACGGACACATTCGCTTCCACGTCTTGGGCGCGGATGGCCCAGGTGAAATCTTCGCCATTCACTAACACCGTCGCGTCCCGCCCATCGCTCACGGTTGGCGGTTGAAGATCAACGAGCGTGCGCTCCGCGAGGGCGGCAATCGCGGCGGTATCTGCCATCGGGCCAAGTTCACGCAAAGCCAGGCAGGTCACCGCGCGATACATGATGCCAGTATCGAAAAATAAATAGCCAAGTTTATCGGCCAGCCGTTTGCCCACCGCCGATTTGCCGGAGGCCACCGGGCCGTCGAGCGCAATGGTCGAGGGGAGTTGGTAATTGGTAATTGGTAATTGGGTCATTCGTCAGCGGCCATCCGCCACCGGCTATCGGCCATTCGCAGTCTTCAATTGTTGCACATCCTGCCGCACCCACAGGATGACACGCTCGGTGCCGACGCTGGCGCGGCGGAACAGATACCAATTCAGCTGGTCGGGCCAGGTTTCAGGGATAGTCATGAGCGCCTGCCGCAGGGTGAAGGCCTGGCCCATATAGGTCGAGCCAAGCGGCGGGGTCTGTTCGGCGGCCGGTTTGGTTGGATCGCGGGGCGAGATGACCGCGCGGGTGTTCACGTTGGCGCTCAGGGCCTCGACAAAGACCGCGTGCGGGAACCGGCGCAACGCCCAGGCCAGCGCGCCATCGCTCGGGGCTTGCACAGTCACATCCATGTCATAGGCGTTGCCGACGGCGTAATTGGAGGTGTTCTCCAAAATGGTCACCAACTGGCGCACGTCCGGCGCGGTGGGGTGCGCCTGCCACAGTTCCACCGGGTCGGCGGGGCGCAGTTGGGTCAGGCCCCACAGCGCGGAGAGATTCATGCCGAGCAACGCCGCGCCACATCCCACCATCAGCCCCAAATATGCGGCGCGGGGTGACCAGCCCGCGCCCATCAACAGCGCCGTCACCGGCACCAATGCCAGCACAAAGATGGCCAAAAATAAATAGATGCCCATGGGCGCCGAAACCGTGCCGATGCTAAACACGATCTGCGCGGGGTCGGGATTGGTGCGCATCTGCTCGGCCAGTTTGACGAGCAGGAGCCCGGCGAAGACCAACAACAAACTGCTGATCCCGACCTGCGCGGCGACGAGGTGCTGTTCGGTCCGCGCCCACCGGGCCGCGCCCACCTCGAACACGGCCCAGCCCCCGAGCGCGGCCAGCGGCGCAACGACCCAGATGAGATCAATCGGCGCGCGGCTCCCCCGCCCGATGACCACGGCCAGCGCGGCCAGCGTAAACCACACCAGCCATTGCGCGGGCCGATGCCCGTTCCGAAAAGCGCGCCCCGCCCCGAAGAGGCCACCAATGACCAACAACGGTTCATAGGTTAGGAGAAAGACCAACAAGGTCTGCGGGCTACGCCCCTCAACCGCGGGCAGAAACCCGCGCGCCCACTCGGCCCAACTGGCGGCGAGCGCCCCCAACCCAAAGCGATAAACCGAAGCCGTGGTGGCGATGAGCACCGTGGTCACCGCCAACGTGATGAGGAATGGCCGAGCCTGCGCGGCCAACTGACTCCACTGCTCGGCGCGGGCCTCACGCGCGTCGGCGTTCACCCACCCCGCCACCAATTCCGTCAACGCGAGGGCCAGCAAGCCCGTGAGGAACATAGGGCCTGCCGTCACGCCGAGTCCCAATGCCAACCCGCTCGCCATCAAAGCCAGCGCCGAGTCAGTCCGCAAATACACCCGCAAGGCGGCCACGCCGAAACCCAGGCCGCATAACGCCAGCACCGCGCCATCGGCACTGCGCGAGGCGGCCACGAGGGTGGTTGATAACGCCAGCCCCAAGCCCACGCCGAGCGCCCCGCCCCGCCCCAGTTTGTCGGCGAAGAACGTGGGCAAAAACACGAGCATCGAACCCGCCACCGCCGGGGCCAGCCGGGCAATGGCCTCGCTCGCGCCGAAGAGCAGAAAGCTGAGATAGGCCAAACTGAAATAAGCCGGGCTGTACGGCAGACCGGTTCCCACACTGCCTTGAATCAGCCGATAGGCCAGCAAGGCTTCGCGGGCTTCGGCCTCGGCGAGCGGATGATCATTGAGATGATACAGCCGCAAGAACAGCGCTAGACCGAAGAGCGCTAAATAGAGAAAGTGTTCGAGCGTGAGGGTAAAGCGATGAGTATTCACGATGGGGGATTAGAGATTGGGGGATTGGTAATTAGTAATTGGTAATTTGGTAATTGGGTGTTGTTTATTAG
>CAYUFY010000216.1:0-8709 GCA_964443795.1 uncultured Anaerolineales bacterium | reverse complement strand
CGCGAACGCGGTGGCCTTGTGGGATGCGTTGATGAACGCGGGCCACGACTACAACATTACCCCGGCGGGCATCCTGGCCCTCGACGTGACGCGGGTCGAGGCCGGTCTCATCCTCATCGAAGCCGATTACACCTCCGCGCACCACGCCACCATCGAAGCACAGAAGTCGTCGCCATTTGAAATCAATCTCGGCTGGGCAGTGAACTTGGACAAGCCCGGCCACTTCAACGGCAAGCAAGCGCTCCGGGCCGAGCAAGCGCGCGGGTCAGCCTGGCAATTTGTGGGCCTCGAAATCGAGTGGGTAAATCTGGAACGCCTCTACAACGAACTCGGCCTCCCACCCCAACTGCCCACCACCACCGTGCGGGCCAGCTTCCCCGTCTCGTCAATGGGTCAACAAGTGGGCTACGCCTCCAGCAGTTGCTGGTCGCCCCTGCTCAAAAAATACATCGCCCTCGCCCATCTCGAAGCCGCGCACGCCAAGCCCGGCAATTTAGTGATGCTGGAAGTGACGATTGAACACAAGCGGCGCTACACGCCCGCGCGAGTGGTGGAGTTGCCGTTCTTTAACCCGGAGCGGAAGAGGGCGTAATATAAAACAGGACACGGATTGCACGGATGCACACGGATTTTAGAAACTAGAGAGTCCGTGCCATCCGTTAAATCCGTGTTATCCGTGTACAACCAATCCTACGGAGCTAATCATGGCAACAACTTATGATGCAATCATCATCGGCGGCGGCCACAACGGCCTCATCCACGCCGCCTACCTCGCCAAGTCCGGCAAAAAAGTCCTCGTCCTCGAAAAGCGGCACCTCGTCGGCGGGGCGGCGGTGACGGAGGAGATTTACCCCGGCTTCAAGTTCACCGAGTTCTCCTACGTCGTCAGCCTGCTCCGGCCTGAGATTATCCGCGACCTCGAACTGCCCAAACACGGCCTCACCATTCTCCCGCTCCCCAGCACCTTCACGCCCCTCGCCAATGGCGATTACTTCGCCGCGTGGGACGACCACGACAAAACCCGGCGCGAAATCTACCGCCACTCGCCCAAAGATGCCGAAGCCTACGATGCCTACGCCCGCCAAATGGCGCGCATGGCCATGGCCATTCGGCCCATCCTCAGCACCGTCCCCTCCGACCCCACCTCACTCAGCCCCAAAGACCTCATGGGCCTCGCCAAACTCGGCCAGTTCGCCTCGGGCATGAGCGAGCAGGATTTCTATAACCTCGCCAAGTTAATGACCATGTCCTCCGCCGATTTGCTGGATGAGTGGTTCGAGTGCGCCCCGCTCAAAGGCACCAAGTCCGCCAGCGGCATCATCGGCACGTTCCTCGGGCCGCGCTCCCCCGGCACAGCCTACGTCCTCCTCCATCATTACATGGGCGAGATTGATGGCGCGTTCCGCGCGTGGGGTTTCGCCAAAGGCGGCACGGGCGGCATCAGCAACTCCATCGCCAACGCGGCCAAAGCGTTGGGCGCCGAAATCCGGCTTAACGCCGGAGTCGCGCAGGTCATCCTCAAAAACGGGCGGGCCGTCGGCGTGGCCCTCGAAGGCGGCGAAGAAATCTACGCCCGCTACGTCGTCTCCAGCCTCGACCCCAAGCGCACCTTCCTCAAACTGCTCGACTCCAACCAGCTCCCCACCGATTTCTTGGACGCGATTCGCCGCTACAAATTTCGCGGCTCATCGGGCAAGGTCAACCTCGCGCTCAGCGGCCTGCCCAACTTCACCGCGCTCCCCGGCGAGGGGCCACTCCATCGCGGGGCCGTCTCCATCAGCCCGAGCATTGACTACATCGAACGCGCCTACGACGACGCGAAGTACGGGCGCTTCTCGCAACATCCTTACATTGACTGCATCTTCCCCTCCATGATTGACCCCGACATGGCCCCCCCCGGCCAGCACGTCATGTCCTGCTTCGTGCAATACGCGCCCTACAACATCGAAGGCGGCTGGGACGACGCCAAACGCGAAGCCTTCGGCGATGCGGTGGTGAACACCCTCGCCGAATACGCGCCCAATCTCAAATCGCTCATCCTCCACCGTCAAGTCCTCACCCCCCTCGACATCGAAAACATCACTGGCCTCACCGAAGGCAACATCTTCGCGGGCGAACTCGCGCTCCATCAACTCTTCTTCCTACGCCCCGCCCCCGGCTGGACGAACTACCGCACGCCCCTTGCCAACTTCTGGCAATGCGGCTCCGGCACGCACCCTGGCGGCGGCATCATGGGCGCGAGCGGCAGGTTGGCGGCGATGGAACTTCTAAAAGACTGGAAGTAATTGGTAAATAGTAATTACCATTTACCAATTACCACTTAAGAGACTCCTATGACTAACTACGACTGCATTCTCATCGGCTCCGGCCACAACGGCCTCACCACCGCCGCCTACCTCGCCAAAGCCGGACACAAAGTCCTCGTCCTTGAACGCCGCAACATTATTGGCGGCTCGGTTGTCACCGAAGAATTTGAAACGGGATTCCGCGCGGACTCGTGCTACCACACGGGGAACCTGCACCCGAGCGTGGTGCGCGACCTCAGGCTTTCATTCGACTCCGCCCCGCGGGACTCGTCGGCCCCAGGTATTTTCGCGCCCCAACCCGATGGCCGAAGCCTCACGCTCTCGCCCAACCTCGCGCAGACCGTCGAATCCATCGCCCGCTTCTCCAAAGCCGATGCCAAACAGTGGCCCGCCTTCGTCACGCTCCTCAACAAAGCCGCCCTCTTCCTCACCGAGGTCTACACCAACCCCTTCCCGCGCCTCCCCAAAGTAGACCCCAGCGAAGCCGGTGTCCTCGCGCAAATCGGCCTCAAACTGCGCGGCCTCGGTAAGAAAGACATGATGGAAGTCATCCGCCTCCTGCCCATGTCGGCCATGGAACTGCTCGACGACTGGTTCGAATCCGACGCGCTCAAAGGTTTACTCGGCGCGCAAGCGGTGCATAACATGACCCAAGGCCCCATGAGCGCGGGCACCGCCTACAACTTCGCGCATCATTGGACGATTCAAAACGGCCCGTTCAAGACTCTGCCCAAAGGCGGCGTCGGCGCGCTCACGCAAGCCCTCGCCCAAGCGGCGAAAACGCTCGGGGTCGAGATTCGCACCGGGGCCGAAGTCGCGCGCATCCTCGTCAAGGATAGCGTCGCCTCGGGCGTGGTACTCGCCTCGGGCGAAGAAATCACCGCGCGCCGCGTCATCTCCAACGCCGACCCGCGCCGCACCTTCCTCAACCTCGTCGGCCCCATGGAACTCAACCCCGATTTCATTTGGGCGGTGCAAAACATCAAACTGCGCGGCTCGACCGCCAAACTGCACCTGGCCCTCAATGGCCTACCGCAATTTGTAGGGGCGACGCATGCGTCGCCCCTACACGGCACGATTGTCATTGCCCCGAGCTTAAATTATTTAGAGCGCGCCTACGACGCGGCCAAGTATGGCGACTACTCGCAAAACCCCTATCTCGAAATCACCCTGCCCTCCCTCGCCGACCCATCGCTCGCCCCCGAAGGTAAGCACGTCATGTCCGTTCACATCCAATACGCGCCCTACCATCTCAAAGGTAAATCGTGGGGCGTGGAGCGTGAAGCGTTGGGCAAGTTAGTCATTGACCGATTGAGCGAATACGCGCCCAACCTCCAATCCCTAATTACCAATCACCAATTACTCACCCCCCTCGACTTAGAGTTCACCTACGCCCTCACCGAAGGCAACCTCAACCACGGCGAAATGATGCTCGACCAATTTCTCTTCATGCGCCCCATCCCCGGCTGGTCGCAATACCGCACGCCGATTGAGAATTTATACCTGTGCGGCTCCGGCACGCACCCCGGCGGCGGTGTTTCCGGGTTAAGCGGAAGGAATGCGGCGAAGGTAGTATTGAAAGACATGAAGGGGTGATATGCGCCCGCGCCTCCAAACCATCTCCCCCGACCTCATCGCACAAATCCTCGCCGAAGCCAAGCACATCCTCGCCGAAATTGGTGTAGAGATTATGGGCGATGACTTGCGCCAACGCCTACTCGACCTCGGCCTGAAACAAGACCCCACTACCACGCGCATCCTCTTCCCGCCGGAGGTCGTGGACCGAGCGATTGCCTCGACCCCGCGCGCCTTCGACCTCTTCAACCGCAACGGCGACCTGCACACCACGCTCGGCGGCGACAAAGTGCATTTCGTCCCCGGCTCCAGCGCGCTCAATGTGCTCGATTACCGCACCGGCGAACACCGCGAAGCCACCACGCCGGACTTTGTCGAATACGTGCGCCTCGCGGATGGTTTACCCAACATCGCCTACCTGGCCACTGCCTTCTCGCCGCATGACATCGAGCAACAAGTCTGCGATGCGTGGCGGTTGTATCTCTGTCTCACGCATTCGCTTAAGCCCATCGTGTCCGGCGCATTCACGACCACCGGTGTCCCGCGCATGGCCGAGATGATGCAACTCTTTCGCCACGATAGAGCCGAACTCATCGCCAAGCCGCTCTCCATCTTCACCATCACCCCCACGGGGATGTTCCGCTATAGCGAAGACTCCTCGCAGAATTTAATGGACTGCGTCGAGTGGGGCATCCCGGTCGAGATTGTCCCGGTCACCCTCATGGGCCTCATCGCGCCGGTCACGCTCGTCGGAGCCACGGTCTTTCACGTCGCGGATGTTCTCAGTGGAATCACGATGGCGCAATTGCTCAAGCCCGGTCATCCGGTGTTGTTCGGCGGCGCGCCCGCCACGTTTCACATGAAGGCCGCCTCGTCGCCCATGGCCGCTATTGAAGCGTTGCATTTGGATGTAGCCTACATCGCCGTCGCCAAACAGCTCGGCTTGCCCACGCAAAGTTACATGGCCCTCAGCGAGGGCAAGTTCCTCGACGCGCAGGCGGGCGCGGAAACGTTCGGGGGCGCACTCCTCGCGGCCCTCGCGGGCGTGAACTCCGTCTCGGGGCCGGGGATGCTCGATTACGTCCTCACCTTCAGTTTAGAAAAGTTAGTTTTTGATGATGAGTTGTGCGGCCAAGCGCTCTACTTCCTCCGCGAGTTCAAGCCCGATGGCGACCTGCCCACCATTGACCTCGTGCGCCAACTGCTGGACGAGAAACATATGCTCACGGTCGAGCACACCCAAACGCACTGGCGCGAGACGTTGTACTTCCCCAGCTCGGTGATTGACCGCACCAACCGCGACAACTGGCTCAAAGCCGGAAGCCACACCCTGCCCGACCGCACCCGCGCGGAATTGCTGAGACGACTGGCGGCCTACCAGCCCCTCGCCACCGACCCCCGCGCTGATGCCGAAATGGTGCGGATGATAAAAGAGGGGCTTTACTCGGATGAACCGTTGCCCGCGATCGCGTGAACTACCAACTTCAAAATTCAAATTCCAAAAACCATAAGCGCCTGTTTTGAACTTTGAAGTTTGAAATTTGAAATTAAATCCTCCATGCTTTTCCGCCTCCGCGATTACACTCTCATCTTCCTCGGCGCGCTCATTCAAGCGCTCTCGATGGTGCTGTTCTATATTCCCGGCAAACTGGCGGCGGGGGGCGTGACCGGCACGGCGCAAATCATCGTCAACTATTTTCCGGGCATCCCCATTGGGCTATTAGTGTTGGGGCTGAACATTCCCTTGTTCGTATTGGGCTGGCGGTTCCTCGGCGGGCGGCGATTTCTTATTCGCACGGTGGTGGCCACCGTGGCGTACACCACGCTCCTCGATGTGCTTACGGCTTATTTACCCAAAGAGGGCGTGACGCATGACCCCGTGCTCAATGCGCTCTACGGCGCGGTCATCGGTGGCATTGGCGTGGGGTTAGTGTTTCGGGCACAGGCCACCAGTGGCGGCACCGATATCCTCGCGCGGCTCCTCGGCCAGTGGCGCGGCATCCCGGTGAGCCAAAGTTATCTCATCACCGACGCTGCGGTGGTTTTCGTCGCGGGCCTGGCTTTCGGGTGGGACCTGGCGTTATATGCCCTCGTCACCCTCTATGTCTCGGGCCTCGCCACCGAGGCCACGCTCGAAGGCGCGGGCATCGTCCGCACCGCCACCATTATCACTTCACATTCCCGCGCCGTCTCTGAAAAAATTCTCAGCGACATGGAGCGCGGCGTGACCATGTGGCCCGGCACGGGAATGTACTCCGGTGAAGAACGGCAAATTTTATTCGTGGCCGTCACCCGCTCGGAACTCAGTCAGCTCAAGGCCCTCATCCACGAGGCCGACCCCAGCGCCTTTGTGGTCATTGGTCAGGCGCATGAGGCGCTCGGCGAGGGTTTCAAACCGCTGAAACAATAAAAAGCGCCCCTCATCCGAGGGGCGCTTTTTTTATTTGTTGACTATTTCACCGCGCGCTCGCGTTCCAACCCGCGTTGTTCGCGTAATTCAGCGTATGCGCCCCACCATGGTTCACCCAATGTGTTCCGTTTCGGCAACACCACCTTCTGCAACCGTTGCGAGAGTTCGACCATGGCCAGCGGCAAATTTTGCCACTCGCTTTTCAAAACAATATCTTCCAGTTTAGCACCGGTAATCGCGGCCCAAGCCCATTCGCGGCGGAACTGGTCGGCTTTGAGCCAATAGTCGCGTTTCTCCCACGCGGCGCAGGTCACATCCAGCGTCTCGTTAATTTCATGTAAAGCCAGCGCCATAAAGGCCGCCATGTCCCGCTCCTCTTCGCCAATCTTTGGCCGGGTGGCCAAAGTCTTCAGCGTCAAGGTGACGGCTTTCATCAAACGCTCTCTTTGCTTGCCCACCCCATCCGGATTCACCACGCGACCCACAGGTTCAATCTCCTCTCAAAATAAGAACCTGACAGGTTCGCACACATACCTGTCAGGTCGGCAATTTACTCGCGCGATTTTATCATACCCCCCATCGGTGCTCAGCTGTGAAAATCTGTGTCTTACTTTAACGGCTTGATTGTGCCATCCCGCTCGATTCGCACCCGCGCCCCGGTTTGCAATCGCGCAAAGTCCGCTTCGCTCAATGCCACGATCGGAATCGAGCGCCCATACATCTCTTCGGCCACAATGGCCGCGAGGGCAAAAAACGCATCCACGCCGGTCGTGAGGATGGCCGCCGGAGCATGGTTGCTCTTGATGGCTTCCAGCAACACCGCCGTCCCGGTGGATGACCCGCGCGAGAACGGCACCGCCAGCACCCGGCCCGCCGCCATCTGCCCCGAGAGCGGATGCCGCCGGTCAATAATCTCGCCGCTCGTGTGGTCGTACCCGCCCCAAAACGAGAGCGGCTCCTGAGTCACCAACATCTCCCCCTCTGTCTCCCCCGGCACAACCGCTTTACCTGAAATCATATTTGCCATCCTCACTCTCCAATCGCTAACGCTAACTCCACGCTCTAATTCTTTCTCCCATCCCCAATTACCAATCCCCACTTACCACTCTGCCCGCCACCGCCGACCGCACACAATCTTCCATGCTCCCAAACGCCACGTGTGTGTTCAACAGCCCCGGCGAGTAATACGCAAACTTGGCCGAGTTCGTCATCAGCGTTTTAATTTCCGGCGGCAACATGGGCGAGGTCAGGATGCACGTGTCCACGGTCAACTGCGCGCCAAAATCCTTCAGTGGCGCGAGCAACCCGGCTTGCTCGGCCAGGTGCGCCACCGCGCGGCTGGTCGTCACCAGAAATTTCACCTGGGCCTGCTTGCGTTGCCCCGCCACCATGGGCGCGAGCCGCTTAAACTCGGCGATGGAAAAATGCGGGCTACCGAACACCACCAAATCCACGGCCTCGCCCACCGCCGTGGTTAGCTCCCGCCGCGCCTGGCGCAAGGTCTCCATCGTTACTTCAAACACGGTCTGCGGTTCATGCCCCTGAAACGCCGCATCCAATGTGGGGGCTTCGGGCGTCACGCCGACCATGTGGAACAGCGCCACCCGCCCCGACGATGCCCCACCCGCGCCCAACGCTTTCAATTGATCCTCCGTCGGGGTCACGCGCATCCCGTCAATCACCGGAATCCGCTCCTCCGCCAGTCGTCCGAGCAAATGCCCGAGCACCGGGTAAAACGTATCGTCACGCTGAATCGCCTCGGGTACGTCCACCAGTTTCACCAGCACCTCACCCGCGCGGTTCTCGGTGAGATGCAAGCCCACTGCCGGAACGCGTCCCGTGATCGCGCAACAAACATCGAACAAATCCGGGTACCGCTGGGTGCGTGCGCCGATAACGGAGTTGGCGAACGCAATCGCATTCGATTCACCCCAGGCCACCTGCTCGCCAAACTTGGGCTTCCATTCAGTCTGATACGGCGCGCACGTCCAAGTCGGTGTAGTGCCCATGCTGGCGTAGGCGACCATTTGCCGCTGGGCGTTGCGCGCCCACGCCTCCGGCACGGCCCACTCCGTCCAGTGGTGTTCATCCAACCCGCTCACATTGAGGGTTGACGGCACCGCCACCTGCGCGCCCAGGCTCGCCAACCGCTCGGCAAACTCCATGCCCGCCTCGCCGATATACACCGTGCTATCAATATGCGCGCCGGTAATGTCCATCAATTCTTCCGCGCCATACACCTTGGCCATGCGCGTCACAATCCGCATCGCCATCTGTTTGGCTGGCCCCTCATCGCCGCGCACCATCGCCTCATCCCGCTCCGATAACTTCAATGTCATGGTATCCTCACGTCTCACTTTTTACTTATCACACCTCATTTTACCCTCATGCGCCATCTCGCCTACTTCGTCTCCCCGC
>CAYUFY010000215.1:0-8785 GCA_964443795.1 uncultured Anaerolineales bacterium | reverse complement strand
TAGCTGGCTCGAACCCCGCGCCCACCCCGCCAACCTTGATCTCTATTTCTTCGGCTACGGTCACGACTATCTCGGCTGTTTACAAGACTTCGCCAAAGTGGCCGGGACTGCGCCGCTCATCCCGCGCTGGGCCTTGGGCAATTGGTGGAGTCGCTATTGGGCTTATACCCAAACCGAGCTTACCGAACTCATGCAAGCCTTTCGCCAGCATGAGGTTCCCCTCTCGGTCTGCATCGTGGATATGGATTGGCACATCACCCAGACTGGCAACATCTCCACCGGCTGGACTGGCTACACTTGGAATAAAGAGCTATTCCCGGATCCGGCGGGGTTTATTGAATGGTTGCACGCGCAGGGTCTCAAGACCGCGCTTAACCTGCACCCCGCCGAGGGCGTGCATCCGCACGAGGCGCAGTATCCCGCGCTGGCCGCGCATCTCGGGAGCGATCCCGCGCTCGGAGAGCCGATCCCCTTCAACATCGCCGACCCGCATTTCGCCGAAGGCTATTTCAAAATCCTGCATCACCCGCTCGAAGCGCAGGGCGTTGATTTTTGGTGGCTTGACTGGCAACAAGGCACGCTCAGCGCGCTCCCCGGCCTCGACCCATTGTGGTGGCTCAACCATTTGCACTTCCACGACCTCGCGCGCGATGGCCGCAAACGCCCCTTCGTCTTTTCGCGCTGGGGCGGCCTCGGCAATCATCGCTACCCCATCGGCTTCTCGGGTGATACGCATGTCACGTGGGACGCGCTTAACTTTCAGCCGTACTTCACCGCCACCGCCGCCAACGTGGGCTACGGCTGGTGGAGCCACGACATCGGCGGGCACATGGGCGGCGTGGAGGATGGCGAACTCTACACGCGCTGGGTGCAATATGGCGTGTTCAGTCCCATCTTCCGCCTGCACTCCTCCAACAATCCTTACAGCGATCGCCGCCCGTGGGCGTGGGATGCCGAAGTCTTCCGTCTCACCCGCGCGGCCATGCAACTGCGGCACGCGCTCATCCCCTACATTTACTCGATGGCCTGGCGCAATCACACGCACAACCAGCCGCTCATCACGCCCCTGTATTACTCGCACCCCGAAGCCGAGGACGCGTATCACTGCCGCCAGCAATATTGGTTCGGCAGTGAAATGCTGGCCGCGCCCTTCACCACGCCCGCCGACCCCGACACGCATCTCGCCCACCAACCCGTGTGGTTGCCCCCCGGCGACTGGTTCAACTTCTTCACTGGCGAACGTTGGACCGGTGGCCGCTGGATCGAGGTCTATGGCGATCTGACCGACATCCCGATTTTTGCCAAAGCCGGAGCGATTGTGCCGCTGGCCCCACGCGGTGGTCGCGAGAGCGGCGGGACCGCCAACCCTGCCGCCCTCGCGGTGAATCTGTTCCCCGGCGCGGATGGCCATTTCACGCTTTACGAAGATGACGGCGAGACCACCGACTATCAGCGGGGCCGCCATGCCATTACCGCGTTTACCCAAACCTGGCGC
Source organism: uncultured Anaerolineales bacterium (assembly GCA_964443795.1). Classification (GTDB taxonomy): domain Bacteria; phylum Chloroflexota; class Anaerolineae; order Anaerolineales; family UBA6663; genus DATDRS01. Next base: position 7,290 of record CAYUFY010000215.1, on the reverse strand, counting down.
GCGGATGAATTGCGTTTCACCCTTGCGCCTGTCACCGGTGACCCAACGCTTATCCCGGCGCAACGCGAATATCAAATCATCGTGCACAGCATCACCGCCCCCACGCGCCTCGAACTGCACCTCAACGGCGCGCGCGTAGAAACCGACTTCACCTATGACACCGCCACCGACACGCTCACCGTGGCCCCGGTGGCCCTCCGCCCCACAGATGAACTGCGCTTAACCCTCGCGACGGCCCTCGCCCAGCGGGACCGCCGCCCGGAGACCTTCCGCAAATACCTGCGCGCCTTCCACCTCAATGCCTGGATCAAAAAGGAGATTGACCATGACCTGCCGGATATTCTGGCCGGGCAAGTTTCACTCAATCGGTACGCCGCTTTAAAACCCGCGCAACTCGCCGCGCTCCGGAGCCTCATCAACCGGTAAAGCCCAAGGCAGTTGCTCAATGACAAATCCCAGCGCGCCCGCGCCTGAAGACCTGACCCTACAGTTAGCGGCCTTGCGCCAGCAAGTAGCCGACCTTAAAGCGCTGGATGCCGAGCGGCAACGCGCGCTCGAAATTCAAGCCGCCCTCTATCGCATCGCCGATATCGCCAGCGCCGCCGAAAATATGGCGACGTTTTACGCCGCCTTACACCGCGTTATCGGCACACTCATGGATGCGCGCAATTTCTTTATCGCGCTATACGACGAGACCACTCACAAAATCAATTTCCCGTTTTATGTGGATGAGGTGGATACTGATCTCCCTGCGCCCACCCAGTGGTTCGATCTCGAATCGGGTTTAGGGAACGGCCTGACCGCTTATGTCCTGCGCACGGGCCAACCGCTCCTCGCCCCGCCCGAAAAATTTCGAGGGTTGGTCGCGCAAGGCGCAGTGGAAGCCGTGGGCGCCGATAGTTTGGATTGGCTGGGGGTGCCGCTCAAATCCAGCGGGCATACGCTGGGGGTGCTGGTCGTGCAAAGCTACAGCGAGTCCGTGCGGTTTGGCGAAGAAGAAAAAAGTCTGCTCACTTTTGTTTCGCATCACGTCGCCACCGCCTTCGAACGCGCGCGGCAGTTCAACGCCACCCGCGAACATCTCGTCGAACTCGCCGTGATCGCCAGCCTGCGCGAGGCCCTGGCCACCCAACTCAAACTCAACGCGGTGGTCGAACTGGTCGGCGAAAAAATCCGCGCCATCTTTGATGCCCAGGTGGTGTTCATCGCCCTATATGACACCGCCACGCAACTCATTCGGTTTCCTTACTACTGGGTGCGCGGTGAACATTTGAAGGTCGAATCCCGCCCGCTGGGAACCGGTCTCACCTCCATCGTTATTCAAACCCGCGAGCCTTTGCTTCTCAATACTCAAGCCGAACGACGCGCCCAAGCCTTGGGGGCCATCAGCCGCACCGCCGACGAAACGAAAAGTTGGCTGGGGGTGCCGATATTGGCCGCCGAGGAAGTGGTCGGGGTGATTTCTCTGCAACATTTCGAGCGCGAGAACCTGTTCAGCGATGCCGATGTGCGGCTGGTCAAGACCATGGGCGAAAGCCTGTGGATGGCGATTGAGAATGCGCGCCTCTTTGAGAGCATTGAACAGCGGGTCACCGAGCGCACGCACGAACTGGCCGAGGCCAACGAGCGGCTCAAAGAACTGGATCAACTCAAAAGCCAGTTCGTCTCCAATGTCAGCCACGAACTGCGCACCCCGCTCACCAACATCAGTCTCTACCTGGCGTTGCTCGCCAAACACCACAATCTCGAAACCCTCGACCGCACCCTACCCGTGCTTAAAAAAGAAACCGACCGCCTCAAGACTCTGGTGGAGGAAGTTCTCACCCTCTCCCGCATCGAACAAGGCCAAATCACCTTCGCGCCGCGACCCTGCGCCCTCGACGATCTGCTCGCCGAAGTCATCGCCGCCCACATCGCGCGCGCCGAGGCCAAACATCTGACCCTCACGCATACCCGCTGGGCCACACTGCCGCCGGTGATGGTTGACCCGGCGCACATCACCCAGGTTTTCACCAATCTCGTGGGCAACGCGGTCGCGTATACCCCGCCCGCCGGCGCCATTACCATTACGACCACTCAGCGCACCCGCGCCACGGAACCCGATGCGCCGGCCATTCCCTGGGGCGTGGTCACCTTCCACAACACCGGACCAGCCATCCCCCCCGAAGACCTGCCCCACATTTTCGAACGCTTCTATCGCGGGCGCACCGGCTACGACTCGGGTGAACATGGCACCGGACTGGGCCTCGCCATTTGTCTCGATATCATCGAACGGCACAAAGGTTACATCGAAGTTCAAAGCGCCGCCGACGAAGGGACAACTTTCACGGTCTGGCTTCCGCTGATTTAACGCCGCACCCCCCTCACGCGCGATTGCGCATAGCCTCATCGCTGTTCATTGACGGCTGGGCATTTTACCGCTACCTTACTGGCTACGCGCATTTATCATGTCCATCAATATCCTCCTCATCTCAACCTACGAACTCGGGCATCAGCCCCTTAGCCTGGCCGCGCCTTTGGCCGCTCTCCGGCAGGCCGGTTTCGCCGCCCGCCCGCTCGACCTCGCGCGCGAGACTCCTTCCCCCGCACTGATTGCCTCGGCCCAACTCATCGCCCTCGCCACCCCCATGCACACCGCCCTACGGCTGGGCGTGGATTTCGCCGCCCAGGCGCGCGCGCTCAACCCGTCCGCGCACTTGTGCTTCTTTGGACTCTATGCCTGGCTCAACCAGACTTACCTGCTCGACCAACATGCCGACTCAATTATTGGCGGCGAATATGAACTGCCTCTGATTGAACTGGCGCGCGCCCTCACTGCTGGACGCGCCCCCAGCGGGGTGACCGGCCTCTCCACGCGTGACACCGCCGCCCCGCCCAACCTCGCCCGCGCGGCCTTGCCCATCCCCGCGCGCGAAACCTTACCCGCGCTAACCCACTACGCCCACTACATTCACGCGGCAGAAACCCCGCGCCTCGCGGGCTACACTGAAGCCACGCGTGGTTGTTTGCATACCTGCACCCATTGCCCCATCGTCCCCATCTATCACGGGCGGTTCTTCGTCCTGCCCGTCGAGACCGTCCTCGCCGACATTCGCCAGCAAATCGCACAAGGCGCAGAACACCTCACCTTCGGCGACCCGGATTTTCTCAACGGCCCCACCCACGCGCTCCGGTTGGCCCGCGCCCTCCATGCCGAGTTCCCTCACATCACCTTCGACTTCACCACCAAAATCGAACATATCCTAAAACACGCCGACCTGTTCCCCGAGTTGGCCGCGTTGGGCTGTACTTTCGTCACCTCGGCCATCGAGTCGCTCAGCGATCAAGTTTTAGCCCAGCTCAACAAAGGCCACACCGCCGCCGACATTGACACCGCTTTGGAGATTCTCGACTCGGCGCAGATCGCCCTACACCCCACCCTCGTCGCGTTTACCCCGTGGACTACCCTGGCCGATTATCTGGCCCTCACCGACTTTATTTACACGCACGGGCTGGCCCACCATCTGGCCCCGGTGCAATTAAGCATTCGCCTGCTCGTCCCGCCCAACTCGCTCCTGCTCACCGCGCCCAATGCCGCTTTGTGGCTCGGCCCACTCGACTCTGCCGCTTTCACCCATCACTGGGCCCACCCCGATCCACGCATGGATGTTCTCCAACGCGAGGTGGCCGCGCTGGTCGCTGAGGCCGAGCAACATGGGAAACCAGCCCCCGCCACACACGCCGCCCTCCGCGCCTTGGCCTACGCCCAAGCGGGTCAACCGCTCCCCACCACGCTGGCGCGGTTGCGCCCGGCCCCGCCCCGTCTCACCGAAAACTGGTTCTGTTGAGCAGAGCCACTCGCGAGATCAGGCTGATCTCAATCGCTATCCTTTTCAAAGGCGGCAAGTATAATGGTCGGCGTGACCCAACTCGCCGAAATGTGCAACTTTATTATTGATATGGATGGGGTGTTGTGGGAGGGCCAGCGCCCCCTGCCCGGATTGACGGAGTTTTTTCAGGCACTGCGCGATTTGAACTTGCGCTTCGTGCTGGCGACCAACAACGCCAGCCAGACACCTCACCAGTATGTGACCAAACTGGCACAAATGGGCGTGACCGTGACACTTGCCGAAATTCTCACCTCGGCCCAGACGGCGGCGCTTTACCTGCGCGACCAGGCCCCCGCCGGAACGCGGGTGTTCTCCATCGGCGAGGCGGGCGTGCTCACCGCGCTGACCGAAGCTGGTTTTGCGCTGTGCGGTTTATATGAAACGGGGGCGGAGTATGTGGTCTGCGGGATGGACCGGCAATTGTCCTGGGACAAGCTCGCCACCGCCACCCTGAACATCCGCGCGGGCGCGAAGTTTATTGGCACCAATCCCGACACAACCTTGCCCACCGAGCGCGGACTCACACACGGCAATGGCGCGGTCTTGGCCGCTATCCAGGCGGCCACTGGGGTGGCCCCCACCATTATGGGCAAGCCCGAACCGCTCATGTATCAACAAGCGCTGGCGCGCTTGCAAGCCGACCCGACCACGACCGCCGCCATTGGCGACCGACTGGAGACGGATATTCTCGGCGCAGTGCGCGCCGGAATTCATAGTGTTTTTGTGCTTTCCGGCGTTTCCCGCCAGGCCGAGTTAGCCGACTTGGCTTATCAACCCACCTGGGTGATGGAAGACATTCAAGCCATCACCCGCACGCTACGGGGCAAGTGAAATCCAACGGTGTAGTTTATGCTGCCAACTGATACCTTCTTCTCCGATATTGAACTGGTCATTGCCTCAGCGACTGGGGCCGATCAGCCCCGCCTGAAAAAGTTAATCGAGGAATTGGACCGCATAGCCGAACGGGTCCCGCGCACCGCCGAGCGCTGTTACGGCTATAAAGCCCGCCTGTATCTCTTGCTAAAGGAGTATCCTGAAGCCATTACCGCCGTGGAAAAAGCGCTGGAACTGATGCCGATGGATGAAGGCTTGGCCATCCTCCGCGGGGACATTCACCGCGAGGCTCAGGAATATTCGCAAGCGCTTAAAGATTATACGGATTTACTGGAAGAACATCCCGACGCCGTGACCGCGCGCATTCACCGGGCTGAGCTCCTGCAATTGCAGGGTGATTACCCCAAAGCACTGGAGGATATCAACCTGGCCCTAAAAAGCGAGCCGCGCTCACTGCGGTTGATTTATCAACGAGGGGTCATCCTCTGCAATTTGGGCCGTGGCACCGAGGCTATCGCCGATTTCAAAAACGTTGTCCGCCTCAGCCCGGAAGCCAATCTCAAAAAACAAGCCAAACAGCGGTTGCGCGAATTAGGCGAGGGATAGAAATCACGCCATGCCCTCTATCTTTGATCTGCCTTTCGAGCAATTAACCAGTCTGCTCCAAACCTGGGATGAACCCGCCTATCGGGCCAGGCAAATTTGGCAAGGGCTGTACCATGCCCTGGCCAGTTCGCCGGAGGGGCTGACGGCCGTCCCCAAAGCCCTACGCGAAAAACTGGCCGCCGAGTTTTCCTTCAGCCAGCTCGCCCGTCTCACCGAAGCGCAATCCGCCGATCGGCAAACGCGCAAAATTTTATTTCGTCTGCCCGATGGCAAATCCATTGAAACGGTGTTGATGGGTTACGACAAACGCCGCACGACCTGCATCTCGACTCAGGCCGGCTGTGCCATGGGCTGTGTGTTCTGCGCCACCGGGCAGATGGGGTTTCGCCGCCATCTGAGCGCGGGTGAGATCGTGGAACAAGTCCTCTGGCTGGCCCGCGAATTGCGCCAGAAAAACGACCATCTCACCAATATCGTCATCATGGGCATGGGCGAGCCGTTCCACAATTACGATGCCACCCTGCAAGCCGTGGATATTCTCAATGAAGCCGAGGGTTTTAATTTTGGCGCACGGCGCATCACCATTTCAACCGTGGGTCTGGTGCCCATGATTGAACGGTTTGCCAGTGAAAAGCGTCAGGTCAATCTGGCCGTCTCCCTCCATGCGGCCACCGACGATCTGCGCTCGGAATTACTCCCCATCAATAAAAAATATCCGCTGGCCCTGTTGTTCGACGCCGTGCGCGATTACTATGCCACGACCAGACGCCGGGTTACTTTTGAATGGGCATTGATTCAAGGCAAAAATGATTCGCCCGCGCAAGCCCGCGCGTTCGCGCAACTTGCCAAGGGCCTCCCCTGTCATGTGAATGTCATCCCCCTCAACCCCACCCGCGATTATGCCGGGCAAGCCACCACGCGCGAGCGCGCCGCCGCCTTCAAACAGGAACTGGAGCAACACGGCCTGCCGTGCACCATCCGCGTCCGACGCGGCATAGACATCAACGCCGGGTGCGGACAACTGGCGACGCTGGAACAAGATTTGCAGTAATCACTCACCTTGTGCGGACAAGCGTATTTTTGAAATTGTCACCCCGAGTACTCCATACGGCGGAGCCGCTTACCTTGCGGCAGAAACATAGTCGTCGTGCGGTTTTGGATTTCAGACTCCGGCTAATCCGCTCCCACGCGGGGGCGTGGCCCCGGCGCGTTTGGCGGCATCCTGTGCGGGGTGCCGGAGATGCGCGGGCGCGGATTAGTTTTGAATCTCCGCCTCACCAGCGCGGGGTCTCTACACTGAGATTCATCGCTTCGCTCGCGCTGAACTTCACGTGACAGTGCATAACGTGAGTTAATCAGTTTGTTCAAGAATAAAAAAAACAGCCCGTCTTCAAAGAGAAGACGGGCTGTTGGTTTTACGTCCTAATAACGGCGCTGACCGCCGCCACCACCTCGGCGCTGACGGTCACGGCCACCTTTGCCGCCGCCGCCCCCCCCACCACTCCGACCACCGCCAAAGCCACCACCCCCGCCGCCGGGCCGTTCTTCACGGGGACGAGCTGGGTTCACGACCAATTCCCGGTCTTCGAGTTTGAAGCCGTTGAACATGGTAATGGCTTTTTGCGCGTCGGCTTGCGAGCCCATTTCTACAAACGCAAAACCCTTGGAGCGGCCCGTGTCGCGGTCTGTAATCACCGCCACCGATGCCACCTCGCCCGCCTGCGCGAACATCGTGCGCAGGTCATCCTCGCTGGTGGTATAAGGCAAATTGCCGACGTACAATTTCACAGCCATCGTAATATCTCCTTGAGGACAGCCCAGTGAGCCATCCGCGAAAAAAAAGCCACCTGCTCATGAATAGAGACCGGCGGCGACGCACATGCCCGTAAATCTAGTTGCACGATTATCGGTATCATACCACACCTTAATCGTAAGCGTTCAGTTGGTATCCGGCTAACCGAGTCAATCACCCTGTTTAGGG
>CAYUFY010000214.1:0-8803 GCA_964443795.1 uncultured Anaerolineales bacterium | reverse complement strand
AAACCGCAACTCGGTTGGTAATTGGTAAAAAAGATGCGAGTCGGTATATACTACTTGTATAGTCCAACAGTACTAGCTTGAAAAACTTTTGGAAAGGTGGTGAAACTGGGCCCTCTCTTATTAAACCCCATTTGCTCGAGTGCGCTCGCCGGACTGGCCCCTGCGGCAAACGCCCTCCCCGGCTCGACAACTTTTTGCTCCCTCTTCTCGAAAGGAAAAAAGATGTCCCACAAGTTTTTACAACGCCTGCTCAGCTGGATCACTACCGCCTCCCTCGTGCTGGCCCCCTTCACTTCAGCCGTAGCGGCGCCCGCCAGCGCACCCACCCGCACCCCGGCCTCGGCCCCGCAAGACGCGCCGCGCGCCGCCAAGCCGACCGCCACCAAAATGATTTTCTTCGCCTCCGACGGGATGCGCCCCGACATCATGGAAGGGTATGCCGCCGGGGGGTTCATGCCCACCTATCAAGAAATTATCAGCAAAGGCGTGAAGGGCGACAACGGCCTCACGCAAGCCTTCCCGCCTAACACCGGCGTAGGCTGGTACACCCTCGCCACCGGCACTTACCCCGGCGAGCATGGCTCCACCAATAACACCTTCTTCCGCGCGGGCGACAGCAGTTTCAACAACCGCACCTCATTCTCCGACAGCGGCGTTGTCCAAGCCGATACCATTCTCCAAGCCGCCGAGCGGGCGGGCAAGAAAGTTGTTTCCGTCGAATGGGTCGGGGCGCGCAGTCTCTCCCCGGCGCTCAACGGGCCAGTCGTGGACTTCCGCTCGTTCTTCTCCACCCGTGGTGTGTTGGCCTCCCCACTCATCACGGTCGAGCAGGCAGGCGCGGCGACCTTTGGTGTCTCCTATACCGTGGCCTCCATCACCACCGCCACCGGCTGGACTAGTGCCCCCGTAGGTGACCCGGCCACCACGCCCATGGAAGTCACGCTAACAGTTCTGTCCTCGTTTGCCGCGCAAAATCCGACGCGGAATTACAACGTGTACATTTACGACAGCATCTCCGACACCACCCGGGCCTACGACAAAGTCATCTTGGTGCGCTCGGGGCTGACCAAGACCATCCCGGTCACCCCCACCACGCTGAGCGTGGGTCAATGGGCTGACATCAAGCTCACCGGGGCCGATGGGCTGATTGGCGCGCGCGCCGGGCAAACCGCCGGCTTCTATGCCAAGCTCATCACCATGACCGCCAACCTGAGCGCCTTCAAGCTCTATTTCGCTTCTGTGGCGCGCGCCAATGCCACTTACAACGCGCTCGGCGCGGCTGGCTCGGCGGCTTTTGAAGAAACGCTCAATCGGGACTTCCCGACCTCCACGGCGGCGGACTTCGCCCCATTGGAGGCCGGTATCGTTGACGAAGATACCTATGTTGAGCAAGGGTTGAAGTGGAAGGGTGCCCACTGGGCTTATCTGCAATACATCATGAGCAGTGGCACGGTGACAACCACGACCGGCATCACCACTGGTCTTGGCATTCAGGCCGATATGCTCTTCCTAGGCAATCCGGTCACCGACGAATTCCAGCATCAATTCATGGGCCTCACCACGCCCACAGATATTGATGGCCGGGCCAACCCCTACTACGATGACTTGACGAATGACGATGTGGCCGACGGGCGCGTGAGTATCCGCAATGGCTATCTACGGGGAGCCTACGAAGAAGCCGACCAAACCCTGGGTCTTGGCCTCTCCCTCATGGGCGGCCTCTCGACCACCACCGTCTTTGCCTCGTCCGACCACGGCTTTGCCCCGCAATGGTATGCGGTGAACGCCCGCAAAGTGCTCTACGACACCATGGTGACCATCACCAGCACCCCGGTGTCTTTGCACGGTAGTGGCAACGCCGATGGCAGTAACTGTCGGGCCGCCACAAGCGACTTAGTCAAAGTCTGCTGGGCGGGTGGCACGGCGCAGTTCTACATCAACTCGGCGCTGGTGACCGGCGCAGCCGTTGTGACCGTCACCAACGCTATCAGCAATGCCTTTGCCACGCTCACCGATACCGCCAATGTCACCGCCACGCTCGTCAGTAAGATTATGCTCAAGGCGGCGCTACGCAACGTGGACGGGAGCGATTCCCTGCATCCGAACCGGAGCGGCGATATCGTGGTCGTCCTGCGGCCCCCATATCAATACGATGCCGCAACCATCGGTGTGCGCGTGGCCTTCTCGCAGTTCTTCGGCCAGCATGGTTATATGCCGGAACTGGTAGACATCCCACGCAATGTCAATATGCACGGCACCTTTGTGGCCGCCGGGCCGGGGGTCATCAGTAGCACCACCGCCATCCCCAACGTCCACGCGGTGGACCTAGCTCCGACCATGGCCCTGCTCCTGGGCATCCCCGGGCCGCAGAACGCGCGCGGCAAGATTCTCTATAACATCCTGCAAGGTGGCGCTAACCTTAAGGAGATTTCAATCTTAAGCATCAGCGATTACCACGGCCAGCTCCCCCCCTTGACTGAAAACCCTGATTCGTTAAGCGCTACGCCTGTTCAGAACATCGGCGGTGCGGCGTACCTCAAAGCGTGGTTCGATGTTTACCGCAATGAAGCGGCGGGTAGTGTTATCACCATCACGCTCTCCGGTGGTGACTCAACCGGGGCCACTCCGCCCGTCTCCGCCTCCTTCGGCGACACGCCCACCGTGGACTTGATGAACCTAATGGGCTTCAATGTGGATGGCTTGGGCAACCACAATTTCGACAAGGGCGAGGCGTATTTGCGCTCCACACTCATCCCACGCGCGCAATTCCGCTACCTGTCGTCGAATATCATCTCCCCAACGACTGGCCTCCCGCCCAGTGAGTGGGATGCTTCAAAGGTCTACACGGCCACCGATGGCACCACGCTTGGTCTGGTCGGGTTCTCCAATGAGGATATCCCCCTCCTCATCTTCCCCGGTGGGTTAGGCACCTTCACCATCACCAATCCCTCTGTGGCGGTTAGCTCCACTGCCGCCGCCCTCAAGGCACAGGGCGTGGATGCGATTGTGGCCTTCGGACACCTCGGGGCCACCGGTGGCACCGCCACCGCGCCCACTGGGCCGCTCGTTGACCTGGCCAAAGCCGTTACCAACGTGGACGCGGTATTGGGCGACCACACCGATGTCCAAGTGCTCACGACCACCACCAACAACGTGCTGTTGGTCGAGAATCGAAGCAAGGGCATTCGCTTTACTCGCACCCGCCTTGTGGTTGACTCCACCACGGGGGCAGTCGTCTATAAGACGGCTGACTGGCATAAACCCTGGAACATTGGTATGACGGCTGATGCCGGAATCCAAGCGCAAATCACCGCGCTGAACAACGCGATTGCGCCAACCCTGAATGCCGTGGTCGGCCAATCCACTGTGTATATCCCGCGCACCGATGCCTGTGGCAACACGGCTGGCCGAACGTGCGAATCACTTGAGGGCAATGTGGTCGCCAATGCGCTACTCGCGCATTACAACACCGACTTTGCGCTCACCAATGCTGGCGGCCTGCGGGCCGACCTGACCTGTCCCAAGACAGACAACACCAGCGACTTCTGTCCGTCGAATACTGCCGTTACCACTCAGCCTTACACCATCACGCGCGGTCAAGTCTTCACGGTTCTGCCGTTTGGTAACTTTGGCGCAACCGTGTCAGTCAATGGCGCTGAGTTGAAGACCATGCTGGAAAATGGTGTCTCGCAAATGCCTAACGCTGATGGGCGCTTCCCGCAAATCGCCGGATTGTGCTTCTCGTACAACATCTCGGCGGCGGCCAACAGTCGGGTGTTATCCGCTGTTCGCGCCACTTCCAGTGGGTGCGGCACAACTCCCATCACCTTAACGGCGGCCTACACCTACACGCTGGCGACCAACGACTTCACGGCCAGTGGGGGTGATAGCTACCCGAACTACCGGACCCGGTTTAATACGGATGGCGTGACGCTTGACCAGATTGTGACTGATTACATCACGGCGCAACCCAGCGCGACCATCAGCCCGGCGATTCAAGGCCGAAGTAAATGTATCAACACGCTCATTTACTTACCTATCATCTTACGGGACTTCGCCGCGACTGTAACAAGTCTCCTGACTGGCGATACCAGCGCTATAACCGCACCGCTAGCGGTTACAGCCTGCCCGACCGTTACGCCATAAGCACCTTCCTCCCCTTCTCCTAGCCGAGATATAGCAGACCAGCAGGCCTGCCTCTCGGCTAGGATACAAACCCCACCTCGGCAAGGTCACGCACCAACGACCTTGCCGAGGTGATAAACGACAGCGGCGAGTCTCGTATGAGACTCGCCGCTGTCGTTTAACAATTCCGGCCAAACGTGGGTTGGTTCGTCCGCCTGAGGGGCGCTGTTTTCAAGCTAATCCGCGCCCGAGCGGTTGGCTGACCCCGAACATTTACCTCGGCATCATTGCGTCCACGTCTTGGCGATAGGCCAGTGCCGGAACCACACCCAACTTGGTGCAGGCCAGCGCGCCCGCGTAGGTGGCAAAGCGCACGGCCTCGGTGAGGGAGCGACCTTCGGCCAACGCCACGCCTAACGCGCAAGTGAAGGCATCGCCCGCGCCAGTGCTGTCAACGACGTTGACTTTGTGACCGGGGATGTGTTCCACCGCGCCATCATGGGTGATTATCAGTGCGCCGTCGCCGCCCCGCGTGACCACCAGGTGCTTCACGCCGCGCTGTTGCAAACGATGTGCAAGTTCCAGTGTGTCAGTCGGGTCGTCGGGGGCGAGGCCGAGGATGATGCGGAGCTCGGTCTCGTTGGGAGTCAGCACATCCACGTGGGCGAGGAGCGCGTCGGAGAGCGGTTGCGCGGGGGCGGGGTTAAGGATCGAGATGGCGCCATGCTTTTGGGCCAGCGCCATCCCGCGGGCCGCGGTCTCGGGGGCAATCTCCAGCACACTCAAGACCACATCGCTGGTCGCAATGAGGGTCTCCGCGCGATCCACATCGGCGGGGAAGAAAAGGTGGTTGGCGCCCATGTCGAGGACGATGTGATTGTCGCCCTGCGCGTTGAGGGTGATGAACCCCACGCCCGTGTTGCGCTCGGGAGTGCGACGGAGAAATTCGGTGCCGACGCCTTCCTGTTGATACAACTTCACGGCCAGGTCGCCGAACAAGTCCGCGCCGAGGACAGCGACGAGGTGACTCTCCGCGCCGAGGCGGGCCGCGCCCACGGCCTGGTTGGAGCCTTTGCCACCGGGGCCCATATCAAAGTCGGAGCCAATGAGGGTTTCGCCTTTTACCGGGAAGCGGGGCGCGCGTAGGGTGAGGCCGACCGCGAAACTGCCGACAATCGTAAGTTTAGGTTTAGAACCGCGCATCGTTCATTACCTCGTAGGGGCGACGCATGCGTCGCCCCTACATTAGCGAGACCATTGTTTAAAGATGTACGCGTAAAATTTATCCAAGTCCACTGTATCGAGCGCGGTGATTTTGCGCCCGCCGGGTTGGATGAGCGTGCGACCTTGCGAGAGACCTTCGGTGATGATGACCGTCTCCCATTCCTTGAGCGTGAACATCTCGGGTTGGCCGATGTAGGAGGTGGTCAGCACGTCCCAGGCAAAATAATCCTGATGGGTGACCAGCGCATAGCACAACCCCGCCAAGTCGGAGATGGGGTATTGCCGCTGGCGCGCGAGGCGCATGACAAACTCGGAGGTAATGGGGACGTGGTTGGTGATGTCGAGGGGGCAGAGGGTGATGGGGATGTTCGTCTGCCAGATTTTCTCGGCGGCGAAGGGGTCCCAATACACATTCCACTCCGCCGAGCCGTCCTGCCCGCCTTCGATGATTTTATCAATGTTGCCGGGGACTTTGAGCGCGCCGCCCATCCACACAATGCGCTTGATTTTAGCTTCGATGGACGGATCGAGGGCCAGCGCTTCGGCGAGCGCGGTGAGGGGGCCGGTTTCGAGGAAGGTCACTGGCTCGGGGGCCGCGCGGAGAACGCGGACGATGAAGGCTTGTCCGCTCTCGGGCGTGAGCGGCGCGGTAACGGTGGGCCGTTCATTCAGGATCGGAAAGTGATCCACCGAAAACGCGTCGCGCCGAAAAATGCGCGGGAACGGGTTCACCCCGCGGACGCGCGCTTCCGCCACGGTCACTTCGCTCCGACCCATCAGATCCAGAATCTTGCGGGTGGCACTGACCGCCGGTTGGATGTAGCAATCGGCCGGGGTCACGCAAATTCCCAACACTTGCACGTGCTCCATTGCCATCAACAACATGACGGAGAGATAATCATCCACGCCGCCATCGTGGGACATGAACACCAGTTCTTTGGACATGAGCAACTCCTTTGCGCTGGATTATATTAGAAGATGGGCGATTGGAGAATTTATGCCAAATAGCCCTCCCGGACAGCCGGAGTATAATTCTCGCTCATCCAATCATAGGGAGAGTTCATGAGCACCGATTTTTCACCCGCCGAATTTGGCGCGGCCTGGCAAAAATTTATTGACTACGTCAATGGGCAAGTACCGCCCCCCGAACCGGCCCCACCACCATTGATGCATAAGCTTATGGAATTTCTGGAGGGCGACCCCACCCAGATGGCGGTGGTGAGCGAGTCGTTTCTGGTGCGCGAACTGCCTAACGTGCAATTGGCGTTCAACCACTACCTCACCGGCCCCGAACGCTTCGCCGAGCACCTGGGCTACATGGCCGCGCACGACCACCCCGGCTTTGGCCTCATGGCCATCCTCTCGGGGCGGCAATGGCAAACCGTGACCGAGGGGCCGGTGCAATATCGGTCTATCGAACTGGCCAACGGCGAACGCTTGCAGTGCATGGAAAAGGGGCTGTACCTCATGCGCGACCACGGGCGCAAAGCGGTGGCGTTTGTCCATTCCGAAGAACACTTCATGGGCAGTCCGCCCCTGCATGTGGAAATCATGTGCGCCGCAGCAGATTACGCCGAGACCATGCTCGCCGAACTGCGCGCCCTGGTCTACAAGCACAACGTTTATCGCGGGCACGTCATCTCGCTGGGCGGGCGCGGGCCGGAAGATATCCGCTTCCACCGTTTGCCCGAGGTCAACCGTGCCGACATCATCCTGCCGGAACACATCCTCACCACCATCGAACGCAACACGCTGGTCTTTAGCGAACACGCGGCGCGCCTGCGCGCGGCCGGGCGGCATTTGCGGCGGGGCTTGCTATTGCACGGCGCCCCCGGCACCGGCAAGACCATGACCATCATGTACCTGGTCTCGCAAATGAAAGGGCGCACCGTGATTTTAATGACCGGGCGAGTGATGGGCCTCATCACCCAATCGTGCCAACTGGCGCGGGCGCTGGCCCCGGCGGTGGTGGTGCTGGAAGACGTGGATTTGGTGGGTCTCGAACGGAGCCGCAACGAGCACACCGCGCCGTTGTTATTTGAACTGCTCAATGAGATGGATGGCCTGAGCGACGACAGCGATGTGGTGTTCATCCTGAGCACCAACCGCCCCGAATGGCTGGAACCCGCGCTCGCCGCGCGCCCGGGGCGGATTGACCAGGCCATCGAGTTCCCCCTGCCCGACGCAGATTGCCGCCGGCGCTTGGTCGAACTTTATGGACGCGGGCTGGAGATGCAATTGGATGACGCGCAACTGACGGACATGGTGGCCCGCACCGAGGGCGCCAGCCCGGCGTTTATCCGCGAACTCCTGCGGAAAGCCGCGCTCCTGGCGGCGGAGGCGACCCCCAACGAGACCACCGCCCCGGTAGTCACCGACGAACACCTGCGGGCCGCGCTCTTCAACATTGTCCGCGAAGGCGGCGATTTGACGAAGAAACTATTGGGGGTGAAGCCGGAGGCGTTGGAAGGGGTGTGAGGGAGAGAGTAGGCGTGTGGATGTGTGGGTGAACTTCCATACTCACACACACTTCCACACCCGCGCACGCCTTACGGCCTCGCCACCAACTGATACACCGCGCCCCCGTGGTCGAGCAAATACAACTCTCCGGCTTCATCTTCGCCAAAAGAGGAGACGCGGAACCCGGCGTTGAACATTTCGTCCACCTGCCAGTTTGTGTCGCCGGGGTAGAGCGCCCACAGTTGGCTGGAACAATAATCCCCGAAAAAATAAATACCGTTGAGCGCGGGCAGGGCGGAGCCGCGATAAACATAGCCGCCCGTCACCGCGCACCCGCCCTCGGCGTGGGAATATTCAGCCACCGGCTCGGTGAGGCCGGCCGGGGCGTTGCCTTCATACACATGCTTGCCCTCCAAGAAATCCCAGCCGTAGTTCTCGCCGCCCGCGCTCGCGGTGGGTTGCCAATTAATTTCCTCGTACGCGTTTTGCCCCACATCACCAATAAATAAATCGCCGGTCGCCCGGTCAAAAGCAATGCGCCAGGGGTTACGCAAACCGTAGGCCCAGATTTCAGGTTTGGCCCCGGCCTGATTCACAAAGGGGTTGTTTGGCGGAATGCCATAGGCGGGTTGATTCACATCCACGCGTAGAATTTTGCCGAGCAGGGTGTTGAGATTTTGCGCGTTGCCCTGCGGGTCGCCCGCCGAGCCACCATCGCCCATGGCAATGTACAAATAGCCGTCGGGGCCAAAGGCCAGGTCGCCGCCATTGTGATTGGGATAGGGTTGCGCGATATGGAAAAGCGCGAGACCGCTGGCCGGGTCGGCCCGATTGGGGTCGGCGGCCGAGACGCTGAAGCGCGCGATGACCGTGTCGCCGTTTTCGTCGGTGTAGTTCACAAAAAAGTAGGGGCGGGTCTGAGACCCGCCCGTACCAGACCCGCCCGTACCAGACCCGCCCGTACCAGACCCGCCCGTGCCAGACCCGCCCGTGC
>CAYUFY010000213.1:0-8803 GCA_964443795.1 uncultured Anaerolineales bacterium | reverse complement strand
AAAACGTGGGCCACTCGGCCGAGCGTGTCCCAAGAAGCCCCGCCGCTTTAGCGGCGGGGGAGTGTCACAAAGAGGAAACGCGCTTAAGCGCGTTGATTGTATCAGGCGATGAATTCATTCATCGCTTTAGTCCAAAATTCTCCGGCATCTGCACCGCCACCACTTCGCCTTTGGCACAGGCCTGGCCGTTGGCATAAACCACGCAGGCCACCACCACCTTGCGGCCTTTGATTTCCTTCACCGTGGCGCGCACTTCCAGTTTTGTGCCCAACGGTGTGGGGCGCAGATAATCTACATGCAGTGAGCCGGTCACGAAGCGAAAGGCTGGTTCGGTATCCAGCGCGCGATTTTCGGCTTGGTACATGGCGGCGGCAGCGGTGCCGGTGCTGTGGCAATCAATGAGCGAGGCAATCAACCCGCCATACACATAGCCGGGGATGGCGGTGTGATACGGCTTCGGTTCAAACATACACACAGCTTCCTCGCCCTGCCAATAACTTTGGATGTGCAAACCGTGCGCGTTGAGCCGCCCACAGCCATAGCAGTGCGCGGTTTGTTCGGGGTAAAAATCCTGGAAAGCCTGAGCCGTCATTTTTCCTCTCATTCTGTGTGTTTGAATTCCGCCGCGTGCCGCTCAATGATTTCCACCGCGCGCGCCACCCCGTTCTCCGTGCGGATTTTTTCGCCGAGCGCGGCGGCCCGCGCCCGCATCGCTGAATCATTCACGGCGGTGTTAATCGCCTCGGCCAGTTTTTCGGCGGTCAATTTTTTCATCTCCGGCGCGCGCGGGCCAGCGCCTAATTTCACCACCTGTTCGGCCCAAGCGTATTGGTCTCCCGAATGGGGGGTGATGATATTCGGCACGCCCGCGCGTAACCCGGCCCCCGTGGTGCCCGCGCCGCCGTGATGCACGACCGCCGCCAGGCGCGGGAAGAGCCAGGCATGTGGCACGTTCTCCGCGAAGAAAATTTTATCGGAGGGGGCGTGGGGGGCGAGGCCGCCCCACCCGGTCAGCAGGAGGCCGCGTTGCCCGCTGAGTTCGAGCGCCCGCATCATCAGCTGGGTCAGGCGCTCCGGGTCGGCGCGCATACTGCCAAAGCCAATAGACACCGGCGGCGCGCCCCGGTCTAAAAAGCGCAACAAATCTTCGGGCGGTTGCCAAGCGGGGGGCGCGTCTAAAAACCAATAGCCGGTGACGTGGTGCTCACTTGCCCAATCTGCCGGCTTGGGCAAGACGCTGGGGCTATAGGCGTTGAGCCACGGCGCACCCAAGCGGCGGCTGGCGGTGTCCAGCGCGGTGGCGGAGCGCCAGGGGGGCCAGCCCATCTGGGTGGTGCGCCACCGGTTAATGGGCGCGCTGAGCATGGGCCAGGCCGCGCGCGAAAACAGCGCCGCCGTCAGATAGTTATAGTGACCGCCGAACGAGAACCGAAACGGCAGGAGAAATGGCGGAAAAGCGCGGGTCGGCAGAACGGGTTGCAAGTGCCCAAAGGCCAGCGGCAAGCCGCGCTGGCTGGCAATGTCCACGCCGCCCAACCCGCCGCCGCCCGCCACCAAAAAATCGGCCGTTTGCGCCGCCTCCCAAAAATCGTGGAGCGACTGCCCAATCCCCGCGCCCATTTCATCGCGCATAAGCCGCAATTGGCGCAACACATTGCGGCTGTTGAGGATGGCTTCCACCTCCGGCTGTTGCATAAATTCCTGCGGATTAAAGCGCACCGGATGTGCGCTCACGCCATACGCCCGAATCCATTCGGCAAAAGTATGCGGCGCGGCCAGCGTCACCTGATGCCCCGCTTGTTGTAAGCCAACGGCCAGCGCCAGAAACGGTTGCACGTCGCCGCGCGAGCCGAGGGTGGTGATGAGGATTTTCATAGAGACGCCTTTCGCTTGAATTCGATTGCGTGCTGCTCGATGAGTTCCACCGCCCGCGCGATGCCGTTCTCCGCGCGGATTTGTTGGCCCAGCGCGGCGGCCCGCGCCCGCAGGGAGGCGTCGTTGACCGCGGCGTTAATGGCCGCCGCCAGTTTTTCGGCAGTGAGGGCTTTCATATCGCCGAGGGGCGGGCGTACCCCGAGGTGCGTCGCTAATCCCGCCCAAGCGTACTGGTCGAGCGCAAAGGGCGTGATCAAACTCGGCACGCCTGCGCGGAACCCCGCCGAAGTCGTCCCGGCCCCACCGTGATGCACCACCGCCGCCATGCGCGGAAAAAGCCAGGCGTGCGGCACGTTGTCTACAAAAAATACTTTGTCGGTGGGCGCGTTGGCGGCGAGGCCACCCCAGCCGGTGAGGAGAAGGCCGCGTTGTCCACTCAGTTCTAATGCGCGCAGGATGAGGCGCGTCAGGCGCTCGGGGTCGTCGTCGCGCATACTGCCAAAGCCGATATACACCGGCGGCGGGCCACTCTCTAAAAAGCGCAACAGTTCCGGTGCGGGTTGCCACGCCGGGGGCGCATCTAAAAACCAATAACCGGTGACATGAATATGCTCGCCCCAATCGGCGGGTTTGGGCAAGGCGCTGGGGCTGTAAGCGTGCATCACGGGCGCGCCCGTTTGGCGCGCATAATCAAACAGGTTGGGCAGAGATTTATAGGGCGGCAAGTTGAAGCGCGTGCGGCGCCATTCATTGGCGGGCGGGCCCATCGTCGGCCACAGTACGGCATTTGTGAGGGTGTAGGTAAGGCGGTTATACCAGCTGCCCAGCGAGCCGCGCACCGGCAAAAAGAATGAGGGGAAGGCGCGGGTGGGCGCAAACGGTTGTAGAAACGCCATCGCCATGGGGATGCCGCGCAGTTGCGCGATCTCGGAGCCGCCAAAGCCGGTGCCCGTCTGCACGACAAACTCGGCAGGGGCGCTTGCCTCCCAAAAATCATCCAGCGATTGGATGAGGCCGGGGCCAACGACTTCGGTGATGACGCGCATTTGGCGCGCGACGTTGCGGCTCTTGACGATGGCTTGGACTTCGGGGCTTTGCAACATATCCTGCGGGTTAAACCGCGCCGGATGAAAATAGATGCCGTGCGCTTCCACCCATTCCCGATAGTTGTACGGCGCGGCGAGGGTGACATGATGCCCGGCCTCGCGCAAGCCGACGGCTAACCCTAAAAAGGGTTGCACATCGCCGCGCGAGCCGAGGGCCAATACCAAAATCTTCATGATTAGATCGCTCCCGATGGATTCGGATTCGGAGATGAAGGTTGCGCCGCGCGCATGAGCCGCAAGGCGGTCTCGGCCAGCATGGCCGCTCCGATGGGCAGGGCGTCTTCGTCAATATCAAAGTCGGGGGTGTGGGCAAAGCGTGGCGACTCGCCGGGTTTCTTGGTGCCGAGGCTGAACATGGCACCGGGGGCGATGTGGGTCATGTAGGCGAAATCTTCCACGCCCAGGGTCTGGTGCTCCTCCGCGAGGGAGTCCGGGCCCAACAGGTCGCGGCTCGCCGCGCGGATGCGGTCCACCACGCCCGGGTCGTTGACCATGTTCGGGTAGCCGCGTTCAATCTCCAAGCGGTAATCCCCGCCGAGGGCGCGGGCAATCCCCAAACAGCGTTCCACCTCGCCAATCAGTTGCTCACGCACTTGGATGGCCATGCCCCGCACCGTGCCTTCCAAATAGACGGAAGCCGGGATGACGTTGGAGGCCTCACCGCCGCGCACGATGCCCAACGAGAGCACCGCCGGTTGAAACGGGTCCACCCGGCGCGAGGGCACAGCGTAGAGCGCGTTCAGCACCTGGGTGGCAAGCCAGATGGGGTCGTTGCTCCAATTGGGGTGCGCGCCATGCCCGCCCTTACCGAGGATGTGCGCCCGGAAGGTGGCATCGGCCCCGCTGACTTGGCCCGCCGCGACGCGAATGAGGCCGGTATCGAGGGTGCTATCCACATGGAGCGCGATGACATGGTCAACGCCCTTAAGCGCGCCATCGTCAATCATGCGCGGCGCGCCGCTAATGCCCTCGGCATCGGAGGCTTCTTCGGAAGGTTGAAACAGCAGACGAATTTGGCCGGGGAGTTTGTGTTTGGCGAGCAACATGGCCACGCCCAGCAACATGGCGGTGTGACCGTCGTGGCCGCAGGCGTGCATTTTGCCGGGCGCTTGCGAGGCGTGTTCAAAGCCGTTGGCTTCGAGGATGGGCAGGGCGTCCATATCGGCGCGAATGCCGATGACTGGCCCTGGCCCGTCGCCGAGGTACCCGACCACGCCGGTTTTGCCCACGCCCGTTTGGACTTCCACCCCCAATTCGCTGAGGGTGCGCGCCACCAGGTCAGCGGTGTGGTGAACGTCGAAGCCAAGTTCAGGGTTACGATGAATGGCGCGGCGGAGTTCGATGAGGCGCGGGTGCAGGGTGTAGGCTTGAGGTAGCATGAGGGTCTCCGAGAGGGCAGTCATCAGTCAACAGTAATCAGTCGCCAGATAGCCGATGACCGCTTGGCGTGACGGATGTGAAGGAGAAGAATACATGAGTGTTGATTGTTGATTGTAGATTGGTTCAATCAGAAAACAAAAATCATCAATCGGCAATGCCGAACACCCGCACCATCTCACGCTTCCCCCGCAATTCCACTGGGCCGAGGTCAACGAGGTTGTATTCCGCCTTCACTGCGTTTACCGTGAACTCACTCACCAAAATATCGTAATCGGGGAAGGTTTTGTTGAGCGCCTGAATCCGCGCGCCCACGTTCATCGCGTCGCCGATGACGGTGTACTCCTGGCGTTCTTCACTGCCAGTCGCACCCGCCACGACTTCACCAGAATTTAAGCCCATGCCGAATTTTAAAGTTGGGAGGTTTAGGGTTTCGCGTTTCGAGTTTAAGTAGGCCAAGCCAGCGCGCATGGCGAGGGCGGCTTGCAAGGCGCGGTCGGCGTGGTCGCGGTAGTCGCGCGGCGCGCCGAAAACGCACACGGCTTCATCGCCCACAAAGCGATTGACGATGCCGCCGTGCGCTTCGGTGGCGAGGATGATGACTTCAAAGTAGCCGTTGAGCGCGGCCATTACTTCTTCGGGCTGATATTTTTCGGCGAAGGAAGTCGAGCCGCGCATATCCACATACAGACAGGTGATGGTCTTGCGCTCGCCGCCGAGGGTGACACGGCCCGCGAGGACGGCCTCGCTCACTTCGCGGGAGAGATAGCGCCCGAATAGGTCGCGCATGCGCTCACGGTCGTTGAGGCCGGAGACCATTTCATTGAATGAGCGCGCGACTCGCCCGACTTCATCCCAACGGGTTTCGGGGATGCGCTGGGTCAGGTCGCCGCGAGCGACGGCGTGCGCGGCCGCCGCAATTTGCGTGAGGGGCGCGAGGGCGCGGCGGGTGAAGAACACTGTGAGGGTCACGGCCACCGCGAGGGCGACGGCCATCATCCACAGGGAGCCGGTCACGATGTCGCGCGTGAGGTTATCCACCGGGTCGGTGGAGATGCCGATGATGGCGTAGCCGAGCGTTTGCCCGCCCTGATTTTGAATGGCGAGGACGGCTTCAAACGCGCGCTCCCCTGTCCAATCGGTGAGGCGCACGGTAGGGGCCGCGCCCGCCAACGTCACGGTGTTCGTGAGTGTGGTGTTGTTGTATTCGGCGTGTGTGCTGGAGAGCACTTGGTAGCGGGCGTTGGTGATGAAGGCGTAGCGCAGGGTGAAGTCGTAGGGCGAGTGGCCGCCTTGAAAAAGTTGATTGAGCGAATCGGCGGAGGTGCCGGATTGCGCGAACATGGCTTTGACGAGCGCGGGCGTGAGTTCGGTCTCGGTGGCAGGGATTTGGCTTTCGCCGGAGTCCACCATGAGTTCGACGGCGCGGGCGAAGATGGCGCGGATGTTGTCTTCGATGAGTTGGCGCTCGTAGTTGACGCGCAACGCCGTGAGCGCGGCGATGGTGACGACGAGGATGAGGCCGGTGGTGAACGAGAGTTTGGCCGCGAGCGGCATCCGCGCGAGGAGGCCGCGCACACCCGTGGGGCCGAGATGGGGCGCGGGTTTCAGGAAGCCGGTTGAGCCTTCGGCGCGCATCGCATCTGCCGGGTTCACATTGGCCGCGCGGTCGGCGGGCCATAATGCCACAAGCATCGAGAGCGCAGGGCCAGCAATCAGCGCAAAGACGGACACGCCCCACGGGAGCGGCAGTCCGCTGGGAGACTCGAATCCCACTGTGGCAAGTTGCGCGTTGATGAGTTGTTGCGCGGCGTAGCCCATCGCCAAGCCGCCGACCACACCGAGCAGTGAACCGATGAAACCGAGCAGGCCGGCTTCGGTGACGACGAGGCCGCGCACTTGCGCGCGGGTGAAGCCGAGGGCGCGGAGCGTGCCGAGTTCGCGTTGCCGTTCCAGCACCGAGGCGATGAGGGTGTTGGCAATGCCGAGCGCGGCGACGATGCCGGAGATGGAGGTGAGGCCGCCAAAGAGCGCGAGTATCCCGCCGAGGAAAACATCGAGGAAGCTGGAGAAGAAGGTGTTGGGTTCGTCGAGGAATTGCAGTTTGTGTTTGGTCGCGAGGTCGCGCGCTTGGGCACGGATGGAGTCGGAATCTGCGCCCGGCGGAATGCTAAAGAAAAAGATAGTGGGGTGGACGTGAAAATAGCGCGCGCCATCGGCTTTAGTGAAAATGAAGGCGTTGGAGACAACCGCAACCGTGAAATCCACGGGGCCTTCGTAGGTGTCAATCGTTAATTTGTCGCCGGGGTGCACGTTGTACACCCGGGCGGCCACTTCGGGGATGGCGATGGCTGGGCCAGCGGCAAAATATTTCTCGGCTTCTTCCCACGAGCCTTCCATGGCGCGGAACAGGCGCACGCGATTGTAAAGAGCGAGGTCGCCCACATACACGGGCGCGGGCGATGACACGCCAAAGGGATAACTGTTGGGGTCGGCGACGGGGATGGAACCCCAGCGGAACATCTCGGCCTGCGCCGCCAGCGCGTCGAGGTCAGTTTGCAAGGCGGGCGGGAGCGGTGGGCCGACTTCGTTGGAGGTGGTGGAGCGAATCAAGCCAAAGTCATAGTCGGCAAAGAGCGGCGTATAGTTATCAGCCGCCGAGGCCGCGATGCCTTGCGTGATGCTGGTGAGGAAGATGACCAACATGAGGCTGATGGTGAGCGTGACGGTGGTGAGCGCGGCGCGACCCGGTTGCCGCGCGAGGGTGTCGAGGGCCAAGCGGCCACTCACGCCCCAGCGGAATCTGGCCCCAAGCGACAACATCGCGCGCGTAAACAGCGGCAACGCAAACAACACCGCGCCGCCGAGGACGAGCGGCGGGATGAACGTCTCCCACGACATGGAGGCCGTGGAAGTCTGCCAGTAATTCTGCATACGTTGATACATGACAGCGAAGAGGAGGAGGCAGACCAGCGCGCCGCCGGCGCCCCACCGGGATGGCCCACGCCGCGCGGGGTTGCGGGTTGTGGCGCTCATCGCCGCCAACGGCGACACGCGCCCCGCCTGCCACGCGAGGTTGAACACCACGCCCACCGTGATGAACAAGCCCATGCCCACCGCAAGCAAGATTCCATCCACTGGCACGCCCACATTGTTTGCGCCCGCTTGCAATGCAATCACACTGCCGAGGCCCCAACCGATAAGCAACCCCACGAGCGAACCCGCCAGCGACACGAGCGCGGCTTCGGTGAGCGTCAGCATCAACACTTGCCCGCGCGTCATGCCCAGCGCGCGCAGTTGTCCGATTTCGCGCGTGCGCTCGGCGAGGGTAATGGCGAAGGCGTTGTAGATGAAGAACGCGCCCACCAACAAAATCATCACGCCCGCAAACGGGAGGGCCGCGCCCGTGAGGGCTTGCTGAATCACATCGCCATCAATCACGCCCGTCTCGACGCTCGACACCACATAAGCCGTGCCGAGTGCGGTTTGCAACGACTCGCGCGCCGAGGCGGTGTTCGTGCCGCTCTTCAATTTAAGGAGAATCGTTGTGACTTCCTCGGGCGCGGCGAGCGCGGCTTGCAATGTGCGAATGGGAAGCCACGCCACGGGCGCGCCGCTGGGCAAGCCTTCTTCTTTGAGCAGGCCGATGATGGTGAAGGAGTGCGGTTGGTCGCGCAGAGTCAACACCACTTCATTGCCCACGCCCAAGCCCTGTTGCGCCGCCCAACCGAGCGGGATGAGAATCTCATTGGCCTCGGGCGCGGAAAAGAATTTGCCTGCCGCGAGTTCGTAGGGGCGGAGCGGGGCCACCGCATCCACGCCGAGCAAATTCAAATCGGAGCCTTCGGCGCGGGCGCGGAGGAGCGGCGCGGTGGCTTCGACTTCGGGGTAGGTCAGCAGTTCATCGGCGACGCGGGCGCTGAAGTTGACGCGAGTGGCCGACGACACTTCCAAATCTGCGCCGGCGAGACGGTTGACCCGCGCCTGTTTATTCACTTCATCGGTAGCGACACCCACGATGCGGCCCGCGAAGATGAGCGCCACCCCGAGCGCAATGGCAAAGGCAGTGAAGAGCGTGCGCCCGGTGCGGGCGCGGAGGTTGCGGAGGGCGAGAAGGAACATAAATCAAACTCCCAAATCCCAAGATTCAAATTTCAAAGTTCACTTGGGAGTATAATCCCAACAGTGAGGTGAGCCATGCCCGAACAAATTTTGCGCGAAGTCAATGCACCGTATATGGTGAACCCCGATGATGAAACCGTTGGGCGCGAGACGATTATCATTCGGCGGAACGGCGAACCGGTGGCGGCAGTGGTGCCGCTGATTAACGGCCAATTACTGATTTTTGAAAATTGTATGTCTCAAAATTCCAACTGTTTTTACGGCTGTTCTTGGTAACTGCCTAGCCATTTAACTGCGGCATATACGGCTGGCCCGTAAAAACG
>CAYUFY010000212.1:0-8828 GCA_964443795.1 uncultured Anaerolineales bacterium | reverse complement strand
GAACAGTCCTTTGATTATTTGAATCGGGCCAACTTGGCCTGAAAGCCCGGGCGCTCCAACACCTCGCGGTTGACGATGTTCGCGGGCAAGCGCCCGTGGGCGGCCTCGAGCATCCCCTCGCAATTGGTGCGGCCCGCGTAGAGAAAGGCGTCGCGCGTGCCGCTCAGCCAGTGCGGGGTGGCAATGACATTCTCGAGTTGGAGGATGGGGTCATCGGCGGGGAGGGGTTCAGCGTGAAAAACATCCAGCCCTGCCCCCGCGATGTGCCGCGCCCGCAGGGCCTCCGTTAAAGCGGCGTGGTCCACCACCGGGCCGCGCGCCATGTTGATGAGGTAAGCCGTGGGCTTCATCAGCGCCAGTTCGCGCGCGCCCATCAAGCCACGCGTCTCATCGGTCAGGCGGCAGTGCAACGCCACAAAATCTGCCTGGCGCAGAAGATCGTCGAGCGCGACCAGTTCTACGTTGAGACGGCGGGCTTGCTCGGGGTCGGCATGCGGGGAATAGGCAATGACCCGCATCTCAAACGGCGCGACCAGTTCGGCCAAACCGCTCCCGGTGTGACCCAAGCCAACAATGCCAAGCGTGCGGCCCTTGAGTTCAAAACCCATCGTGTCGCCGCGCAAATCCCACCGCCCCTCGCGCGTGAGACGTTGTAGTTCGAGCAGGCGCTTGCTGAAGACCAGCATAAACATGAGCGATGAGGACGCGGTGGGCAAACGCATGGCCTGCGGCGCGTTCATCAGCGCCACATCGTTGGCCGTGCAAGCCGCCACGTTCACGCGATCGTAGCCCACACCGCACCGCCCGATGAAGGTCAGGCGGTCCGCGCCGCGCGCAAAAGTGGCGGGCGTGATGTGTGGGTAAATAATCACCAGCCCGTCTATCTCAGCAATTTGTGCAGGGGTGACTTCGGCGTGGTAGTCGTCGAGGAAGCGATGGGTGAGGCGCTCGGGCGCCGCATCCAATTTACTTAAACCCACATCGCCATAAGCCAGTTGACCAGAGTCAGTGAGGAAGTCACGGGAGAAGGCGAGCTGGAATTTAGGCGAATAAGCCATATTGCGTGTTTCGTAATCCGTGTGGAAGGTGTGGAAGGATTACAAGCTAATCCGCTTCCAAAAGTTATCGCGTTCCCGCACGTTGGTCTGCACTCGGAGACGCAGGGTCAGTCCAATGTTCGGGTTCAAGTAAACGCCCGGGCGCGGATTAGGATTGAAAACAATTCCAGTAAGGCGGCTGTAGAGATTCCTCGCTGTCACTCGGAATGACCGTAAGACGAGTCATTTAAATCGTCCCACTGAGTCTTTGGCAAACGGCGCGTAGTTTTCCCAACCCGGCTCGTTGTCTTTAATCCACTGCATATAACTCTGTAAGGCTTCGCGCAGGGGGCGAGGTTGCCAGCCCAGTTCGGCGCGCAACCGCGCGATGTCGTAATCGGCCCAGCGGGCCAGACGTTGGCGCGGGTCATAAGTGATGTCGGCCTCGGCTTCGGGAACTTCTTCCACGCTCAAAGCGGGGACGCGTTCGCGGGCGATGTCTATCATTTCGCTGATGAGCGAGAACTGGCCGTAGGCGATGTTGTAGACCGGGTGCTTGAGTGATGAGGCGCGGAGGAGCAAGCCCAACGCCACCGCAATATCCCCGACATGGATGAAGTCGCCGCCCGCATCGAGCGCTTTCACTTTGATGTGTTGGCGGGCCAGCGCCAGGTGGGCAATCTTGTTCGGGACACATTCCACCGCGCGGGCGGGGGTGGCCCGGTCCATCGGGCCGTAGACTCCGCTCAGGCGCACCGCGATCGCGTCGAGCGCAAACAAATCGCTGTAACGCCGGGTCACCAACTCCGAGGCATATTTCGTAATCGCATATAACTCAATGGGGTCAATGCGCCCGTCTTCACGCACTGGCACATCAAAAGTGCCGGGCAGGGCCTCGCCATAGACCGAGCCGGAACTGATGTAGATGAAGCGCTGGAAACCGGGTTGCTGACGCGCGAACTCCAACGCTTGCACCGTGCCATTGAAATTGACCTCGAGGATTTGTTGCGGGCGCTCGCGTTCGCGCTCGGTCGAGGGCGTGATGGTGGCCCCGTGCACGAGGCGCGTGATGCCCGCGCCCGCCAGGGATTGCCACACCCGCGCGTCGGTCACATCCCCGAGGCTGAAGGTAAGCCGGTCACGCACGGGCGCAAAGAACCGCTCACAAGCCATATCGGGTGAGGCCGCATCCAAAATAATCGCCGTCGCCTGTGCGTCACTTTCGAGCCAGTGCCGCGCGAGGTTGCTCATTACAAAGCCAGTGCCGCCAGTGATGAGGAGGGTCATGTGTTTAATATCAGGTGCCACGTGTCACGTGACACTTACATAGCCGTATAGCCGCCATCTACCACCAGCGAGGCACCGGTCATATACGTTGATTCATCCGAGGCCATAAACACCGCCGCGCCGACCATTTCTTCGGGTTCGGCCGGGCGGCCCATCGGAATATGATCCAGGATTTTTTGGCGGTAAGTCCACTTCTCTTCGCCACTCGCTTGCGTGGCTTTGGTCATGCCCGTGTTGGTGAGGCCGGGGGCCAACGCGTTGACGCGGATATTGAAGCGCGCCAGATCAATCGCCATGGCCTTGGTCAATTGCCGCCCGCCGCCTTTGGAGGCGTAGTAGTGCGCGGCATCGGGTTGCGCAATGTCGCTGACCTGTGAAGTGACGTTGATGATGCTCCCCCCGCCGGCCTGCGCCATGTGCCGCGCCACCACCTGCCCGCAGATGAATAAGCCCTTGAGATTGACAGCGAGAACCCGCTCCCATTCGTCATCGGGGATGTCGAGGAAGTGATGCACCGGGCCAATGCCCGCCGCGCACACGAGAACGTGAACCCGCTGATAAGCCGCAAGTGCTTGCGCTAACAACGTTTCGATCTGCGCCCGTTGACTAACATCCGCCTGAACGGCGATCGCCGCGCCCCCGGCGGCCACAATGGCCTCGGCGGTGAGCGCCGCTCCAGGTGTCACATCTGCGCACACCACGCGCGCCCCCTCGCGGGCCAGGCCCAACGCAATCGCCCGCCCGATCCCGCTCCCTGCGCCGGTGACAATGGCGGCTTTATCTTTGAGACGCATGGATAACTCCTATGGTGAAGGCGGTTAGGCTACACGCCCGACGAAATAAATATTCTGTGGGGCGTAGTGCTTGCGGGTCAAGAGTTCCATTCCGTATGGTGCGCCAACCACCAGCGGGCAATATCCACCCGGCGCATGAACTTTACCCCGGACTTGTTGAGCGCATACTCCAGAAAATCCCGCAGGGCGGCGGCGCGGGCGGGTTGCCCCATGAGCCGCGCGTGGATACCGATGGACATCATCTTGGGGTGGGTCTCGCCTTCCTCCCACAAGTAATCGAGTCCCTGCCGACACCATTCCACAAAATCGCCGGGGCGGCTATAACCTTGCGGGATGACAAAGCGCACATCGTTGTAAGTCTTGGTGTACGGGATGACTAAATGCAGTTTGCCACTGACCGGGGTGAAGTAAGGCAAGTCATCGTTGTAAGCGTCTGAGTCATACAGAAAGCCGCCCTCCTCGACCAACAGTTCGCGGGTGTGGACACTGGGGCCATAGCGCGCATTCCAGCCATACGGGCGCTCACCGGTGAATTGCTGGATATCGCGCACGGCTTTAGCGATTTCTTCGCGCTCCTCATCGCGGGACATCTTCCAGAACTCCGACCAGCGCCAGCCATGTGAGCAGGCTTCGTGCCCGGCGCGTTTAATCCATTCCGCCACCGCCGGGTTGCGCACCAACGCCAAAGCACAGGCAAAAATCGTGACCTTGAGATTGTAGCGGTCAAACAACCGGAGCAAGCGCCACACCCCGGCGCGACTGCCATATTCATACACCGACTCGGAGACCAGGTCGCGTTGCGGAGCGGCGATGGGATCAATGTTGTATTCGGTAAAGCCCTCGTTACGATCATCACCCGAGATGACCGAATACTCGGCCCCCTCTTCATAGTTTAAGACCAGATTGACCACCACCCGCGCCCCAGCGGGCCACTGCACCCGGGGCGGGTTCGGCCCATACCCAATCAAGTCGCGCGCGCCGCCAGGCAAATTGCGGTCAGTCCAGTCCATATCTGTTAACTCTTGTGGTTGATGAAAATCTAAGCCGTCAACACCTCAGGGAAACCCGGCGCGCGCAGGTCGGTGCTGAGCGCGTCTTCGAGCAGTTTCACCACTTGCGACGACCACGCGTCCCCGCCATATTGCGACCGGGCGCGGATGAAAGTCTGTTCCACCAACCCGGCCACCTCCAGCGGCACGCCAAATTCGCGGCCCAACTCATGGGCAAAGTGCAAATCCTTGCAGGCCAAATCCATGGTGAACCCAATGTTGTAACTGCCATTCAAAATCACCTGGCTCTCGGTCTCATGCACAAAGCTGTTGCCCGAACTGGCGCGGATGACCTCAAAGGCCTGCGTCAAATCAATCCCGCCCCGCTTGGCCAACATCAGCGCCTCGCCCGCCGCTACCAAATGAATGAACGCCAGCATATTGGTGATGACTTTAATCACCGAGGCACTGCCGAGCTCGCCCATGTAAAACACCTTGCCACCCATCGCTTGCAGAGCGGGCAAGTGCGTTTCGTAAGCATCCCTTGGCCCGCCAACAATGACCGTGATTTCGCCCGAGGCGGCCTTATGCACCCCGCCGGTCACCGGCGACTCCAAAGTGGCAATTCCTTTTTCGGCGGCGAGCGCGGCGAGACGCTTGGTCTCGTGAAAATCATTGGTGCTCATGTCAATCCACGTTCCCCCCGGTTTAAGCCCGGCGAGGATTCCGTTTTCGCCGCTCACCACCGCGCTCACGGCCCTGGGTGAAGGCAGACAAGTGAAGACGCTATCTACCGCCTCGGCGGTCGCTTTGGAAGAAGCGGCCCACTTGGCTCCAGTCGTCAACAACGGTTCAGCCACCGTTGGATTGAGATCGTGCACGGTGACCTCAAACCCCGCGCGCACCAAGCTGGACGCCAGGTGAAACCCTAAATTGCCCAAGCCAATAAACCCGTAATGTTTTGCCATGGAAGCTCCTGTGTTTTAAATTATCGGCCGATCGGCCATCTCCAAATGTAACCGTTGGCCGGTGTAGGGGTGCGCCTCAGCCACCGCCTCATTTAATTCCACACCCAAACCCGGCTTGGTCGGCGGGAGAATGTAGCCATCCTCCCATTGAATTTTCTCGGTGAGTATCTCCGCATGGAAACCGCCCCAGGTGAGGATGCTTTCCTGGATCAGAAAATTGGGGCTGCACGCGCTCACCTGAATATCGGCGGCGGCGGCGATGGGGCCACAATATAAATGCGGAGCGATCTGCGCGTAATGGGCCTCGGCCATCCCCGCGATTTTCTTGGCCTCGAGAATCCCGCCCATGCGCCCCACGGCCATTTGCAAAATGGCGGCGGCCTGATGCCGCAATACCCGCGCGAATTCGTATTTGGTGGCGAGGCGCTCGCCTGTGGCAATGGGGATGCTCGTCCCGCGCGCCACCAGGGCCATCTCTTCGGGATTCTCCGGCGGCACGGGTTCTTCCAGCCACAACGGATCGTAGGGTTCCAACCGTTTCGCCAACCGGATCGCCCCCGCCGGGGTCATTTGTCCGTGCGTCCCGAACAGTAAATCACATTTACTGCCCACCGCCTCGCGGATCAGCCGGACAAACTTCTCGCTCAAGTCGAGCGCTTCGAGTGACAGTTGGCGCGGGTCGAAAGCCGAATACGGCCCCGCCGGGTCGAACTTCACCGCCGTGAAGCCCTGCTTAACGTACTTGGCCGCGCGCTCCGCCGACAGTTCGGCATCGGCATACACATTCGTTTGGTCGTTGTCTTCCGTGTAGATGTAGGTGTAAGAGCGCAAGCGTTCGTGAACCAGCCCACCCAACAATTCATAGACTGGCTTGTTCAATTCTTTGCCCACAATATCCCAACAGGCCATCTCAATGCCGCTGAGGATGCCGAGGATTGACGTGTCGGGGCGTTGGGTAAAGCCGCTGGAATAAATGATCCGCCACAAGCGCTCGATCTTAAACGGGTCGGCGCCGATAACCTGCCGGGCGCAGACATCCTCGATCATCTTGGCGACCACGTGGGGGTGAAACGGTACCGAATAAACTTCGCCGTAACCACTAATGCCACTATCGGTGGTCAGCTTGAGAAAGACCCAATACTGCCCGCCAAAATGGGGTGGCGGGTTACCCACAACAAAGGTTTTGACATCGGTGATTTTCATGGTCGCCTCACCATCTCCGACTGCCGGGCTTCATGGCCTCGCGCGGTAATAAGATATTGAAGTTGGCGCGAATCTTGTCGTCCAGCGCCGGGTCAAGATGAGTGGGGTAATGCGTGGCCAGGGTTTGGCGCACCCGCTCGCGCGCGCGTTGGCGCACATCCGTAGCGCCTTGCTCATTCCATTTCTCGGGGCTGTTACGATCACCCACCAACGGATAAATATAATCCGTCTCCATCCGTTCAATGGTCTGCGCCTGGCCGAGAAAATGACCTTCCCCATTGACCACGTTCTTGATCACGTCGAAGGAAAGCGTCTCATCAGTCACTTCGATGCCCCGGACGGTGCGCTGGACCGCGCCCAAAATATCATTGTCAATCACATAACTTTCATAGCTGGCGCCCAGGAGGCTGGCGTGCATCCCGGCGCTCTCCATGATGAGAGTCGAACCGGCATTCGCGGCGAGCGCCAACGTATAGGCTTTCTCAGCGCCAGACTGAGCATCTGGCAATTTGGAATCGGTCATGCCAGCGGCCACGCTCCCGGGGAGATCGTAAAACCGCGCCATCTGCGCGCACCCCGCCACCACCAGCGCCAGTTCCGGGCTACCCGCCGACATCGCGCCAGTGCGCAGGTCCGAGACAAACGGCCAGGTTCCCAGATTGGCGCGGCACAGCGGATCAATCAAATTGACAAAAACCAATCCGGCCAGAGTCTCGGCGATGGCCTGCACGATGGTGCCTGCCAGCGCCGCTGGGGCGGTCGCCCCGGACTGCGCGGCGGAAAGCAGGGTGATGCACATACCGCCGCGCACCGCCGCTTCCAGCGCCTCGCAGGATTCGACCGCGAACCGCAAAGGTGGCACGACGTGGCAACAAGAAATTGAACAGAAGGGGCGTTCGCGAAATTTACCCTCGCCTCCCAGGGCCATATCAAACAGCTCCAACGCAGTGCGGCAATTTTTGCCGTTCACGTAGCTGACACCAATATGTTTGGTGGTGCCAGCGAGACAAGCGTAAGTGGTGTTTAAGTCCAAATCAAGCGTGGTGGAGGTATCCCGTGCGACAACCGGCCGCCAGAAGTAATGAATGTTATCCAGCGTGTCCACCAAGCGGGCCAGGTCATAGACATCCAGTAGTTGCGACGGGCGGTAGTGGCCCGTGTGGAAATCGAGCACCATCGGGGCCGCGCCCCCCGTGCCGGTATGGACGCGACTGCCCCCGACTTCCATGTCGTGTTCGGGTGAGAACCCGGGCATGACAAAGCGCCGCTGAGCATTGGCAACGATATCTTCGACCAGCCCACGCGGATAGCACAACCGACCTTTGTCGTTGAGCCAGCCCCCTTTGGCTGTCACCAGCTCGACCATCGAGGGGATCGGGTCGGCGAACCCGACCTGCTCCATCAAATCCAATGCGGTGTGATGGATGCGCTCCTGTTCGGGTTGCGTCAACGGCTGGTAGCGGCCCCCCACCAGGCCGGGTCGGATCGGACGTTGATCCATGGTCTTGCGCGCGGCGCGTTCGGCCACACGGGCGGCGCGGCCGCGCCGCGGGGTTGAGTTTTCAAGAGTCATGAGTTGGTCTCCCGACATTTAGCACAGCAGGTGCCCGGCAAGACGCTGGCGACCTGACCGAGCTGATCGTGTTAAAAAACTGTGTGTGATTTGCTGGCGCGCCAAGTATACGCGATTCGGTGTTTTGAAAATAGTCTCAATTGGCGCGGAGGTCAAATATTCACTCGCTACTTGATTTGTATTTTCCGCACAGCCTTCGCCTACAAATATTGGACTGGGCGACAGTGGTTTATCGCGCTTGTGTCAATTATTATTGTGGCCTAAACTAAGGGAGATGGAAGTTAGTTGGGGCGCTAAACCATTTTATAGGAGTTAGCATGATCCGCAGTCAAATACTCGCTACCCAATCTTTGGTCACCGCCGAGCATGGCTTGGTGGTCGGAGGGCATGAATTAGAAGCCGAGGCGGGAGTTCGCATCCTTCAACACGGCGGCAATGCCATTGACGCCTTGCTGGCTTCCGCGTTTGTGGGCTATGTGGTCGAACCCATGAACTGCGGGATTGGGGGCTATGCTCGCATATCAATCTTTTGGGCCGAGCGCCAAGAGTTTATCTCGATTGACTCGTATGTGCGCGCGCCGGGCCGGGCCACCCCCACCATGTTCGAGATTGACCCCTCGGTGCCGCCCACCTATTACGGCCATCCTCACACCAAAGACCGTTTATCCGAAAAGGGTTATCTGGCCTGCGCGGTGCCGGGCGCGGTGGCAGGCATGTGCGCGGCCCATGAGCTGTTTGGCCGATTACCCTTGAGTAAGGTTTTGGAACCAGCCATTGAAATAGCCGAGGCGGGCCTGCCCGTCAACTGGCGCGTGATGATGGCCATCACTGATCAGATGGAGGACATTCAGCGCTTTCCCGATCTGGCCGGATTGCTGTTGCCGAATGGCCGCCCGGCCAAAGCACAGAGTATTTGGACGGAGGGGCATCGGCTGGATTACTCCGCGCTAGCCCAAACCCTGAAGCGGATTGCCACC
>CAYUFY010000211.1:0-8847 GCA_964443795.1 uncultured Anaerolineales bacterium | reverse complement strand
GGCTTCGGGGGTGGCCGGGGGGCGGATCAAAATGCCATCGGTCACCACTTCCAGTCGGGCGCGGCGACGGATGCCAAATTGCTCCAAGTGTTCGCGCGGGATTTGCAGGCGGCCTACCGAATCGAGGGCGACGAGTTCTTCATAGTGATGGGCGGTCGCATCATCGGTGTGGGTAACGCGCACGGTTTCGCTGGCGAGTTTGCCATCGCGCACGGCCACCACCCGATCTACATGGCGCGCCAGGCCGGGGTCGTGGCTAACGATGACGATGGTGAGACCCAGCGTGCGGTTGAGTTCGCGGAGTAAAGTGTAGATGATTTGGGCGGTGGCGGTGTCGAGTTCGCCGGTGGGTTCGTCGGCCAGGAGCAGGCGCGGCTGGTTGGCGAGGGCAATGGCAATGGCGACGCGCTGTTGTTCGCCGCCGGAGAGTTCGGCGAGGCGATGCTGTTGCCGGTCGGCGAGGCCCACGAGGCGCAGAAGTTCGAGCGGGCGGCGGTGGGCCTGGCCGCCGAGGTGACCGGAGAGCAGGAGCGGCAGGCGCACGTTTTCGAGCGCGGTGAGATACGGCAGGAGATTGCGCGCGCCATGTTGCCAGACAAAGCCCACGGTCTCGCGGCGATAGCGGTCTAGCGCGGCGGCGGACAGCCGCCCGAGGTCACGGTCATCCACCCGGGCGCGGCCCCCGGTGGGCCGGTCCAGCCCGCCGAGGATGTTGAGGAGCGTGGATTTGCCGCTCCCGCTCGCGCCGACGATGCCCATCATCTCGCCCGCGGTCACGGTGAGGTCGAGGCCTTGCAGGGCCTGGATTTCAAGGGAATCGCGCGCATGCCCGGCCTCGGGGGTGAGGTGGTAGATTTTGACGAGGCTTTCGCAGAGGATGAGGGGGGAGGGCATGAGGAAGTGAAGAGTAATTGGT
This sequence comes from uncultured Anaerolineales bacterium, assembly GCA_964443795.1. Classification (GTDB taxonomy): domain Bacteria; phylum Chloroflexota; class Anaerolineae; order Anaerolineales; family UBA6663; genus DATDRS01. The sequence goes on along the minus strand of CAYUFY010000211.1, from coordinate 7,931 downwards.
AAATGGTAATTACCAATTACCATTTAACTGGTCTCTCCAAGTTTCACGGCCTGGAAAATTTTCATTCTCAGCAACAAGGCAATCAGCACGCCGAGGGCGGCGAGGAAGAGGGCGGCGAAGAGGAAGTAGATTTGGAAGATGGATAGCCAGGCGATTTCGATTTGGAAGGGCGGATATTTGGCCTGCGCCGCCGCGCCGATTTGCAAGTAGGGGACAAACAGGCGGCTGGCCCAAACGCCAAAGGCCGTACCCACCGCGATGCCGAGCAAGATGAGAAAGGCGAGTTCGGCGGCGAGCAGGCTGGTCATTTGCCCAACGGATAAACCAATGGCGCGGAGCATGCCCATCTCGATGAAGCGGCGGCGGAAGGAGAACAGCGCGTAGAGCAGGAAGCCGAGGACGGTCAGCACGGCTGAGGCCACAAAGCCCACCGAGAGCAGGCCGAACAGCCCCTGCCATTCGGGGCGGCGTTGCTGGGTGGTGATGAGGCGCGGGGCCGAAGTCCAGTCTTTGACGAAAGTGTTGAGGCCGTTTTTGTTGAGGCGCGTGAGGTCGGCCAGCGGGTCGAGCAGGGCGCTGTAGCCGCGCACGCCGTAAATGATTTCATCGGGGTCGGTGGTGGGGGCGGTGTGAAGCCAGACTTCGTACGGGTATTCACCGCCGGCCTGGGCAAAGAGCGCGTGGAGGTTGCCAACGATGAGCGGGCCGGACTCGGCATACCATGAGGGGAACAGATCAAACGCGCCGACGATGGTGGCCTTGAATGGGGTGGATTGCCCGGCCCGCAGTTTGACGCTGAAGGCGAGGGGGTCGCCGATCTTGAGTTTCGCGCGGGACAGCAAATCGTTCGAGACCAGCACCCCCGCCGGGTCCGCGCCCAGGCCGTTCAATAACGCGCCCAACGATTGGGACGCAAAGTCGCGTTGCCAGTAGGCCACGTTCGGGAAGGTCAATCGGTCAAGGCCCATGAACGTCATTTCGGCGGCGACGGAGGCGGTCGCGGCGTAACGCCCCACGCGGGTTGCCGCGCGCACGCCGGGCAGGCCCAGGTGCTCATCCACCGGGCGGAAGGTCCAGACCGGGTTGGGGGTGTTTTCGTTGAAGGTGGTGCCGGTTTCGGTGAGGCGGAGATCGGCGCCGGTTTGGTAGTAGAGCTGTTTGTGGAGTTGGTTGTTGAGCGTTTGTGCGAGCGAGGCCGTGAAGGCCGAGAGGCCCAGGGTGAGGACGAGCAGGATGAGCGGCGCGCTGTAGAACGCAGGCGTGCGGGCGAGATAGCGCGCGGCCATGAGCAGGCCCACACTTTTGGTCGGGCGCAGAAGCCAACTGGCGAGGCCCATGAGTTGCGGCACGAGGCGCAGGGTGAAGAGGCCAGCGGCGAAGATGCACAGGGCCGGGGTGAGCAGCAGTAAGGGATTTTGCAACGGGTCGGGTGCGGCGGCGGTGGCGGCGAGGGCGGCGCGACTTTGTTGCTGGAGTTGGTAGAGGCCGTAGGCGGCGGGCAGGAGCAGGAGCGCATCGAGCCAATAGCGTTGCCACCATGGCGCGCGCACCGCGCGGGCGCGTTCCAATTTGTAGGTGACGATGGTGGCTTCGGCGTGGCTGAGGATGGGGACGAGGAACTGCGCGAGGAGAATCACGCTCAGCCCCACGAGGCCCTGCCCGAGGATGGTGGGCGTCAGCCCGACGCGTAAGCGGCTTGCCCCGGTGAAATCCAGAAAACTGCGCGTCTGCCCGATGGCGTGGGCCAGCCACTCGCCGAGGAACACGCCGACCACCAGGGCCACGCCTGCGAGCAGAATCCCCTGCAGGAGCAAAATCCACACCACCTGCAAGCGGCTCGCGCCTCGACTGCGGAGAATGGCCATCTCGCCGTGTTGCTGACCCACAAAGAGGCCGGCGACGAGGCCATTGAAGGCCAGCACCAGACCGAGGATGGGGACGCTGAAAGTGAAGAGCAGGTAAGTGTAGGTGGGGACGTTGTGCTGATAGCGGGTGAGGGCGGCGAGCGGCGAGGCGACGAGTTTAGTTTTGGGGAGGAGCGTCTCGGCTTGACTTTGAATGGTTTGGAGATGCTCCTCCAGCGCGGCTACCCCCTCGGCGTGAAGTGGCGCGCCGTCGGCGGTGAAAGACCAGATGCTATTGAAGAGTTCGTCGGAGGCGTAAGCGGCGAGGGCGGTGTAGGTGGCTTCGGGGACGAGCAACCAGCCGGTGGACAGCGCGGCCCAATAGGGTGCGCGCGGATTGAGCGGTTGCCACAGCCCGACGATAGTGACGAGCGTATCCTGCCCATCTTGACGCAAGGTATACAGGTCGCCCACTTGCACGCCGAACTCACCCGCGCTGGCTTCGCTGGCGAGGACTTCCAGTGGGGTGCCGGTTTGCGGGTCAATGGATTGGGGCAGGCGACCGGCGATTAATTGAATGGTGCTCTCCAGCGGGGTGAGGAGCGCGAGCTTGGCATAGGTGAGCGCGTAGGGACTCCCAGCCGGGTACATTTGGAAGGCATCGGTGTGAAAGCGGCGCACGCTCTGCCGGATGGGAAGCCCCACCAATTGTTGGGCCGCACCCGAGAGATATTCGTCCACCGCGCGGGCGTCGGGCCATTGGGGGCTGTCCCGCCCCACGCCTTTAAGTTCAAAGGTGAACGTCAGGGGCGCGTAATCCACGGGTTTGGCCGCCAACTCGGCGGGGCGGTCGGCGAGGAGTTCTTCGCGGAAAAGCCGGAAGAAGGTGGCGTCGGTGTAGAGCGGGACGCTGAGGAGGATACCCGCGGCGAGGCTGAGACCGGCTAACGCGGCGAGGCTCAGTGCGGGCTGGGTGAGCAGACGCTGGAGGGCGAGGCTGGTCGCCGCGAGGGTTTGGCGGAGGAGGGAGAGCATTTAAAGGCAGTTGGTCAACGGATGGACCGGAGGCTTCGCAAACGGATGATTTTTAACTCGCCTTATGCAGATGAGCGCATTTTTGAGATTGTCACTCCGAGCGAAGCGAGGAGTCTCTACGCAATTTGTAGACGCAAAGCGTCTCGCTTCGCTCGAAATGACAGTGCGTACGGTGAGTTTTTAATTTCTTCGTTTCATCCGTTGAAAAATCTTTCGCTCTACGGCCCAATCACCACCTGGCCTTCAGTCAGGCCGGAAAGAATTTCAATCCGGTCGCGGAGTTGGAGGCCGATTTCCAAATCAATGCGCTTGGGGCCGGAGGCGCTATCCACTAAAACAAAGAAGCGGTCGCCGGTTTTGCGGATGGCATCGGGCGGGAGCCACAACACGCCGGACTTGTTCACCAGTTCCATGCGCGCCGTCACCCGGTCGCCGGATTGATACGTCTCGGAGGAAGGGGCCTGGTCGAGCGTGATGTGAACGAAATCGTCGGTGGCGCTCCCGCGCGGGGCGGGCAGGGCGTGAATTTTCCCGGTGAGGCGCGCGTCGGGCCGGCCATCGGGCACCAGGGTGACCGCCTGGCCCTCGAACATCTCGGTGAGTTGTGCGTTGTTACTCGCCTCGGCTAGAACTTCCAGTTGCTTGCCATCGCCGATGACAAATGCCACCGTGTCGGGCTTGATGGCGCGGCCCGGGCTGAGTGCGGCGATGATGACCCCCTCGGCGGATGAGAAGAGTTTGGCTTTGGCGGCCTGTGCGTCCAACGCATCGAGCGCGCCGCCTTGCAGGTCCAGGCCCAATTTTTCCAGCACTTCATCCAGCGCCATCTGCGCGAGTTCCACTTGCAGAGTCTGAATCTGAATATCGTAAGCCGGGCGATTTTCGGCCTGATATTTTTCGAGCGTGAGTTGCGCGATTTCGAGACTGATTTGGGCGCGGCGAATCTCGCGGCGAGTGGTGCCCGCCAGGGTTTGCAGGTCGCGCAATTCGGCGAGGTCGGCGAGTTGTTGCCCGACCTTCACCGTATCGCCGACTTGAAAGTAGACATTGCCCACATGTCCGCTCATGGCAAAATTGGCGGTGGCGATGGTCACCGGGCTGACGCGTCCCCGGAGGGTGCCAATAACCACAAAATCGCCGCGCGCGACGGTGTAGGCCGTGCGCTCGGGGGTGGGGTAGGGCGTGGGGGTGGGATCCACCGGGGCCGGGGCGGCGCAGGCGGTGAGGAAAGCCAGGAGGAGGAAGAGACGGATGAACTTCATGAAAAGTAATTGGCAAATGGTGATTGGTAATTAGTAGTCAATCCCCAATTACCCACCACCCCTCACTTCAACCCCGCCAAATATTGCTGATACAACTTCGGTAAAAACTTGCGCGGGTTTTTGTAGTATTGGTCAGGGTTGAGGGTAAATTTCGCGTAAGCCGGGATGGGCTGCACTTTGGGCTTGGTCGCGGCGAATTTTTTGATGACCTGCGCGTGGGGTTTGAGTGACCCATCCGGGCGCACGAGGCCAAAGAAGCGCTCATGGCGCGCGTTGAGACAGGGGGGCTTGTCCCACAGCGCTTCCACATAATCCGCGAAGCACCAGAACATGGCCCCGAGCGCGCCGCTGTTTTGCAACCGCGGGAGGCTGGCTTGCAGATATTCCGCCAAGGCTTCCTCGCCGCTCATGAATTGTTTACGCTTATTACGAAAACTGGTCCATTCCCACACAAACGAATCTTGGCCGGGCGGCGCGGTGCAACCGCCAAACTCTTCCATCAATACCGGCTTGCCACACAGCGCGGCGGTGAGGGCGCAAGTAAACGGCACATAGTCCGGGTCGAGCGGTTGGCGCGCGAGGGGTGAGTACATTGAATAAGAGTGCATCACCGCCAAATCCGTCTCAGCGTAAACCTTATCCACACGCAGGCCGGTGTCGGTGTCCAAATCCATGCCGTGCAAACCGCACGTCACCGGGTGGGTGGGGTCAATGGCTTTGATGGTTTGCACCATCTCGCGCACCCATGCCTGACCCGCCGCCGAATTTTTGGGCCACGCAAACAGATCGGGTTCGTTGCCGAGATTCCACAGCCACACGCCCGGATGGTCTTTGAGCGCCCCGACGACGGTCCGCAGTTGAAGTTTTTCTGCATCCAGCGCGATTGGGTCGTGATAGGGATTGCGATATCCTTGACGGGTGACGCGACCCGCGCTGACCACTTCCTTAATCCATTTGTGATGCGGGCGTGGGCCGCCCAGCAACCAGCGCGGGGCCCAGTTGGGGCCGCTCATGTGGCCGGTGAAGAAGGTCACGTCTAGGCGCAGTTTATTGGCTTCTGCAATGTCGGCGACTTTGACGAGGCTTTTGAGCGCGCTCTTCGAGACCGAGGTCGGCTCGGGCTGGAAGTCGTCCCACAGGAGGAAGAGTCGCACCACATCGAGGCCGAGGTCGCGGATGAGGGCAAACTCATCGCGCACTTCCCCCGCGTCAAAATGAGTCCACCAATACATGGCTTTGCGCCGGGGCCAGTAGTTGACACCGAGGAGGAAGGGGGAGGCGGGCATGGGGAAATCCTGTAAATGGTAATTGGTAAGTGGTAATTCGTTGTGAAGTGCGAATTACTATTTACCAATTACCGATGAACTACTTGGTCTATTGCACTTAACAACGAGGTCTCATCCAGCGTGTCGTATTCCAGCGTCCAAATCATGAGGCCGGAGGCGGTTTGCAGGGCGAGGCGGGTTTTGGCTTGCAGGGTGGGGATGCCGTTGTAGTTGACGAGGGTGCTGTAGTATTTGATTTCGTCCTGTTGGGCGGCGGCCGGGTCGGCGTCCACCAGCTTTTTGTAGGCGACGAAATTGGGGTGTGAATAGAATGGCACGCCGAGGACGGTTTGGGCGGGGGGCAAGCCGCGCCCCTGCCAATAGGCAATTGAGTCTTGCGCGAACTGAAGCGAAGCATGTTGCGGGCCGTCGCCGTCGTAAGCCATGAGGTTGACGAAATCCATGAGCGGGAACGACTCGGCGGGAATGCCTTCCCCCGTGGCGCCGAGCGCGACGACGGCGGCGGTGAGCAGTTTGCCAGCGGGCAAGGCGGCGCGCAGTTCGCGCAGGAGCGCCAGGAAGTTCTCGGACGACGCGCCGGGGTCGGGGTATTCCCAGTCAATATCCGCGCCATCCAGATGGTGCTCGGCCACAAAGGCGGTGAGGTTGGCCACAAACGCGGCGCGATAGGCGGGGTCGGCGGCGGTGGCTTCGAATTGTGCATCCCAGCCCCAGCCGCCCACCGAGATGAGCACTTGTACGTTGTGGGTGTGCGCCTGGTTCACCAGGTCGTCTAACTTCCAACCGTTGGCGAAGCGGGCAAAAGTGCCATCGGCGTTGGGGATGAGGAAGGCGTAGTTGATGTGGGTGAGTTTGTCGAAAGGGATGACGCCGACCACGGTGGCATCGGTGGCGTAGCCGACCACGCGGAAAGGCGGGGCGGGGGTGGCGGTGGGCGCGAGGGTGGGCGTGACCGTAGGGGCTAGAGTCGCGGTGGGCGGGGGGAGAGGCGTGGGGGTGGGCATCACCGCTGGGGCCGCGCACGCGCTGAGGGCGAGGGTGAGGAGTAAAAAGTAAAAAGTGAGGCGGGGCATGACGCAGTCGCATCGTTGGACCATGCGGCGCGTCAGGCGGTGCCACTCAGTTCAAGATGCTCAGGGGAAGCTGAGAAGCAAATTAGGGCGAGGGGATAATCAGCAGGGTCACCGACTCAGCCGGGAGGGTGAGGGGGGCGGACAAGGGGGTATCCGCGACCTGCTCGGCGGGATGGTCTTTATCGAAGAGCCACGTCTCGGCGGAGGCGGGCGGGGTGAAGTTGGCAAACATGAGCGGGATAGACACGGACGCGGATTTGAGATTGATAATCATCAGCGTCAGCGCGCCCGGGGTGTGTTGGGCGGCGTAGAGGGTGACGAGCGGGTCAGCCGACGACGAGTACAGGCGTTCACTGCCGAACCGCTTGTAAAGTTGATAAGTGTAGTAGCTGGGGTAGACCTTGCTGCGCGTGATGAGGCCCCAGCCGCCTTGCCCGCCCGACGAGGTGAGCATCCACTGATTGACCATAAGCACGTCGTTCTTAATCATCCGCCCCAGCACATCGGCCAGCCAGAGGGCGTTGTAATGTGAATCGGGCGTGCCTTCACCGCTGATGGCCTGACTGTAGTGAGAATTAATTTCGGTGACCGCAATGGGCAGGTCACGCCCGGTCTCGGTGTGAATCAGCTCCCGCAGATAGGGAATGGTGCGATCCCATTCGGCGGAGTTGGCGCGCAGGTCGGCGATGGTGGCATTTTTTTCGTTGCGCGGGAAGGGGTAGCGGTGAATGGCGACCACATCCACCAGGTCGCCATTGGCGCGGAGAAACTCGGTCATCCAGTCGCGCCCACTGGCGTCTTTGGGATTGGCGTTAGGGTCAGCGGTGAATTGGTGGAGTTCGGGGCCGAGGAGGGCGATGGTCGGGTCGAAGGCTTTCATGGCGGTGGCGATGGCGCGCCATTCTTGATTGAAACGCACCGTGTCGTAACCGTCCGGGTAGATGTTTTTCTCGTCAGCGTAGAGGGTGGGTTCGTTGCCGATGCTCCAGTAATGAACAGCGTAGCCCCGGCTTTGGACGTAATTCATCATCCCCACGGCCTGATCGGGCGAGCCACCTTTGAGCCGCACGCTGATGCTCACTTGCGCGTTCATGAGTTTGGCGAACCCCATGATTTGGTCTAGTTGATAGGTTTTAACATCATTCTGATCACCCCAGGCGCCACCGGGAAAGCGAAGAATGGTGACGCCCACTTCCGGCACGGCATCCAGCATATCGGCGGGGACGGCGATCCACGGGCCGTAGTTGGAGCCGTAAACGAGCGGGCTGATGGGGCCGAGGTTTTGCGCGGGGTCAACAAACAACCCACCGGGCACCGGAGTCGGGATTAGGGTCGCGGTTGGGAAGGCGGGGGTGGGGGGCAGGGCCGTCGCGGTGGGCGAAGGTCGGTTTCGCCTCCGTGTCGAAGCCGAGCACGCTTTCCATCAGCAGC
>CAYUFY010000210.1:0-8870 GCA_964443795.1 uncultured Anaerolineales bacterium | reverse complement strand
CGCGCCTTTCATACACTGTGTTCGGCAATTATAAGCCGCTTTTCCTGAGTTCCTGTGAAACAGACCTCACAGGTCTTAAAGACCTGTGAGGTCTTGCTGGTTAGCCCGTCAACGACTTTCGCACGCCCGCCACCAGCGCTTCCAATTGTTCGGGCGAGGTGTGGGCCGGGTCATATTCCACTTCGGCGGAGCGCCGCCCAACTTTGACGCGGATTTTATAGGGTGCGCTGGCGGGGGCTTTTTCAGCGCGTTTTTTGAGCAGGTCAAACATATTGGGGATGGCGGCCACGCTTAACTTCACCGCCCACTCGCCCAGCAGGTTCCAGTCTACGGCTTTGGTCCCGGCGGGGGCTTCGCCCGCGCGCATGGGTTGCACGTCGGTCACGCCGTCCTGTTCCAGCAAGTCCTCGCGCACTTGCCGCGCAAGGCGGTCCAGTTCTTCGGCCTCAGCGCCGGGAAGTTCAATTTGAATGTAAGCATCTATCAAATCAATGTCGGACATGGCAATCTCCTTCAATCGCAATCCCCTTGGCCACTGCCTCAGCGCGAATCTGCTCAGTCGCGTCTATAAAGCGCTGAACGGCTTCGGCATGGGGGAGTTGGCGCATCTCGGCGGCGCGCGTTTTAGCCCGTGCCAAAATTTCGTCCGGAGTGCGCGGCTGTTCGGGGTGGTCTTTGCTTTTTAGGTCGTTAATCGTTTCATACACTACCCACAAGTCTGTGGCGGGGAGTTGAGCCAGGCTGGTCAGCACTTCCCGCAAGAGGATTTCAGCATCAGGTTTTTTGGTATTCATGTCCGGTCTCCTTCTCTGATTGGTAGTGGTAACTTTATAAGTGATGAATTTGAAAGACCTGTCAGGTGGGCGCCGCAAAACGCTGTTTTTTCGAGTGCCGAATGCGCCCACCTGACAGGTCTAGCGCACCATCACTTACTTTGTGACCACTACCCTCTGTTTAACTCACCTTACGTCATGGTCATGCCGCCTGGGCAACTGCCCGTGTAGATGCCCGCCGTCATTCCCGAAGGTTTCTATCGGGAACGTGCGGGCATGACCGTGCGTAATATGCGCTACTTAATATCATACAACACTCACACGCCGCTCACCCCTCCAGCGCCTCCGCCACCGCTTCGTCCAACGTCAGGCCCTGCCCGGCGGTGCGGGCGGCGGCAAAGGCCTCGGGGCTGAGTTGTTCGCGGGCCGTGACGAGGGCGCGGTTACTGGCGTCCCGATCAAGTGGGTCGAAGGCCGCGCCGATGGTTTCGAGGAGGGTCTGGGCCGCGCTGGCCAGGCGGGCCGCGCGGGCGTGGTCGCCGTCGGCGCTGGCAATGGCCGCCCGGGTCACCAATCCGGCGGCGAGGCCTTGTTTGTCGCCCAGGTCGCGGCGGAGCGTGAGGCTTTCGTGCAGGTGCGCGCGGGCCACCGGAATGTTGTGGGTAGCCACGTCCACGCGGGCCAGGTCATTCAACGAGAGCGCAATCCCGCGCTTGTCGCCCAGTTCCCGATAGGCCGCGAGGCTCTCTTCATAGAGCTGGCGCGCGCCAGTGTGGTCGTCCTGCAAATAGGCGACCTCGCCGAGGTTGTTGAGCGAGGCGGCGATGCCGCGCTTGTCACCTATCTCGCGCTTGAGGGTCAGGCTTTCTTCGTACAGCGCGCGGGCGGCGGCGTAATCGCCTTGCCGCGCGACCACCAGGCCCAGGTTGTTGAGCGAGAGCGAGACCCCGCGCTTGTCGCCAATCTCGCGCTTGAGGGCCAGGCTTTCCTCGTGCAAATGGCGGGCGTGCGGGTAGTCGCCCTGGTTGAGCGCCACCAGCGCCAGACTGCCGAGCGAGGCGGCGATGCCACGCTTGTCGCCCATCTCGCGCTTGAGGGTCAGGCTCTCCTCGTGGAGCGCGGTGGCGGCGGCGTAGTCGCCCTGATTGTTGGTGAGGTTGCCCAGGTTGTTGAGCAGGGCCACGATGCGTTGCTTATCGCCGAGCTCGCGCACCACCGCCAGACTCTCTTCGTACAGGCGGCGCGCGGTGGCGTAGTCGCCCTGGTTATTGGTGACTTGCGCCAGGTTGCCCAGGCAAATGGCAATGCCGCGCCGGTCGTGGAGTTCGCGGTAATGGTCGAGGCATTCTTCGTACAGTTCGCGCGCGGTGGCGTAATCGCCCTGGTCGTGCGCCACCAGGCCCAGGTTGTTGAGCACATTGGCGATGCCGCGCTGGTCATCGAGCGCGCGGAACAGCCACAGACTCTCACCGTAGAAATTGCGCGCGGCGGTCGGGTCGCCCTGCCGAAGGTGGACATTGCCCAGTTCCGAAAAGGTCTGCGCCACGCCCGTCTGAAAACTTTCCTGTTCAAAATTGTGCTGCGCCTTGCCCAGCCATTCCAGGGCCTCAGGGTAGTTGCCGCGCCCGCGCAACAGCCCGCCGATGGCCTTTTGGCATTGCGCCTGTTGCACGGCCTCGCCCTGCCCCTCGGCCAACAGCAAGGCCGAGCGATAACTGGCCTCGGCTTCGGTCCAGCGCCCGGTCAGTTCAAACACCTGCCCTAGTTTCAAATCAATTTGGCTCTGTTCGCGCTCATCCACCAGCGACCGGAGCTTGCCAAAGTATTCCAGCGCGGCCTCGTTGTTGTAATTGGCTTGCGCGGCCTCGCCCGCCCGGCGGAAATATTCGCGCTGTTTGTCGGTGTTGCGGCTGAGGCCGTAGTGATACGCCAGCTGGGTGAGATACCCGCTCAGGTCGTCGCCCTCCTCCGACCCGTAAGTGCGCTCGATGAAGCCCGCGATTTGTTCGTGCAACATCGTGCGCGTGGCCAGGGTCAGGCTTTCATAAGCCACATCGCGCGTCAGGATGTGCTTGAAGAGATATTCCAGTTCCGGCTCGGGCTTTTCCTGCGGCACCAGGTCCAGCCGCCCGAGCATGGTCAGGTGGTTCTTCACGTTTTCCGCCGACCCCAGCTCGGGGTACGCGCCCCACAGCCAGGCGGGCCGCACCACCCGCCCCAACACACTCGCGGCTTTGATGACGGTCTTGGGGCCTTCGCCGAGTTGATCCAAGCGGCTGATGATGAGGCTGTGCAAACTATCGGGCAACTGCAGGGATTCCAGCGCGGCCACATCCTCGGGCTGGATGCCTTTGTCGTGGATGAGGCTGATTAACTCATCCATGTAAAACGGGTTGCCTTGCGCCCGCGCGGCAATCCGTTCCAATAACGCGGGCGGCACCTGACTCTGCTGGCCGAACAGTTGATGCAGTTTGAGCGTGATCAACCGCTCGGCTTCAACGGCAGTGAATTCGGTCAGGCGCAGTTCGGTGGCGTGCGGGAGTTGCATGGCCTTGACCATCCATTGCTGGTCGGCCTCCAGTGGGCGATACAACAGCACGAGCGCCACCGGCCAGTGGGCCACCGCGCGCCCCACCACTTCCAGCAAATCCGCCGAGAGCCGGTCAATCCAGTGACAATCTTCAAAGACCAACAACAGCGGCGTGCGTTTGGCCCGCCAGCGCAGATAATCGGCCAGCAGGGCTTCCAGACTTTCCTTGCGCGATTTCGCATCGAGCGATTCGGTTAACTCATTGTCGTGAACCGGCAGGTTGAGCGCGCGCCCGAGGAGCGGCATGCGCGGGGCCAACGGCGAGGGCGACTCGCCCGCGTGGTCGGCCTCGGCCAGTTGCGCCGCGAGGCGGTCAAGCTGTTCCGCGTCCGACAAAGCCGGGTCGAGGTCGAACAGGCCGCGCAGAATATCCTGCCAGACCAGATAACCGGTGGTGGTGCCGTGCGACAGCCCCGCCCCGCCGAACCCGGCGAACCCGCGCCCGGCGGCGAGCCGGATCACTTCCGCGCCCAGGCGGGATTTGCCCATCCCGGCCTCGGCGGCAATCCCGATGATTTGACCGTGGCCGTGCAGGGCCTCGTCCAACCGCGTGGCCACCGTTTCCAGTTCGGCTTGCCGCCCGACCATGGGGAGCGCGTACTTTGGCTCATGCAACCCCAAGGCGGCGCGCCGCGCCAACCCCGTGAGGTAATGCACCGCAATGGGCACGCTTTTGCCTTTCACCGCGATCAGCCCGCCCGGGCTCCACACAAACGGCGTGGCCGCGTCCTGGTGCGCTTCGGCTTCGGCCAAAATTTCGTCGGGCTTGGCGGCGGCCATGAGCCGCGCCGCCAGATTCACATCATCGCCCATCACCGTGTATTCCTGCCGCGCCGACGACCCCACCAAACCGCAGAACACAAAGCCGCTGGTCACGCCCAGGCGGATGCGCGTTTCGGGCAGGGCGCGCAATTCCAGCGCGCACCGCAAGGCCCGCTCGGTGTCGTTCTCGTGCGCCACCGGCGCGCCGAAGAGCACGATGTATTTGCTCCCCTTGTCGCCCATATCAATTTTGTTGAGATAGCCATCGTAAGCATGAATGAGGCGGATGACTTTCTCGAAATAGGTCTGCAGTTGCGCGCCCACCGCCGGGTCAGCGTCGTAATCGAAATTGGCGAAGCTGATGAAGAGAATGTTGACTTTGCGCTGTTCGTTGACAAAGGACGCCTGCCCGGCCCGCAGGCGCTCGGCGATGACGGGATGGAGATAACGTTCGAGGATGGCCGTGGCCGCCGGGGACAGGGCCGGGAGCGGGGCGAGGGGCGCGGGCGCGGCGGGTAGCGCGAGGCGCGCAATCCGCGTGAACACCTCGCCGACCGCGTGGGCCTCGACCTCGCCCAAGCCATCGAGCAATTCATTATGCGTGATCACTTGCCCCGGCTGAGCATGATGCTCGGCGTCGGCGCACTGATCAAGCGCGCTCCCGGCCACGATGTACTCCAACCGGATGGCCGGGTCGCCGACGACGGTGCAAAAGATGCGGCCTTCGGCCAGGCCGGCTTTCATGGTCAGCCGAAACGTGCCCGCGCTGGTGGGGATGGCCGCGTAGTGGGTCATCAGCCCTTGCATGTCGAGCGCGCACTGCGCCGCGCGGCGAATGTTGGTGGCGCGCGTGTCGGCCACATAGGGGAACAACACGGTCATGGCGTCGCCGCCAAATTTGGCGATGATGCCGCCAAAGGATTGAATGAGGTCAATCATGGGTGCGAAATAGTTATTGAGAATGGTGGTGAGTTCTTCGGTGCCAGCGCGCCCGGTTTTGCCGAGCGCCTCGCTCATGGCGGTAAAACCGGAGACATCCACAAACAGCGCCACCGCACTAAACCGTTGCTCGCGCCCGAGCGGGCTGGCCTCGGGATGCGCGAGTAAGTCGGCGGCGACGTGGTGGGGGACGTAGGAGAGCCAGAAGGGGGCGGCGGGGTTGTCCATGATGCGGGTATTGTACTGAAAATCAGACCGGAGGGATATTGACCGTGTTTAAAACCGGATAGTTCCACTGGGAAATAACGGGGGAATTAAAAAAGCCCCTGAGAGTCAAATCGACTCTCAGGGGCAATGTTAGCGGTCTATCAATTTCTGTGTAAATTTAGCTTCGTAGGGGCGACGCATGCGTCGCCCCTACGAAATTACACACCCTTTGAGATACTAGCTCAACCCATATTGACTGCGCGCCAAAGCCAGCAAGCCGCACTTTTCCAGCTGGTCTGCTGGGGCGCGGAAGGTCACTTGCACCACGCCGGGGTTGCGGCCAATCTCGATGGCGCCGGTGATGGTCGCGCGATTCTTGATCTCGGGCACGGTCAGGCCGAGCAGGGTGGCCGCCCGTTGCAGGCCATTATCTGTGGCCGCGTTTAGATCGGGGCCGGTGCCAACGATAGAGATGGGCAGAGAATCTTCCAATTGCTCCACGCCCCACTGCCGGGCCACGGTCAGCGCGCGTTCCCGCTCCGCGCCCGACAAGGGCCGCGCCAGGAATGGCAGGTCTTCGGCCACCGGGAACAAAATCGGGCCGTCAATCTTCAGGCCTTTCAGGACCTGCACGCGCAGAGTCACGGAGCCGGACACGTCGCAGGTGTGTCCGGCAATTTCGCCATCGCCTTGCAGGGCGTGCATGTCGCCCAAATACACCCCGCCACCGGGCGTCTTCACTGGGCAGATGAGGATGGCCCCAGCCCGCACGGCATCAATATCCATATGCCCGTCGGTTTTGTGTTGGGCCAGTTGCTCGGGGGTCACCGCATATTCGTGGGGCGCGCCAATGAGGAAGGAGCCGAAGTCGCCCGCGTTGTGCGAATCGGGCAAGGGCATGGAGGGCGTGGTGCCGAGTTGGCCCATGAAGGGGCGTAACCGCGCCACCAACCCGACGAGGTCGTGGGGCGCAAATGCCAGAATGGGGTTTTGCACCGAATGATCGGGCAGAGCCGCATAGTGTTTGGCATCGCGCGCGATTTTTTCCGCCGCCGCTTGGGGCAGGGTCACGCCCACGGTGTGTTTGCCATCAAAGAAGATGGTATAGCCGTTGGTGAAGTTGAACGGGGCCACATCCGCGCCGCACTTGTTGCATCGCACGGCGGTCTGCCCAATGCCTTCCAGATGGGTTTCCGGATAAAGCGTGCCGCATTGCGGGCACTGCCCGGCCACATATGGGTCACCCAAAAAGCGGCCGCTCATAAATTTGTCGTTGCCCGACGCGGTGGCCAGCGAGGTGACGGTGATATCTTCGATGTGAATGGCGATGGCGTCGCCCACCTCGGCGCCCTCGACCGCGACCGGGCGCGTGACTTCGTGCCCGCCGCGGATGGCCGGGGTAATCATCGGGCCCCAACACCCCGGCGCGGTGTTAGCGATAATCGTGCCGCCATCCTTGACCGGCCCCAGCATGGGCTTGGCGGGATCCAAAACGCCATTGGTGAACTGATCCACCAGCACCGTGCGCTGGGCGGTCGGTTCTGCCGATTGGCCATTGGAGGGTTGCGCGTGTGAAACAGTTTGAGCAAGCATGAAAGTTCTCCTTTTTGAATGGGGGATAGGAACCAGGGAAAGATTACAACTTAAGACTGCCGCCAGCCACAGGCATGAGCAACGCCACTTCGGCGTCAGCCACGAGCAACGCGGTGCGCGACACATGCTGGCCGGCCACCACCGGGACGGCGATGTCCAACCGCTGGGCCGCGTGCGGATAGACGGTCTTCAGGTAGGCCACCAAATCGGCGACGGTGGCGCCCTCGGGGAGTGCGGCTGAGACGCGCGGCAAGCCCACTTCCTGCGCCAGACCAGAACCTAACCGAACTTGTATCTGCATCAGCGACTCCTTTAGCGAAGGGGGGTGGTGATAAACACCCCGCCCAAATAAACCAAATACGCCCCACAGATGATGATAATCCATTTATACACCCCATCGGTCAACCACTGGCGGCCGCGGCCAACCACACCCGAGAGGATGCTATCCCACAAATAATCACCCGCAATGTGGCCGAAGTAAAACGTGAGCAAGCCTGCCAGGCCCAGAGTTTGCACTTGCGGGTAGGCCATGTAGGTGGTGCCGACCGTGACCCACCAGGCATACCAAAATGGATTCACGGCTGTGCTGGCCACGCCCAACATTAAAAGTTGCTTATTGCTGAGGAGTTTAACATCCACGCCGGGTTGGGGCAGGGCCAGCGTGCCTTTACCAGCGCCCCACACCATCGAGCCGCCCATCCACAACAGCAACGCGCCGCCGAGCAGTGAGATGGTGAAAATAACCGGCGGGGTGTTCAGGCCTGCGCTGAGGCCCAACGCGAGCAAAACGACCATGATGAATTCCAACAAGCAATGGCCGGTGCAAACCAGCGGCCCCACAATAAACCCGCGCCGCGCGCTTTCGGTGACGATAGCGGTGGACACCGGCCCCGGCGTGACGACTGCGCCGAAACCGACCACGAAGGAAAAGGCGAAGAGGAGGGGGAGAGACATGGAAAATCCGAAAGACCAAAATCTAAAAAACTAAATCCCAAGAACCAAACCCCAAAGTAGAACTACGCGGAGCCGAGCGAGTCTTTTCCTTTGGTGATGAGCGCGCTCAGGATGTTGACCAACTCGGTGGCTACTTAACTCGTCTAACTCACCTTCCGCGCCGTCATGCCCGCTACGAGCGTGCGGGCATGACCGAAAGGGCAAACTGAGTAAGGTGAGTTATTCACACGCACTCTGAGGGCTTGAGTATATCCGGTCCGGCTAGTTATCACTATCTCCATCAAAGGTAGTAGAATTGTAATTGAAAGTGAGCCAATGACATGGAGCCTAATTTGTCCCCCGAACTGGTGAAAGAACGGATAGCCCGCCTAGAAGAAGCGTTAAAACAACTGCAATCAGAATTGGCGGCGTGGCGTTCGCGCCAACTGGTTGAAGCACTCATCCAAACCGACGGCCCCCTGCCCCGTGAAAACTCCACCGTCATCCGCACTGAGCGCGGGCTGACCGTGAAAGGCACCCGGTTGACGTTGTATGCCCTCATGGACGAAATCAAAGGGAACAATTCACTCAAAAACATCCGCGACATTTATGAACTCACCGATGCCGAGATGCTGGATATCTTGGATTATATCCATCTGCACCGCGTTGAAGTGGAAGCGGAGTATCAGGAAGTGGTGCGCGCCTCCGACGAAGCCCGACAGTATTGGGAAACGCGCAATCGAGGCCAACTGGCGGAAACATACCCACAGCGCGAGGTCGTTCGCGCCAAACTAAGGGAATGGCGCGAGCAACATCAAACTGAGTCCAAGGCATGAAAGTTCTGCTGGACGACCACTTGAAAAAGCAGGGGATTTTGCTATGGGCCACCATGAGAACCGAGGGCTGGTTGAAACTGCTGAACATCCCGATGTTGACCTTTACCGACGTGGGGCTGGCCAGTGACAGCAGTGACCGGGATGTATGGCGTTTTGCGCAGGAACATCAGGTAATTCTGCTGACTGGGAATCGCAACAAGGCTGGGACAGACTCATTGGAGCAAACAATCCGGGATG
>CAYUFY010000209.1:0-8875 GCA_964443795.1 uncultured Anaerolineales bacterium | reverse complement strand
GATGGCAGTGGACAGATTGTGTACGTGGTGGATGTATTGGCCGACGATGGCGTGAACAACGCCGGGTGCGGCCAACTGGGACAGAAAATTAGCTTCCTAGTCAATGGCCGGAATATGAGTCCGGGAGGCAGTTGGGACAACAGCCAGTTGAGCAACTTGGATTTATCTCCGGCGCAGTTGTATCTGCCGCTCATCCGGCGGTAAAAGGTCCGGCTCAAACCGGGGCAGGTCTTGAGCCTGCCCCGGTTTTTTTTAGGCTATACTCTCATGCGTGATGTCTCCCACGGTGCCGGGAGTAGCCGTTTTTATCTACTATGCGTTTGTGTTCGGCTTGGTGTTGCCGCTTGAGTTATGGCTACAGCATAATACCCGTATCAGCCTGCTCGGTTTACAGACCATCCGCAAGTTTGTGGGGCGCCGGGCCATCTACGTCAAACTCGGGTTAGGTGGTTCGGTGGGGGTGTTAGGCTACCCCGTCCTGTTCATCTATAACCCGGCCCTTGTCCACGCCTGGGCGCTCTTTCACAGTCCGTGGGCGCTCTGGGTGGGTGTCGGATTGTTGGCGATGGGATTAGGCTTGGCCAGCCTGGCTGTCCTGCAAATGGCGCAGGCTCACCACCGGGGCCGGCTCGGCCGACAACTCATCACCACCGGGGCCTTCACCGTGTGCCGCAATCCGGTGCTGGTCGGCCTGAACCTATGCGCCCTCGGCACTCTGGCCTTGTTGCCCAATGTCCTGTATGCGCTTTGTCTCGGCGTGAGTCTATCCGGCCAGCACCTGCGCATCCAATTGGATGAAAGCTACATGCGGTTAAAATATGGGCGCGACTATCTGGCCTACTGCCAAATCACCGGGCGCTACTGGCCCCATTTCCACCCGCCAATCCGTGACAGGTGAGCCATGGGTGGGGTGACGATAGTCACTGGACAAGATCGTTTATCCTATATAATCTTCATCCACTATCGAATTAACTACAAGGAGTTTTTAATGCCAGCCGAAACACTTTCCATCACCGATAACCGCACGGGCAAGACCTACGAAGTCGCCATTGCCAATGGCACCATTAAAGCCGCTGACTTGCGCCAGATCAAAGCTGGCGCCGATGACTTTGGCCTGATGGCGTATGATCCGGCCTTTATGAACACCGCCTCGACCAAGAGCAAAATTACGTACCTCGACGGCGACGCGGGCGTTTTACGCTATCGCGGCTATCCGATTGAACAACTGGCGGAGAAAAGCACGTTCCTCGAGACCGCTTATCTCCTGTTCTATGGCGAACTGCCCAATGCCGCCCAGTTGGGTGAGTGGACGCACCACATTACCCACCACACCTTCTTGCACGAAAACGTCAAACATATCATGGAAGCCTTCCGCTACGATGCCCACCCCATGGGCATGTTCATCAGCACGGTGGCGGCGCTCTCCACGTTCTACCCGGAAGCCGGGGAGGTGCGGAGTCCGGAAGCCCGCCTCCAGCAGATCTATCGCCTGATCGCCAAAGTGCCGACCATCGCCGCCTTCTCTTATCGGCACCTCATGGGCCTGCCGTATGTCTACCCCGACAACGACCTGTCGTACACCGGCAATTTCCTGAGCATGCTGGACAAGATGACCCAGGTGAAATACCAGCCCGACCCGGTGAAGGAACACGCGCTCGATGTGCTGTTCATCCTGCACGCCGACCACGAACAGAACTGCGGGACCAACGCCATGCGCGCCATCGGCTCATCGCTGGTGGATCCGTATTCGGCGATGGCCGGTGCGGCGGCGGCGCTCTATGGCCCCCTGCACGGCGGGGCCAATGAAGAAGTGTTGAAGATGCTCACCGAAATCGGCCATGTCAAGAACATCCCGGCCTTCATTGCCAAAGTGAAAGCGGGCGAGGGCCGGCTCATGGGCTTCGGGCACCGGGTCTACAAAAACTACGATCCGCGCGCCAAGATCATCAAGCACGTCGCCGACGATGTCTTCAAAGTCACCGGCGTAAACCCCATGCTGGAGATTGCCATGGAGTTGGAGCGCATTGCCTTGCAGGATGAATACTTCATCTCGCGCAAGCTGTATCCGAATGTGGACTTCTATTCGGGCATCATCTATCAGGCCATGGGCTTCCCGGTGGAATTCTTCCCAGTGTTGTTCGCCATCCCGCGCACGGTGGGCTGGCTCACCCAATGGGTCGAGATGCTCAACGACGGCGAACAAAAAATCGCCCGCCCACGCCAGATCTATCTCGGCGCTGACGCCCGCGATTACGTGCCAGTGGCCCAACGCGCGGCGTAACGCGCCAAGCCCAGCGACACCCCGCCTAAAACAAACGCCCTCACCGATTAGTCGGTGAGGGCGTTTGCGTTTCATCCAGTCGGGGTGATGCCTGCGTCGCCCTTACTCGGGGGATGCCCTTGATTAAAGTTTTGCGGCCTTCCGCCACAGCCACCAAAATATCAACCGCCACGCCAACAAAAACAATCCCCCAAAGCCCAACCCAACGAGGATAAAGGCGCGGGCGATGACCACCGACCCCAAAGCAAAAGCGCGCAACAACATCCCGAGCGGGGCCGCGACCAACCAGGTGTTCAACCCGTGCGCGAACAGCGCCCGCGCGGTTACGCGATCCCCCGCAGGGAACGCGCCCAAGCGCCAACCCGCCACCACCCACGGGAACACGAAACACGCCGTCACCAGCATCAACCGCCCGAGCGGGTTGGCCGCCTCCACCAAAGCGTGGTCACGCTGACCAACCGCGACAAACGCCAATAACGCCAGACCATCCCCGGTCAACACAATCCAAGCCGTATGCCGTTTAAGAAATGAAGTGTTCATGCGCGTCATTAAATCATCGCTTGGGGTTCGTTTCAAGCTACCCGGGGCGTGACGGTTGCCCCGCCAAAGCATGACATTTCGCACTATGACCATTCTCGCGCCATGGCTATGCTAACTCACAGATTAAGTAGGCCTAATCCGACCAGTTTGCTCAGATAAGCTCAAAGTAGCTTGGTCTCCCGACTCAACTCTCGGTGCCACATGGACACTTACGACCTCGCTCAATTTTCGCTGTTTGCCAACCTCACCGCCGACCAGCGCGGCGTGCTGGCGCCGCTCTTCCGGCGCGAAACCTATGCCACCGGCGAGGTGCTGTTCAAGCAAAACGACAAAGCCACGGACCTGTATATTATCGAAACGGGTGAGATTGTTCTGCGCTATCGCCCCTATGATGGCGGACTATTGGACATTGAAACCATCAAGAGCGGTGGGTTGGTGGGCTGGTCGGCCGTGATTGGGCGCTCCGAATATACCTCGGCGGCCATCTGCCTGACACCCGTGCAAGCCATCGCCATCAAAGGCCGCGACTTGCGCCGGGTGATGCGCGCCGATAAAAACCTGCGCGCCACCCTCACCGAAGGCATGGCCCGCATCGTGGCGCACCGAATAGACCATTTCGACACCCAACTCGATAAGTTTTTTGACGGGGAAGAGTGAACCCCGCCCTGCGCCCGTTCTTTCACCCGCGCGGGGTGGTCGTGGTGGGCGCGTCGGCCGACCCCACTAAGCTGGGCTATGGCGCGGCGCGCAATCTGGTGCAGCGCGGCTACACTGGCGCCATCCATTTTGTAAATCCCAAAGGGGGCACACTCCTGGGCCACCCCCTGTATCCCAGTCTCGCCGCCGTACCCGACCCGGTGGACCTCGCCGTCCTCATCATCCCCGCGCCCACCATCCCACAGGCACTTCGGGAATGCCACACGCGCGGCATCCAGGCCGCCATCATCGCCTCGGGTGGGTTTCGCGAAGTGGGGCCGGAGGGCGCCGCGCTCGAAGCCGAGTGTCTCCGGCTCGCGCGTGAATTCAACCTCCGGCTCATTGGCCCCAACTGCATTGGCCTGCTCGACACCCACCTGCCGCTCGACACCACCTTCCTCCCCTCGGGCGAACTCACCCCCGGCGATGTCGCTTTCATCTCCCACTCCGGCGCGATCTGCGAAGCGGTGATTGACTGGGCCAGCGGGCAAGGCTTTGGCCTCTCGCGGTTGGTCAGCCTCGGCAACCAGGCCGATGTGACCGAGACCGACATCCTCGCGCCCGTGGCCGAGGATGTGTATTCCCGCGTCGTCACCCTTTACCTCGAAGGCATCCGCGATGGTCGCCGCTTTATTGCCGAAGCCGCGCAAGTCACCCGCCACAAACCGGTCATCGCGCTTAAAGTCGGGCGCTTTGCCAGCGGCCAACGCGCGGTGGCCTCGCACACGGGCGCGCTGGCCGGGCAGGAAGCCGCTTATAACGCCGCCTTCCGCCGGGCCGGAGTCATCCGCGCCGAGACCAGCGAAGAGATGTTCGATTGGGCGCGCGCCCTCGCGTGGTGCCCGCTCCCGCCGGGCCGCGCGATGGCCGTGCTGACGAATGCCGGCGGCCCCGGCGTGATTGCCGCCGACGCGCTCGAAGCCCACGCCCTACCCCTCGCCGTTTTGCAGGACGCCACCCACGCGGCCTTGCGCGCCCTGCTCCCGCCCGCCGCGAGTCTGCACAACCCGGTGGATATGCTGGCCTCCGCCTCCCCCGAGCAATATGCCGCAAGTCTGCGCCTGCTCCTCGACGATGCCAATGTGAGCGGGGTGTTGGTCATCCTGCCGCCGCCGCCCATGTATACCGCCGAGGCCGTGGCCGCCGCGCTCATCCCCATCATCTATGCCGCCAGCAAGCCGGTCGTGGTGGCGCTCATGGGCGAACAACTCATCCGGCGGGCCGCCGAACTCCTGCGCGCCGCGCACATTCCCGACTATCGGTTTCCCGAGCGCGCGGCCTCGGCGCTGGCCCTGCTCGCGCAACGCGCCGAAAGCGTAGCGCATCCGGTCGGGGCCGCGCCGCCACTGGCCGACATTCACCCCGAAGTTGTGGAGCAAATTTTAGCGACCAGCGCCGAGGGGTTTCTGGAGCAAGCTGAGGTCGCGCAAATTTTGGCGGCGTATGGTGTGCCAGGGCCACGCATTGAACTGGCCCACACCGCCGATGAAGCCGCCGCTTTCGCCGAGCAAATGGGCGGCCCGGTGGCGCTCAAAGTGGCCTCCCCGGATATCCCGCATAAGTCGGATGTCGGCGGGGTGTTGCTAAATGTCGAGGGGGCCGAGGCCGCGCGGGCGGGGTTTGCGCGGGTCATCGCCAACGCGCGGGCCGCGCATCCCACCGCAGTCATTACTGGAGTCCACGTCCAACCCATGCTCCCGCCGGGGCAGGAGGTCATCGTCGGCGCGGTGCAGGACCCGCAGTTTGGGGCGCTGGTCATGTTTGGGTCGGGCGGGGTCGAGGTGGAAGGTCTGGGCGATGTGGCGTTTGCACTCGGGCCACTCACCGAGGCCGAAGCCGATTATTTGCTCGACCACACTTGGGCCGGGCGCAAATTGCGCGGGTTTCGTAATCTGCCCCCCGCCGACCGCGTCGCCGCGCGCGCGACGTTATTCCGGCTAGCGCAATTGGCGCACGATTTTCCACGGTTGGCCGAGATTGAAATTAATCCCCTGCGCGTTTTGGCCGCGGGACGCGGGGCAGTGGCGGTGGATGTGCGCGTGCGGGTGAAATAGAGGGGAATGGTTGACAATGCGGGTGTGACACTTGGCCCATTGGGTGGGAAATCCAATCCATCCCCGGCGTGCAAGAGACCATCACCTGTCTGGCGGTGGGGGTGTGAGGCCTGGATCAGACATCCGAAGTCTTGAAGATTCTGACACAGCGCGCAGTCGACAAGTGTGACTCTGCGAAACGTATCTGCTCAACCCGCAGCTGACTGAAACACCTCATCCCTGGTTGCGCGCCGCTGAACAGTGTGCATGCAAAGGCTGTCAGGGGGTCACTCCCGCTTTCGCGGGAATGACATAGCGGCAGAGTGTAATTTGTCTGGCACCTTTTGCGTGCGGTGCGGTGCTTTCATGGCTCCCCACGGCGGGTGCGGAATAGCAAGTAGCCATAAGCATAAAATGGGTAACTATGCCACAATAGCCCGATGAACAACTCTCCATATAAACCTCTGTTCGCCCTGTGCCTTGGGTTGTTATGCCTCGCCGCCTCCATCTCCAACGTGGCCGCGCAGGCCGCTCAAGTGCAAGTCCTCGACGCGCAAAATGCCCCGCTCACCACCATCATTGATGGCAACCGCCTCAGCCTCAAGGCTATCTTGCCACAGCCGGTCACCGTGGCCACGTCGGTAGATTTTTTCCTGGCAGGCCTCAATCCCCCGATTGCCACTTGCACCCTCGCCGCCGCGCAAAACACCTGTCAAACCGCCCTCTTCCCCACCTATGGGTGGGCGTGGGATGCGACGGGCACGCGCCAAACGGAACGCACGCTCCACGCCCAAATCAACGGGCAGACCATCGGCACGAGTACGCCCCTGGGGGTCACCCCGCGCCCCGTGATACTGGTGCATGGCTTCAACACCAATTGGGAAACGACTTGGAAAACCTACCTGGGGCCGGCGGGCTATTTGGCGGGGTTGGGCTTGCAGGGCTACGCGGTGGGCGATGGCCAAGTGGCGGGGGTGATGAACACCGGCGACATGGCGGCGCCCCTTGCCCGCACCAACACCACCGCGCAAAACGCCGTGATCTTGGGCGACTATATTCGCCAAGTGCAACAAGTGACGAAAGCCGAACAAGTGGATGTGGTGGTCCACAGCATGGGGGGGATGATCACGCGCTATTATTTGGATCAGGTGATGACCGAGCGCAATGTGGCCCAACTCATTATCCTCGGCACGCCCATGGGCGGCTCCGCGTGTGCCACCCTCCCGGCGGCCCTGGGGTTACTGCTCCCCGCGACGCTGGAAATTCAGCCCAGCTATATGCAAGGCATCTTCAACCCCCAAATCACCCGGCGGCGCGGCGTGCCCTTCCATGCGATCGCTGGCACCCAGCTGTCGGAAGCGGTGCAATCGCCTTGCACCGCGGTGCCCTCAGATTTAGTGGTCTCCCTCGAGAGCATCCAAGCCATCTCGATGCCCGTGCAGGAAATCAACCTCTTACACATTGACCTCAACGAAGCGCCGGAAGTATTCACCGAGTTTGTGCGCCCGTTGCTCCAAACACCGCCCGGTGATTTTTGGCAAGCCAGCGACCCACTGCCAATGCCCACCCCCGCCGCGTTGCAATTTACGCGGGTATACACCGGGCACGTGCAACCGGGGGCGGTGCAGAGCGTGACGATTAACATTGACCCCAATGTGGCCGTAGCAAGTTTTGCCTTGTACGATACCTCGCGCTCGCTCAATATCGTCGTGACGGGCGCGAGTGGCAAAGTAGTGACGCTGGACCCAGTCGCCAATGGCGAAATCCGCGTGAACGACCCCTCCACGTTGGTTTATCTGGGCTACGGCTTCAACCAACCCAAAGCGGGCCAATGGGTGGTGGCGTTGCACACTTCGGCGACCACGCCCGCCACCGGGGCCGACTTTGCGCTAGCCGCGCAGTTCACCGGCGGCGCCACCTTGCAAGCCACCCTCGACCAACTCATCCCACAAGTCGGCGAGCCCCTCACCCTCCAAGCCCGCCTCAACCTGGCGGGCCAAACCCTCACCCTCGCCAGCGCCGAGGCCCGCGTGCGTTTGCCCGATGGCCGCGTAGAAAATTACCCAATGCAGGTGCAAGGCGACAACGCGATGGTGGTATTGACCCCAGCACAAAGTGGGCTACATGGCGTGGAAGTGAATGTGACTGCGCAAACCGAGGCGGGGCTGGGTATAGACCGGGCGGCTTCTCTGGTATTTGAAGCACAACCCACCCCTGCCGAGGTCACCCGATTTCGCTGGCTGGCGGGCGGTCTCGCGGTGCTGGGGCTACTCAGTCTGAGCTTAGGCGCTTTCCTCTTACTGCGGCGGCGCAAGGCCAAAGCCTAGCGGCAACGGGGCGCTAAGCGGAAGGGGGAAGGTAGATTATCAGCACTTCACGAAAGCACCCGGATGGTTCGGCTGTCGCTCACCATGTCGCAGGGGGCGGGCTTCGACAGGCTCAGCCCGCGCTTGGCGTGAAGGCCTGAGTATCTATACGGTGTATGGTTCTTTCCACTCGCTCGCTGGATAAGCGCTTGCATTTTGAGAGTTACTCCCATGTCACATGACAATCGGCACTAGATTTCAGACCACCACTGGTGTAAATTAAAAAATACCCACGGGGAGGACACCGTTGGGTTACAACCGAAAGGAGCCTGCTCCACAATCACATCTTCGGCGGGCCGCGCCCTTTAAGCCACAGAGACCCGGAATTTCGCCTCCTCCGACTCCGATCCCGGGCTGACTTCGGCGCAGTAGCGCGCGTGGCTAGACGCGACCCCCAACAGGCGCGCCCGTAAAGGCAAGTGATTTGTCCGTCGGGTATGTGCTGGATAAGGCGGCCTGGCCCGATGGTGGTCCTCCCCGATTTTGATAATTTATGTGTGTGGTCTCGCCTGCGACTGAAATCGCAGGCGAGCCGCATTAAAAAATAGTGCACGCTCACTCCCCCACCCCCCTCGCCCCCACTGCGCCCATTATTTTGGTGGGCAACCCCAACGTCGGCAAAAGCGCCCTCTTTGGCGCGCTCACCGGGCGCTATGTGGAAGTCTCCAATTTTCCCGGCACCACGGTTGAGATCAGCGCAGGCAAAATTGGCGATCAGGAAATCATTGACACCCCCGGGGTGCAATCACTCCTCGCCCGCTCCGACGATGAGCGCGTCACCCGTGACATCCTGTTCACCCGCCCGCCACGCGTGGTGGTGCAAGTTGCCGATGCGCGCAATCTTCGCCGCAGTTTGCTCCTCACCTTGCAACTGGCCGAGTTCGGCCATCCGTTCATCCTCGATGTGACACTCCCCAGCCGCTAAAGCGGCGGGGCTTCTTGGGACACGCTTGGCCTAG
>CAYUFY010000208.1:0-8938 GCA_964443795.1 uncultured Anaerolineales bacterium | reverse complement strand
CCTGCCCCCCAGCATAGCGAGCTCCCCCGCCCCCTGGCCCACCCTCTTCGGCGATTTATTAAATCAGCTCACCGCCGCCCTCAACACGCGCAACCCCGACCTGATCGTCTCGCTCTATAACGCCACGGCCGGGCACGTCACCCTGCAAAGCACCGGCCTTGGCCCCCAAGCCATCCGCGCCTTCTACGTCGGCCTGTTCGCCCTCATGCCCGACGCGCACTTTGTCCTGACTCGTGCGGGCAGGTCTGAGACCCGCCCCGATACCATGCTCACCTACACCTGGACCGCCACCGCCTCCACCGGCTTAGCCAGCGGCACCGACCTGGTGGGTGTGGTGAACGGGAAGATTCAGTATCACCACACGAACTATACGTTTAAGGCGAGGTAAGTGCTTTTCAAAACTAAGCCAGCCAACAAAGTAGCGACCTGATCTAGTTTTCGGTACGTTCGTGTATTTAGAAGCTCACAGGGGGAGCACAGATTTATCCATAGCAGTTTCTGATTTGATTGACCGCGTGACCATCAGAGTTCCGAAGTCTTGAAGGCTTCGGAACTCTGATGGGTGCAAATGAATCAGGAAATTGCTCAAAAAAAGGGTACCGATTATGAACCGCTGGCTTTCCCTCCTTCTCCACCTCCTCTGGGTGACTATTCTGATAACCGGGCCAGCGCTTGCCGCTCCCCCGCTGCCCCCCTCTGCCAGTCAGGGTTTTGACGTCCCCCACGATGAACTCTCCCCGGAAGCCGAGCAAGCCATGTGGGAGGAGATCCAACGCAACGTAGAAATGCTCCGGCGGGAGGGACTGATCGCGCCCCGCGCGACCACCCAAGCTGTAGCTTATAACTTTCCTCTGCGCCTGGCCCCTGGCCTGCCCGATTACACCGGCTTTAGAGTCTCGGCTTTTGTGGATCACGACCCAAACACTGGGACAGCGGCTGTGTTAGATTACAACGGTGGCACACGCACCTACGATACTCATCGTGGCACCGACTACGCGCTCTGGCCGTTTGGCTGGAACAAGGTCAATGCGAGTGAGATGCAAGTGATCGCCGCCGCCGCCGGCCAGATTGTATACAGGAGCAATGTTGACCCTACTGACCACAATCCCTGCGATGGTGGAAGCAGTCTCGATGATTGGAATGCCATAGCCGTGATAGACGCCGGTAACGACCCCAGTACCCTCGCCGATGACCGCATGACGCTTTACGGCCACATGCGTTACAACTCGCTCACCAGCAAGGGCGTCGGCCAAATGGTGGCTCAAGGTGAATATCTAGGCACAGCGGCGAGTTCCGGCAACTCCGGCGGGCCACATTTGCATTTCGAGGTGCGGAATAAGCCTTGGTCTAATGCAGATCGGATTGATCCGTATGCTCCCGAAAACCAACTGGGGTCATCCTTGTGGGCCAGCCAACGCCCCTACTACGACTCGGCCATCAACCGGCTATCCACTCACTCGGCCCAAGCCTTATATGTTTTCGATCAGTGCCAAGTCACCGTTCCTAATCTCCAGGATAATTTCACCACGCCGACCACAATTCGTTTTGATGCCTATTACCGGGATTACCAGGGGGCGCTCATTACCGACTTCAAGATCTACCGGCCCGACGGCAGTGTCTTCCAAGCCTGGCAGGATGTCCCCACCGATGGCACTTTTGTTTCCAATCCATACAAGGACAAGCCGTTTGTTTTCTCCAACACCGACCCAGCGGGCACCTGGCGTTTTACCGCCACTTACAACGGCCAGACCTATGAGACCTTCTTCAACGTGAACGCGCCCACCACCGTGGCCGTGACCACCCCCAATGGCGGCGAACAATGGGGGGTGACGCTTCCCCACACCATAAACTGGACTGATAACTTGGGCGGCGATGTAAACATTGCCCTGTATCGCAATGGCGTGTACTCCACCACCCTGGCCTACAACACCCCCAGCGATGGCGAATATTCCTGGACGCCCGATGCCACCCTGGCCCTCGGGACGGGTTACACCATCCGCGTGACCAGCGTCATCAACTCTGCGCTCTATGACGCCAGCAATGCCGCTTTTACCTTGACCCCACCACTCCTTATAGCGCGGGATGATTTTGCCCTCACAGTGCTCAACGCGCCCATCACGCTTCCCGTCCTCAGCAACGACACTGACCCCAACGGCAACGCCCTAACCCTCGCCGCAGTTGGACAGCCTCTCAGCGGCACAGTCAGTAGCATTAGTTCGACCCTGTTATACACCCCCACCCTGGGCTTCCTCGGGAGTGATGTCTTTACTTACACCGTCAGCGCCAGCACCCAAACTGCCACCGCCACCGTGACCGTGCTAGTCGCCAACCAAATCTCCAAACTCTTCCTGCCACTCATCCGGCGATAGCCGCTCGTCATTCGCGCAGAGACTGTAGACTTTATTGGAAATAACTCTTCTGCCGTTTTTGGACACGGATTTTCACAGATGAACACAGATTTTCGCTTTATCTATGTTAACCTGTGTTTATCTGTGTCCAAAAATCTTATTCCCAACAGAGCCTTGTCACCTTAACCCACGTTCCCACATACATCCTCACATCCATACTCCCACACCTACGCCCGTCTCTTCCTCTCCGCATACTCGCTATACCCGCCGATATACTCCGTCAACACGCCGTTCTCCAATTCCACAATCCTCTGCACCGTGCGGTCCAGAAAATAGCGGTCATGCGAAATCACCAGCACCGTGCCTTCAAAGTCCTCCAGCGCGTTCTCCAACACCTCCGCCGAGGCAATATCCAAATTATTCGTCGGCTCGTCGAGCAGGAGAAAGTTCGCGCCCGAGAGCACCAACAACGCCAACTGCAACCGACTGCGCTCACCGCCCGAGAGTTCTTTGGTTTTCTGCGATGCCATCCGATACGAGAACAAATAGCGATTGAGAAACCCGATCGCGCCCTGTTCGGTGATGAGGGCCGCGTTCCGCACCGCCTCCAGCGGCGTTTGCTCGCGGTTGAGCGTCTCATGTTCCTGCGCGTAATGCCCGACCTTGATACTCGGCCCGATTTTCACCGTGCCCGCGTCGGCCTGCTCCTGCCCGATGAGAATCCGCAACAAGACGGATTTGCCCGCCCCATTGGCCCCAATAACCCCCACGCGTTCCCCGTGCCGGACGAGCAAATTCACATCCCGTAGGGGCACCCCTTGTGGTTGCCCATCCCCAAACGTCTTCCGCACCCCGACGATTTCCAGCACCTTGTTCGAGCCGCGCCACCCATTGAGTTCCAGCCCCATGCGCTTGCGCTCCAGCACAGGCCGGTCGCGCTCCTCCACTTTGGACAAGCGTGTTTTCATGGCCCGCACCCGGCTGGCGAACTTATCGCTTTTCTCCACCCAGAGCGCATAGCGTTTAAGCGCGGCTTCCATGCGCCGGATCTCACGCTGTTGAATTTGATACAACTCCTCGGCGCGCGCCAGCCGTTCTTCCTTATCAAGGATATAGGCCGTGTAATCGCCCGCGAAGGTGGTCAACTTGCCGTCTTCAATCTCGGCGATGTGCGTCACCACCGCATCGAGCAAATAGCGGTCATGCGAGATGATGACCACCGCGCCCGGATAATCCACAATCAACTTCTCCAAAAATTCCTTGCCGTTCAGGTCGAGGTGGTTATCCGGCTCGTCGAGGAGCAGGACGTTCGGGCGCGCGAGAATTAGCCGGGCCAGGCCCACCAGTTTTTTCTGGCCCCCGCTCAGGGCGCGGATGGGCTTGTCCAAATCGGTTTCGGGCAGGCCCAGGCCCAACAGGGTTTCGCGCACCCGTTTCGCGTACCCCTCCCCCCCGAGGGCGTCGAACTCGTCCAGCAGGCTTTGCTGGGCCGCGAGGGCGCGGGTCAATTTGCCGGGGTCGCCATACACGTTGGGGTCCACGAGGCGCTCTTCCACGCGTTTCAGTTCGAGTTCCACCTCCGCCAGGCGCGCGTTCCCCGTCAGAGCCACACTGAGCGCGGTCGCATCAGGGTCAAACTCCGGCTCCTGCGCCAGATAATCGAGCGTGACGCCGCGCGCCTTCACCACCGCGCCCCCCGGCTCGGGCGTGTGTTCGCCGGTCATCAACTTCATCAGCGACGACTTGCCCGCGCCATTCGGCCCCACCAGGCCAATGCGTTGGTCGTGTTGTACTTCCCACATCAAGTTTCTAAAAATCGCGCGCGCCCCCAACACGAGCGTGACATTGGCTAAACTAATTGAAATCATGGCATTCTCCGAAAATAAAAAAGGCCGCAAGCAATGCGCCTGCGGCCTTCTCAATCCTTGTGGGGGCGTTCAATTGAACGCCCTTATGATCGGTCAGCAGGCGGAATCCGAGAAGGAGAGGCCGCGAAACCGCCCACGCCCCCGATGCACATTAATGCCTGACCAACTGTGTTCACGTAAATCATTGGTGAAAATTATACCATCACTTTCCCTGCCACTCCGGCTTGCGCTTTTCTACGAACGCGGCCATGCCTTCCTTTTGGTCGGCGGTGGCGAAGAGCATATAAAACGCGCGGCGCTCATCCGCCAAGCCATCGGCGAGATAGGTCTCGAAGGCGTTGTTCACGGATTCCTTGGCGAGGCGAGTGGCGAGCGGCGCGCGCTCGGCGATGGCCTGCGCCAGGGCGAGGGTCTCGTCGAGATAGACTTCCACCGGGGCCACGCGGTTGACTAACCCCCAGCGACTCGCTTCCTCGGCGGTTAACATCCGCCCATTCAACACCATTTCCATCGCAATGGCTTTCCCTACGGCGCGCGTCAGGCGTTGCGTGCCCCCCGCCCCCGGCATCACGCCGATATTGATCTCGGGTTGCCCGAACCGCGCGGACTCGGAAGCCACAATCAGGTCACAGGCCATGGCCAGTTCACACCCGCCGCCGAGGCAATACCCCGACACTGCCGCGATGATGGGCTTCTTGATTTTCTTGAGCCGATCCCAGCGCGAGATGTTATCGCGCAAGAGCATTTCCACCGCGCCCGCGCCCGCCATCTCTTTGATATCCGCGCCCGCCGCAAACGCGCGCTCGTTGCCGGTAATCACGATACAGCCCACCACGCCATCTTTATCAAACGCTTCGGCGGCGGTGATGAGTTCTTCCATGATGACCGAGTTGAGCGCGTTGAGTTCTTTGGGTCGGTTGAGCCGCACGAGGCCGACGTTTTTAATAGTTTCGGTGAGGATGAATTGGTAGGTCATGGTTAATTCCATTTAGAAATTCAGGTTCTACAGTTTGAGCAAAGCAATGAGTTGTGTCATTCCGAGGAGCGTTCTGTGCGCCGAGGAACCTCTACATATGGCTTAGAGATTCCTCGCTTCGCTCGGAATGACAATTCGGTGATGAGTTTACGTTCGGCGGCAGTTAGGTGCGTGTCAAATTCAAGCCTCGGCTAACTCCGGCCCCGCTCGCTGAGATAGGCCTGCCACAAAATGCGCGCGGCTACCGCCCGCCAGGGATGCCAGGCTTGGCTCAGGGTTTCGAGTTTTTCGGGGGAAGGTCGTGCGGGCAAGCGTTTGGCTTTTTGCGCGGCTACCGCGAGGGCCAGGTCGCCGCTGGGCCAGGCATCGGGGCGGCGCAAGACCATCAGGAGGTAAATATCCGCGCTCCAGGCGCCAATCCCCTTGAGTTTTACCATTTCTGTCTTCACGGCTTCATCGTCCAGGTGGCGCAACCCCGCGGGGTCAAAACGCTTCTCCACAATGGCCAGCGCCAATAGCCGGGCATAGCCGGTCTTTTGGCGGCTGAAGCCGATGGCCTTGAGTTCAGCATCAGTATAAGTGAGCAGATGCGCGGGGGTGACTGGCCCGGCGGCCCGCAGGCGACGCATGGCGGCCCGTGCCGAAGCGAGTGAGACTTGTTGTTCGAGGATGATGTGAACGAGGGTGGCAAAGCCGGGTCGGCGCGCCCACAGGGGCGGGGGGCCGTAGGCGCGCACCAGACGGGCGAGATCGGGGTCGCGGCGCGTGAGGACGCGCACGCCCCGCGCAAGGGTCATGGCGGTGAGCGGGCCTGCCTCCGACTGGCCGCGGTCAGCCTTTATCGGCGATTTGCCAATCGTTGGGGTCAAGGTGGGCGTGCGGGGCGAGCGCCTGGCGCGCTTCGGCCAGATGTTCGCGGGTGTGCCGGTGGATGCGCTCGACCCACCATTGGGCGGTGCGCCAGCCGGTGGGCGGGTTGAAACCCTCGCGGGCCCAGCTTTCCTGGGGGAGCGCGCGCATGTGAGTCAGGGCTTCGGCGCGCGCGCGAATAAACTCGGCGAGGATGGCGAGGAAGGATTCGTGAGGTTGGTAGGTCGCTTCCGTCCAGTGCGGCGATTCGAACGGGTCGAAGGACGGCCGATCTTCCTGAATGATGCGTTTGAAGCGGGGCAGGAAGGCCTGGATTTCCGTATCGCGCAGGTGGGCGGCGAGTTGGTGGAACGAGTCGCCGCTGGCAATGTGGCGGGCCCGGCTGTCGGCCTCGGAGAGGGGTTCAAACAAAACCCGCAATTCCTCGGCCTGACGCGCGAAGTTCTCCATCAGGTCGAGGCGATAATCGTAGAGTTGGTCAAAGGTTTCGGGCATGGGGTAAGGGGACAGGCTGTTTTTAACCACGGATTCCGCAGATTACACGGATTGCTTTGGCGTGCTACGCAAGGCTGAGCAAACGCCATTCCGCTTACTTTTGATTTTTTACTTTTTAACCTCATACGCCAACCGCACACGCATCATCTGACTGAGATGCTCGTAGGTGTGGCCCAGCGCGTAGTCGGCGACCCAAGCGAGGGTGATTGGCCCGCGCGCGGCATGGGTGCCCGGGCGCGACCAGTCGGCTTTTTCCAGCAGGGCCAGTTCGGCCTGGCGGTCGGCGAGGAACGCGGCGAGCAGGTCGGCGCGGGAACGGGGTTGGGTCTCTTCGGCTTTGAAGAGTTCGGCTTCGTCCACCACCGGCAAGCGCGGGTTATCTTCATTCACAATCCGGGTCATGCGCGGAAGGAAGATGTGGCGTTCGACCAGCGCCAAATGGATGAGGCATTGGCGTTGCGACCATTCGGTCTCGGCGAATTTCCAATCAGTTTGGTCGGCGGGCATTCGGTCCAGTTCGCGGGTGAGTTCGTCGGCGGAGGTGCGGAGGGCGGTGAGGGTGTGGGGGTTCATGGGGGCTCACAAAAATGTGGCAAGTGTCGGGTGACAGGTGACGGGACAACCGTCCGACACTTGCCACTTGTCACTCGTCACCCAAGTTGGGCGCGGAATTTTTGGATGTGTTCCAAATGGTCACGTTCGTGCCACAGCGCGCGGCGGAGCATTTTGCGCGGCGACCAGATTTCGTATTCGGCTTCGGTGAGGCGGTCGTCGTTGACGACGGTGAGCAGGACGGTTTTGAAATACGAGCGCACTTTATCGAGGCAGGCTAGTGGCTCATTGGGACGGTCTTCCTTGGGGAAGGCGAGGTCGAGGCGATCCATATACCACCACTCGCCGCGGCCCACATGTAGGAGGATGGTGTTGATAGACCAGCCATCTTCGATTTCGCGCGCTAAATCTTCCGGGCGGAGGCCCGCGATGGAGTCCAGCAAATCCGCGCGGTTCCAGTCCAACAACAACAGGGCATCGGCAATTTCGTGGCCGGTCAGGGGCGCGCGGTCGGCGGCGAAGAAGGCGCTCACCGAGTTATCGGCGTCCACCCACCACTCACGGATGGTTTCTTCAACTTGGGTTTCAATCGGCTCGTCGGGCACGTCTTCGCCGTGGGCGCGCAACCACGCGCGGTAGGCGGCAATCGCGCCGGGCGCGGCGGCCAGCGCGGCGGCGCGCGTTTCCCGCTCGGCGTAACATCCCAGCAAACCGGTCGCGTGGGCAATCCACTGGTTTTCCATCTGTTCTACATTGAGAGGGTATAACACGGTCACTCCGGTATCTCCGCAAGGTGCGGTGGCGAGACTGGGTTGGTGGGGCGATTGACCAGCCACACGCCCAGGATGATCAGCGCGCCCCCCAGCAAGGCCGCGAGGGTGATGGGTTCGCCCAG
Organism: uncultured Anaerolineales bacterium; assembly: GCA_964443795.1. Classification (GTDB taxonomy): domain Bacteria; phylum Chloroflexota; class Anaerolineae; order Anaerolineales; family UBA6663; genus DATDRS01. Next base: position 934 of record CAYUFY010000208.1, on the reverse strand, counting down.
GATGAGCGCCGACACCACGACCGCCACCGGCGGCTCGATGTAGAGAAACGCGCCGACTTGCGCGGCAGGGATGAGTTGCAGACCATCATACCAAAAAATATAAGCCAGGCCGGTGCAGAACACACCGAGGAAGAGCGCGCCGAGCCAGCCATTCAGCGTGAGGCGCGGGAGTTCGCGCAGGCCGCCGACTGAGAAAAACCAGATGGAAGAGAAAAGCCAACCGGAGGCCATGACGTAGAACATCATGCGCGTGGCGGGATGCGCTTGCAAGCCGCGCCGGGAGAGCGTGGAGAAGACCGCCCAATTGACCGCGCTAATGAGGACGAGGGTATCGCCAAAAATGAACGCTTGCCCGGCCCCGAGCGCGGTGAGGTCCCCGCGCGAGACGACCCCCACCACGCCCACCGCGGCCAGCGCGATCCCGAACACGCGCCCGGCCCCGAGCGTTTCCTTGAGAAATATTACGCCGAGTAACGCAATAAAGACGGGCGTGGTCGCCACAATCCACGCGGTGGTGGCGGCCTCGGTGGTGCGCAAGGCGGTGGCTTGAATCCCTTGATGAAACGTAATGCCCAGAAAGCCAAGGAGCGCGAAGTAACCCAATTCATTCCGTGAGACCCACGCAAACTGTTTGCGGACCACGACTGCCACCCCCAAAATGACCACGCCCATGCTAAACCGCAACCAAATCACTGTGATGGGCGAGACTTCCCGCAAAGCGACTTTAGTGGCGATGAACGACCCGCCCCACACCGTCACGGCGAAGAGGACTTCGAGGTAGGCGAGGAGGCGGGATGGCATAAAAAAAGGGTAGTGGTAACAAAGTAAGTGATGGTGCGCTAGACCTGACACCATGATTTTGCCCAAATTAGGCTACCAAGAACTTTTTATAACCGTTTTGAGCAATCGTTAGTTTCGTTTTTATGCACCAGAA
>CAYUFY010000207.1:0-9063 GCA_964443795.1 uncultured Anaerolineales bacterium | reverse complement strand
TTGGCCACGGGCGTGGGGCTGAGCGTGCTTCCCCTGGTGGGTCTGACCTTGCCCCTTCCGTGGGGCCTGCTGGGTTTGTGCTTGGCGCTCTTCATCCCCACCTATCTCATTCAATCCAGTTTCACCTTGCTCCTTGGGGTTATCGCTGGCACGACCAGCCAAACCATGCGGCTGGCGAGCGCGCTCACGGTGGGCCTTTTGCCTCTGTGGTGGGTGGCCGCCGCCGGGGTCGCCGTGCTGTCCCCCGCCAGTCCCGTCACCCTGTTCTTCAGCCTCTTCCCCATCACTGCGGCCATGACCTTGCCGGTGCGTCTTTTAGAAACCGTCGTCCCCCCCTGGCAAGTCGCGCTATCGCTGACGGGTTTATATCTGGCGCTGGGCATGTGCTTTGTGGTCTGCGCCCGGCTCTATCGGTTCATCTGTTTGTTGCGCGGCCAAAGCCTGGATTGGCGCGTGCTGTGGGCCACCGCGCGGGGGCTTTAACGATGTCTAAAATTTGGCTTGTGGCCCGGCAACACATTCTCTATACCCTGAGCAGTTGGGCGTATTGGTTGATGATGCTCATGCCGTTGTGGTTCATATTGATGAGCGCGCTGATTTTTGGGTTGACCACGTGGGCGGCGGGATTGCCCACCCTCACGACCTTGCCCGCGCCCACCGCGCCACGCTGGGAACCCGAACCGTTTGCCCAACCCGTGGGCTATGTGGACGAAGCCGATTTAATTCACCGCTGGCCGCCCGCCCTCCGCCCCGAAGATTTGCGCGCCTACGCCACCCAAGCCGAGGCCCGGGCCGCGTTGACCGCCGGGGCCATCGCCGGTTACTACTGGGTGCCACCCGACTACCGCGCGGGCGCGCCGCCCATCTTCTATTCCCTCACCCCCCTCATCCTCACCGGCACCGATGCTGAGTTCCAAAAAATTCTAACCGCCAATCTTCTTGAGGCCGAAAGCGAGGCGGTGGCCTGGCGGTTTACTGACCCCGCGCAGTTCACCCGCCGCCGGGTTGACTCCACCCAGTTGGCTTATGACCCACTGCGCGGTCTCTCCGTCGCGCACCTCATGCAGGCGGGGCTTCTTCTCAGCGTGTTTATTTTCTTGTTGCTCGATATCGCGCCTTATTGGCTCATGTTCTTAGCCACCGAAAACCGTCAGGGCACGCTCGACATTCTGCTCAACTCCATGTCGGCCCGCGAATTTCTATTTGGCAAACTGCTGGGCACGCTGGTCATTTTATTGGTCGAGCTGGCGGCGGCGGGGGTGTGGTTTGGGTTGGTACGCGGCTCAGCCAGACTGCTGGATTTGGAGACTATCTCCAAAAACCCAGAGATTTTCACAGCTCTGTTGGCCGAGGTGTCCAATCTCACTCCGGCGACTTGGGCGCTGGTGGTGGCGTGTGTGGTGGGCGGCGTGTTGGTGTACAGCGCCGGGTTAATTCTCATCGGGGCCTTATTCCCCTCACACTCTGCCGCGCGCTTTAAGGATTGGTTCCTCGTCGTCTGGCAGGCGGGGGCCTTCATTATCCTGCTCGGCGCTTTGATTGATATTGATGGGCCGCTGACCTGCGCCCTCAGCGTGTTCCCGCTTACCGCACCGCTCGTCATGTCCTTGCGGCTACTGGTCGGCCCGGTCCCCGCCTGGCAGGTAATTGTGAGCCTGAGCCTAATGCTGGCTCTGACGGTTTTCGGTTTGTGGCTGGTCGTGGTTTTATTTCAATTCCGTCTGCGCTGGACGGGTATCCCCTGGGCGCGGCTTTCCGCTAAATTTGGTCGGGCCAGAATGTTGACGTGACTTAGCGGCTGGCCCACAACATCCCGCGTTGCATGAGGGTGAGGGCTTCGGGGACGTTGAAATCTTTGACCACATGCCCGAGCGATGAATAAAACACCCGGCCCGCGCCCCAGCGCCGTTTCCAAACCACGGGCATCACCGTGCCATTAATCCATGCGGCATGTTCGCCGGTGAAGGTGGTCGTGGCGAGAACTTCATTCGATGGGTCAACGTGCAGATAGTATTGTTCGGAATGCATGGCGAAATCGCGGAGGCCAGCGGTAATGGGGTCGGCGGAATTGATGATTTGCACGGTGTACTCAATGATGCCGCCGGGGTGGGCCACCCATTGCCCGCCGACCATAAACTGATATTCGGGGTTATTGCGGAATGAGTCGGCCAGGCCTCCATGCCACCCGGCCAACCCCACGCCATTTTGAACCGCCTCGAGTAAGCCGCGCTCTTGCTCTTTGGTGATTTGCCCCATCGTCCACACTGGCACAATCAAATTGAGCGCTTGCATTTTGGCGCTATCCAGATACACATCCAGCGTGTCGGATATTTCCACCTCGTAACCCTGCTCGCGCAAGTACGGCGCGAAGATGTCTACACACTGCTTGGGTTCGTGGCCTTCCCAGCCGCCCCAGACCAACAAGGCTTTTTTGGACATGAGTTTTCCTAATGCAAACCCTATCAGGTCTCCAAGCCCTGACAGGTTTTAACGAGCTCATCTTCCAGCGCGGCATCAATCAATTGGTCAAACTCCGCCACCGTGTTGCAGGTCAATAGCGGCACGCGCAAAGCTGCTTCGCCCGGTACGCCAAGAATATATTTGGCCGCGTGTTTGCGAAAGAGAATCAGGCCGGGCCTCTCGCCATAGAATTCCAGATTCAGCGCGAGATGGCGGCGCATCAGGGCCACGCGTTCCGCGAGGGTCACCTGCCCCCGGTCTTTACCCGCGAAAATCCACGGGTTGCCGATGGCCGCGCGGCCAATCATCACCCCATCGCAACCGGTGTGGGCGCGGATGCGGTCAATATCGGCCACGGTTTTCACATCGCCGTTGCCGATGACGGGAATGGTTCGGACAACCTGCTTCACTTCGGCAATCGCATCCCAGTCGGCTTCACCCTTGTAGGCTTGCGATTTGGTGCGGCCATGCACGGCCACCAGACTCGCACCGTTGTCCTCCAAAATTTTGGCGACCTCTTTGTAGTTGCGCGTATTCTCATCCCACCCGAGGCGAATCTTGCCCGTAATGGGGATTTTTAATTCCGCCGACAGGCGGGCATAGACCCGCGCGATTTTGCCCGGGTCGCACAACATCCCCGAACCCGCGCCGCGCTCGGCGATGCCTTTGACGTAACAACCCATGTTGATGTCAATAATGTCAGGGCCGTAATCTTGCAAGCGCAACGCTGTCTCGACCAGCCGATTTTCGTCATGCCCGTAAATCTGGAACGTCATCGGGCGCTCGCTCGGGTCAAAGCGCAATTTTTGCCACGCCTTCACCGTGGGCTTGCGGCTCCGCAGTTCATCCACATTGACGAACTCGGTGTACGACATGGCGCTCCCCAACTCACGGCAAATGAGTCGAAAAGGGAGGTCGGAATAGCCATCCATCGGGGAGAGGATGGCGGCACCGTAGACCGGAATATGGCGGACCTGAAAGGCGGGCGCGAGCATGAGAGAAATGATACCAGAGGTGTAGGGGCGACGCATGCGTTGCCCTACGCCAGCAATGTGGCATACAACGCCTGGGTCGCGGGCAAGGGTGCAACACCCAATTCATCATGGAGCAGTTGTTGGAGCGTTTGGTAGTGGCGCATGAGGGCGTTGCGTTGGCCGAGGGCAGCATAGTGGCGCATGAGGTCGCAGTGCGCTTCTTCGAGGAGCGGGTCAACTTGCAGGGCGCGCTGGGTGAGCGTGATGGCCGCTTCGTAATCGCCGCTCGTCGCGCGGAGGGCCGCGAGGGCGCGCAGGGTCACGAGATACGCCACTCGCAGGCGTTGCCGCTCGGGTGCGGCCCAATCGTAATAGAGTTGAGTCAGATAATCGCCGCCGTAGAGCGCGAGGGCGCGTTCATAATTCACGGCTTTATCTTCGGGGCGGGCGGCGCGGATGGTCGCGAGGGCGGTGTCGAAGTCGTCCACGTCCACCGTGAAGCGCGCGGTGTCGAGACGATATTCGCCGCCTTCGACCACGACAAACTTGGCCTCGGGCGATTGCTCGGGAGAACGCAAGGCTTGGCGCAGACGATAGAGCGCGGTGTGGAAGGCGGTTTTACTGCGCCCGATTTTCTCGGCCCACAGCGCTTCCATGGCCCGCTCGGCGGAGACGCTTTCGCGGCGAAAGGTGACGAAGTACGCGAGCAGGTCGCGGGCCTTGGATGACACCCACTGCTCGGCGGGAATTTCGCTGTCCCCCACGAAGACACGCAACTGCCCGAGACACTGCACCCGCACGGGGGAGGCGGCCCCGGGCGTGAGCCGCGCCGTCGGTTTGTGGCGCTCCAACACGCGCGTGGCTAAATCACTTTTGACCCCGGCGCTCACGAGGGCCGCGCTGACGACGCGGGCGCGTTCGCCTTGGTCGAGATAGAGTTGCAGTGCGCCGGTGGGTTCGAGCAGTTGAATCGATTCTTGCGCGAGGGCGAGGCCAGCGGCGGTTTGATTGGTCTTGAGATAAATATAGGCCAAGCCGAAACAGACCATCGCCAACGGGATGCGATATTGGCGGCGACGGTCAATCTCCAGCAGAGTCTCGAAGAGTTGGCGGGCTTCATCCAGTTGGCCGCTTTCGAGCGCGAGGTCGGCGAGGACACTGCGGGCCACGCAAATCTCGTACGAGTCGGCGCTACCGAGGTAGGGCCACATGGCGGTCTCGAGCAGTTGGCGCGCTTCGTCCACGCGGCCTTGACCGGCGAGGTTGTAGGCGAGGAAACCGGCGGCCATCACTTGCGCGTAAGTCTCAAGCCCCAGACCGCGCGAGAGTTCCATGGCCTGACGGAGGCAGTTTTCCGCGCGGGCGGTCTCGCCGCGCCGGGTCAGCACATTGCCGAGGGTGGCGTAAGCGATGGGGAGCAGTTCGTTCAATTGCAATCGTTGCGCGATTTCCAAACCGCGTTCGGCACAGCGCAAGGCTTCGTCTAAATCATCCCAATACAAGTGCGGGGTGGCGATGGTGATGAGGGCTTCGGCGGCGAGGGGCGAGAGGTCGTCGGGGACGGTGTGGAGGGCTTCTTGGCAATAGCGCACGGCGGCGTGTGGATCGCCGTGCCACCAGCAGATTTGGCCGAGGGAGCGCAACAGCCCGGCGCGGGCGCGGGGCGAGAACGCGCTTCCCGCTTGACGGGCGGCGCTCACCGCTTCTTCGGCCAGGGCGCGGCCTCGGTCCATGCCCACTAAAAAACCTTCACATTTCGCCAGCGCCATCAACGCGCGCGCGCGGGCCACGTTATCGCTGTGGGCGGCCGTGACCGCTTCGGTCGCGAGGGTTTGGGCGCGGCGATAATCGCCCTGGGAGCGGGCGAGTTCGGCGAGTTCGATGAGGGCGTGGCTCACGCCGCGGCGGTCGTGGAGCAAATCGCTGGCGTGGCGGGCTTCTTCGTAACGAGCACTGGCCGCGCCGGGCTGGCCGAGTTGGCGCAGGACGTTGCCGTGTTGCAAAAGTAAATCGGGTTGGAGGTGCGCGGCGGGGAGGCGATTGAAGTAGCGGCTGAGGACTTCCACGCGCCCGCGTTCGATGTAGTCGGGGGCGAAGGCGGCGAGGGCGTGCGCGGCGGCGGGCAGGTCGTCGGCTTGGGCGGAGTGATTGAAGGCGGCTTCCCATTCGCCGTGCGCGGCGTAGTGGTCGGCGGCGCGGCGTTCGAGGGCGCGCGCTTCGGCGGGTTGGTCGCGGCGCAGTTTGCCGAGCAGAAACTCGCGGAAGAGGTAGTGATAGCGGAACCATTCGCGTTGGTCGTCGAGGCTGACCACGAATAAGTTTTGGTGTTCGATGGCTTCGAGGGCGGCTTGCGCGTCGGTGCGCTGGAGCAGGGCGTTGCAGGCGGCGGCGTTCATCTGCCCCAGGACCGCGGTGCGTAACAGAAAATCCTGCACGGCGGCGGGTTGCAGACGGAAGACTTCTTCGGCGAGGTATTCAAAGATGAAGCGGTGCGCGCCGCTGAGGGTGGCGATGAATTGTTCGGCGTGGGCCGTGTCTTTGTCGGCGAGCGAGGTGAGGGCCAGTTGCAAACCGGCGGCCCAGCCTTCGGTTTTTTCGCTGAGGGCGCGGGCGCTGTGGGCGGGCAGGGTGGGGGCGAGGGCGGCGAGCCAGTGGGTGACCTCGGCATCGCTGAAGCGCAGGTCGGCGGCGCGGAGTTCGGCGAGCAGGCCACGCGCGCGGAGGCGAGGCAGGGCGAGGGGCGGGTCGCCGCGCGTGGAGAGGATGAGATGCAGACCGGGTGGGCCGTTCTCCAGCAGGTAGTCCACCAGGGTATGCACGGCGGGGTTGGCGATGATGTGATAGTCTTCGAGGACGAGTTGCCAATCGCTGGGGGCGAGGTCGGCGAGGTCGTTGATGAGGACGGTGAGGGCGCGGGTGGGGTCGAGCGGTTGGTCGTCGAGCAGTAACGCGCGGGCGGCGCTGACCGCTGGGGCAAAGTCCCCGCCGAGGTCGCGGAGACATTCCACGAGGCAGGCGAGAAACGTGGCGGGGTCGCCATCGCCCGCGTCCAACTGATACCACGCGAGGGGTCGCGGCGTGGTCGCGGCGAAGTCGGTGAGGAGGGTGGTTTTGCCGTAGCCGGGCGGGGCGGAAATTAAAATCAAGCGCCGGTCGGCGTGGCGCTCCAGCCAGCCGAGCAGGTGCGGGCGGGAGAGGTGTTCGCTTTTGCGGCGCGGGATGAGGAATTTGGTGCGGAGGAAAGGGGCGGGGACCACGCGGAGATTATAACGCGGCCTGCCTTGAGGCGGCGCGATACTATAATGTTCGGCGGTTGGCCTCACCCCCCGCCCCCTGATTTTCTCCCCTCTTCTGAATGCGCATTTTGCGTTCAGGAGAGGGGTTGGGGGTGAGGCCGAATGGTCAAAGACAAACAATAAAGGAACCACACCCGTGTTGAAAGCAAACTCATTCGCTTATCGCCCCTCCGACACTGACGAAGTGCGGCTGGAGAAGACGACCATTTTTATCGTGGCCGCTTCGTGCTGTGTCGCTGGCATCTTCTGGACGCTGATGTATGCGTTGGTGTTTGGCTGGGGGTTTACCACGGCCCTGCCGCTGGTGTTTACGGCGGTGGTGGGCATGGCGCTCGCGGTCTCGCACATCACCAAAAATCACCACTACGCGGTATACACCCAAATCATTTGCATCATCTATATCACCGCTCTCATTCAGTGGAGCATCGGCGGCGTGTTCGATTCGGGCCTGGTCATGGTCTGGGCGTTTTGCGGGCCAATCGTCGCGCTGATTTTCTTTCCTCTGCGCCAATCGTGGGTGTGGTTCGGGCTGTATCTGCTCAATGTCGTCATCACGGTGGCCTTTGATGGGGTCTTTGCCAGTCATGGCTATGCCGTAGCGAACTCAACGCGCCTGATTTTCTTTCTGATGAATTTGAGCGTTGCGACATTGGTGGTCTTCCTGTTTGCCTCCTACTTTGTAGCGAGAGCTAACGCGCAACGCCAACGGGCCGATGCCTTGCTCCTCAATATGTTGCCGCCCGAGATTGCCGCCCGGCTTAAGGCGGGCGAAGCGACCATTGCCGACCACGTTGATTCGGCCAGCGTGTTGTTCGTGGACATGGCCGGGTCAACGCCGCTCTTTGCCACGATGGCCCCGGCGGCGGCGGTGGATTGGCTGAACGAAGTCTTTTCGATGTTTGACCGCTTGGTGGAGAAACACGGACTGGAGAAGATTCGGACGATTGGCGATAGTTACATGGTGGCGGCGGGCGCCCCGACCCAGCGGCCCGACCACGCCCACGCCTGCGTGGCCCTCGCTCTGGATATGATTGATGGCCTTGCCCGCCTCGCGCCCCGCAATGGCCAGCGGATGGCGTTCCGCTTCGGCATCCACACTGGCCCGCTCGTCGCTGGTGTCATTGGCGAGCGCAAGTTTCAATACGACTTGTGGGGCGACACCGTCAACACCGCCAGCCGGATGGAATCGCAGGGCCAAGTTGGGCAGGTGCATGTGAGCGCGGCCACCCACGCGCTGATTCACGGCAAGTTCGAGTGTGTGAGTCGCGGCGTGCAAGCCATCAAAGGCAAGGGCGAGATGCAGACTTGGTTTGTGGTGGGGCGCAAGTCACCCTGAGGGCGGGTGTGTCAATCTTCTGCCAACATTTTGCGAACGCTTGGGGTTACAATCGATCAACCGATTACTCTGGAGGAGAATCTATGAAACTGAAAACCACCCTGTTTAGTTTGATAATGCTGGCGGCACTGATGTTGAGCGCGTGCGGCGGAGCGGCAACGACGGCCGCGCCCCAAGCCACGACCGCGCCCGCCGCGACTACTGCACCCAAGCCGACGGTGGCCCCCACCGCTGTGCCGCCCACGGACGTGCCCGCGCCCCGCGTGTTGAAGATTGCGTACTCATCCACCATTGATACTTGGGACCCCATTGCGTCGTTCTCCACCGAGGCGGCGTACTTGCCCAATGTGTATGAGACGCTGTTGAAAATCAACAAACCCGGCTCGGCGGAAACCTACACGCCCGTGCTGGCCGAAAGCTGGTCGGTGAGCGACGACCGTTTGTCGTACACCTTCAACTTGCGCTCCGGTGTCAAGTTCCACGACGGCGAGCTGATGAACGCCGAAGCCGTGAAAGCCTCGATTGATGCCGTCAAAGACCACGGCGGCGCGGGCTTCATCTGGTGGGCCGTGGACAACGTGGAGGTCGTGGATGACCTGACGGTTAAGTTCAACCTCAGCACCCCGCAACCCATTGACCTGATTGCCTCATCCATGTACGCCGCCTACATCGTCAGCCCGAAGGCGCTCGAAGGCTTCGCCGCCGATGAGAACTTCTGGGCCGATGGCAAGAGCTATGGCACCGGCCCCTACATGGTCGAATCGTACACGCCCGATGTTGAAGCCGTTTTCACCCAAAACCCCGAATACTGGGGCGGCTGGCAAGATGGGCAATATGAAAAAGTGGTCGCCTCGCTCGTGCCCGAAGCCACCACCCGCCAGCAAATGCTCGAGGGCGGCGAGGTAGATTTGGCCGAGCGCCTGCCGAATGAAAACCTCGACACCTTTATAGATTTTGCGCTGTGAAAACCCGCCGCTTCCAGCGGCGGGACGCTACG
>CAYUFY010000206.1:0-9074 GCA_964443795.1 uncultured Anaerolineales bacterium | reverse complement strand
CGCACAACGTCTCACCGGAGCCGGAGTGCCCCGCGCCCAAATCTATTTCGCGCACACCATCAATTTCCTGACGGTCATAGAGCGCCAGGTAACGATAGCTGGCCCAGACTTCATTTTTGGCTTCGATGCCCGCCTCGCGCACCTCGGTCGCAATGTCGCTAATTTCAGCGGGGTCAAAATCCAAGCCCAGTTGGCCGGACTCGACATCGCGCTTGACGCGTTGCCAGGCCAGCCAGGTTTCAACTTTATCCCGCAATTCACGGCCAGGCTTTTTGGCGCACCAGATGAGCGCGCCGGGATACAGCCGGTCGGAAAGGCCGCGTTGCTTCGTCCATTCGGCGACGCGTGCGCGCAAGGGGGCACCCCACTCCAGAGTCGGGTCCACCACGACCAGCGTGAGTTTCGGAGAATCGCCCAGGGCCGCGCCATCCCCTTTGAACGGGATAATCGGCAGGGTATGCCCGCGCTCAAATTCATCTTTGACCAGTTTTTGCAGGACAGGGAAAATTTCGCGGTCTTCATCCAAGCCGGCCCGCCGGTCACTGACCACTTTTTTGAGGGTGGGCTTGTGGAAGATGCGAAAGCCATCCGGCCCCGAGCGGCGCACATAGTAGGCGCGGGCTTCGAGGGTGGCGGCGGCGGTGTCTATGGATGTGGTATCCAGCCCCGGCTCGCCAATGGCAAAGCGTAGGTCAGCGAGATAGGCAATTTTGTCGGCCTGGCCGCCAGAGGACTCGAACAGGATGGCGCTACCCACGCGGCGATGAATGTCGCGCAGTTGGTCTTGCGTGTCCACGTCCAGCGCGCGGGCATGCGATTGCGGGCCGGCCAAATCGAAATCGAGGGCCACCGCCAGTTTGCCCTCGCCCAGTTGGCCTAACACCACATTGCGAAAATTGGCTTCGTCGAGCGGGGCCGAGCCGAGGGTGAGGAGTGGCTCGCGGCGGGCTTTGTTGTAGCCGTCTTTGTGCGCCCACGAAATCCATTGCGCGAGCATGGCCAGCGTGCCGCGCGTTTGTTGATATTGCGGCAGGGTTTGCCATTTGCGCTGAAAGACGGAGAGCGTGGCCGGGTGGAAGGGGTAGCAGGCCTCGAAGCGGCTTTGTAGAAAGGCGCGCGCTTGGGCTTCGGAGGTGGCGGTGTCCACCGCCGTCCACTCGGGCGGCAGTTGCGCGCGGCGCTCGAAGCACCAATCGGCAAAGGCTTTCGAGACGCGTTGCCGCACGCGCGCATCGCCCAGGTCATCAAACAATCGGCGACGCACCACTTCGCCGATTTCGGCTTCATCGTTGACGAGTAAATCTTTGGCCACGCGCCGCACCACTTTGGAAATTTTCTCCTGCCACTGCACATCCCAGTCGCTCATTTCGGTCTGACTGCGCGGCAGGCTGATGACGGCGGCGCTGTGGGTTTGGCCCGCGACCGCGACCGTGAGATTTTGAATGAAGGCATGGAAGGAGTCGGCCAGCGGGCGGTGGCGGTTGATGAAATTGAGGACTTCATCCATGAGCACCAGCACCGAGCCGCCCGCCGCCGCAAACACGCGCGCTAAAGCGTCGGTGCCGGGGGGCGTGGTCTGCGCGCTGAGGCCCAGCGCGGCCACCCCCGCCTCGCCCGCTAACTGGCGGGCAAGGTCTATCCACGGGGTTTCGCGGCCGGGTTGCGGGTCCCAGGCATTGCCGACAAATACGGCCACGCGCGCGGCCGGCACAGCGGGCAGGCCAATTTCTTTCAGCAGTTCCGGGATGCCCGGGTAGGTGGCGGCTGACGCGCCGTTTTGGATGAGGTGATAGAGCGTGGTGAGGGTGTGGGTTTTACCGCCGCCGAATTGAGTGATGAGGGTGAGGACGGGCGCGGTGTTGGCCGTTTGCCCGGCCAGGCGGCGCAAGACGAGACCGCTGTGTTCCTTCAAAGCGCGCGTGAAGCAAGTGCGGGCAAAGAACTGTTCCGGGTTGCGGTAATCGTCGGGGGCGGTGCCCGATGCGCCGGCCACGACTTGTTCGAGGGCAATGGCAAACTCATCCGGGTTAAACGAACGGCCTTCGCGGACTTCTTTACGGGGGGTGACGGTTTTGTACCAGACTTCTAATGCCATATGAGCCTCACAGAGTTATAATGGAGCAAAGGAGTCCAACCATGACTATTCGTTTGGAAATCCCCGATGCCGTGACGCAAGCCATGCGTTTGCCCAGCGCCGAACAGCCCCACCGCTTGAGGGTGGAGTTGGCGCTGGCCTTGTACGCGCAAGGCATTTTGTCGTTGGGGAAAGCGCGGCAATTGGCCGAGCTGGATAAATATGCGTTTGGGCAACTGCTCGGCGCGCGACAAATTCCGCGTCATTATGATGAAAGCGATTTGCAGGATGATGTGACGTATGCCCATCGTCAGTAACACTTCACCCCTGTTGAACTTGGCGATTATTGACCGATTGGAATTAGCGCGCGCGCAGTTTGGCGTGGTGCTGATTCCCCCGGCGGTACACGCCGAATTGAAACCGGAGAGTGATTTTCCCGGCGCGGCCCGCTTGCGCGCCGCCCTGCTCGAGGGTTGGGTGCAGGTCGTGAAGCTGGAAGCCACCAATGTGGCACGGGCGCTCCAACGGGAGTTGGATGACGGCGAGGCCGAGGCGATTGCTTTGGCGCTCCAACGGGGCGAGACGGAGATTTTGATAGATGAACACGACGGACGCGTAGCGGCTAAGGCCATGGGCCTGACGCCCCTTGGAGTCTTGGGTGTGTTATTGCGCGCCAAACACACCGGAGCTTTAGCTTCAGTCGCCGAGGCGGTGCAGGCTTTGCAGCACGATGCCGGTTTTCGGCTGGCCGAAGCGCTGATTGACGCGGTGTTGCGTGAAGCAGGCGAAGTGTAAGCCATTCCCAGAAAACTCAAACTCTCTTCAGGCGCTGGAATAAATCCAGCGCGTTTTGTTTTAAACGGGCCAAGTTGGCGTAGGCCACCGGCGCGTAGTGGCGGTGGGCGGCATACAGCCGGTAGCGAAAGCCATCGGTGACGAGCACATCACAGTGCGCGCCGAGTTCGGCTTGATAGGCGAGGGCTTGGCCAATGGCGCTCTCGGCGCCCACACCGGGGCGTTTGGCTTCGATGATGAGGGCGCAATTCTCCGGGGCGCGGGGCAAACGCCGAAATAGGCAGACATCGGTGTAGCGCCATTGCAGGGCGATGAGTTCCGGTGGCCAGCCGAGGGCGCGCAAGAGCGGCACGACGTAGTGCATGACGAGTTCGTTTTCGGAGGGCGGTTCGCCGAAGGCTTGAGCGTTGGCATAAAGGGGGCCGAGGTCTTGCACCTGGGCGACCAACGCTTGCAGGGGCGCGGGGAGCGCATCGAGTTCCAGTTCTTCCGGCTCAATGGGGAGCGAGGGCAGGGGCGCGGTTTGCCAAAGACTGGGGGGCGAGTTGAGAAAATCGGTGACGTACTGGGCGACGCTGGGGAGTGTGACCGGCGCAAACGGCAAGGGGCTAAACGCGCGCTCGCCAAAATCATAGGGCGCGGGCAGAAAGCTCCAGCGCGCGCGGCGGGTGTGTTGCAAATCCCAGCCGTTCACGTCATCAAATTGGGGCCGATATTCATACGACCCAGCGAGCAGGCCAATGGCGACAGCGGTGGTGGGGCCAGTGTGGAGAAGAACGGCATCGCCGGGTTGCGCGTCAGCGGCAAACCGCCCGAGGGGCGACTCCGCTTCGGAGGCGGTGGGCCGCCAGGGGCCAGAATCGCCGCCGCTCAGCAGGGCCACGCCGTAGGTCTGCATGACTTCGGTGTAGGGGTGATGGCTGGGGCCGCCGGAGAGTTGCCAGTAGCGCATTAGCACTCAACCTTGTTTACACAAATGATAGTAAGCACGCGGTGTATTATCATTTCAAGCGCAAACCGATAATAAGCATATCGCTCGACTACGCTCGAGCTGCTTGAGGGCGTGGCTCTGATGGCATGGCTCATCGTGGCACTGCTAATAACAACGCATCCAACAGGCGCTTCTCTTCGCTCTCACGCGGGTAGAGGGCGGAGAGGGCGTTGGCGAGGCGCAGGAAGTTGGGGCCGCGCTCCACCTCGGCTTTGAGCAAAGCGCGCAGGGCATTGGCGCGCCCGCCCTGTTGCAGAAGCATGGCGGCGTGCAGACGGTCGAGGGTGGTGGCCTCGAGCCGGGTTTGCAAAGCGTCATCGGCGACGGTGGTGGTGACGCGCGTTTTCTTATTGCGCGCCCCGCGCACGGTGGGCGGTTCGGGGAAGAGGGTAAGTTGGGGGCGGAGGGTGGATGTATCTTCTAGCGCAGTGACGACCGCATCCGCGCCCTCTGCGCCGAAGAGTTGGGCGGCGCGGTCTTCCACAGGCAGAAGGCGCACGATGCCTTTTTCGGTGGCGATGATGCGGCCAGCCCAATCTTCCAAGTGAATGCCGAGCGGTTGGGCGAAGCGGCGGGCCACATCGTAGGGCAGGCTGAGGCCTTTGCTGGTTTTGCCGCTGGGTTGGTCATCGTCGTCGTCTTCGTCGGCGCTCTCCCTCACACCCGGCCCATCTCCCATTGGGAGAGGGGAGTCAGTGGAGTCGGTGCTTTGGAGAGTCCACAGAAACAGGGCGGTGAGGCGGGCATCTTCTTCGAGGGCGGAGGCTCCGGCGGAGGTGCCGGCGGGGCCGAGGACGCGCTCGAGGGCGGCGCGGGCGACGGTCTCCCAGACATAGGCAAGGTAGCCGCGCTGGTGAGGTTCTTTGGCTTCGGGGTCGCCGCCGAGCGGGATGGGGCGGTCTTCGGCATCGAGCACTTGGGCGTAGCGGCTGTAGATTTCGAGGGCGGGGCCGATGCAGGCAAAGACCAAATCCGCGCCGCGCACGCCTTCATCTTGCAGACGGTCTATCCAGGCGTTGACGCGCTTGGGCAATTCGCGCAGAACATCGCCCCAATCGCCAATGTCATCGCTGGTGCGCGGGCGGCAGACGAGGTGGACGCTGGTGGCGAGGGCGGCTTGATCTTGTGCATTTAATCTTGCGCTACGTTCTGTTTGAACAGGCCAAGATGCGGTAATTACAAGACCACCTTTTAGCATACCGCTAAGTAGCGACTCCCACCCCTCGGTGGTTTTATGAGCAAAAACAACACACCCTAAACCATTATCGGCCAACAACTTTCTACCGGCCAACATAGCACTAGCCATTTTGGCTTCATAAAACAGCACATCTTTACTTGATGGGTTACTACTGTGAGGCCGGTCAACAACGCATTCTTCCGTTTTTGGTGTCAGCTCTTCAGTAAAACTCGCTCGGTCATCAACTATTCGTTTAAGCCAAACATAGAAAAAATCCGATAAATGTGCATAAGGTACAGAATCGTAATAAGGCGGGTCAGTGAATAAAATCTGCGTTGATTGCTCTGGTAAAGGCGGAAAGCTCGCATCAGCAGATTGAACCTGTCCGGGATTGGTAATGTTGACAAGAGACTCTGCTACTAACGCCATAGCGTTTAATAGTTCGGGGTACTCTTGGTTTTCAACTATCGGGACTACCTCTGCGAAATCCCATACAAAGCCAAGGGCTTGCCTAGCAAAAGTTCCACGCGGAGCATCAGTTTGAGTTATCCATGAAACAAAAGCGGATGACCGTTCAGCTTGCTTTGATAAAGATAAAGCAAGCAAGCGCCTTAGGGCGATAGTTTGTGCAGAATTTTCCGCGTTAGGCGTGGCTTCACGAATGTATTTTGCTATGCGGGTTATTACAAATTTTTGCCGTGCAGTAAAAACATCACTCCACTTTTGACACCCGTAAAGGGGAATAGAGACACGGCGTATTTCAGTTAACGCTATGTCTTCATCTGGGATCATGCTTATGCCACTCGCCAAAAATTCGCTTTCTATAGATTCTAATTGTTTCTTCGCCGTCCATATAGCAAAATAATCTTGGTCTTTAGGCAATCGGTAACGCTTGCCAGTTTCATTTTGTTTTGAAGTGACTACTGCCAAAAGCATAGCCCCACCAATGCGTTGACCGTGTTCATCGAAAATCGCATCCGCGCCACCGCGCTGTTCGCGCAATTGGGCGCGCACGCGGTCGGGGGGTAGCACGGTGCGGCAGTGCAGGCAGGTGGCTTTGGCGCGGGCCACGGTGCCGGTGGTTGGCACGTCTTTCTCAGTCTTGGGTTCAAAAATTTCAAAGGTGATCGCCCTCACCCCCCGGCCCCCTCTCCCGCTGGGAGAGGGGGAGAAACGAAGCGCCCGTCTACGGTTGGCTTTTTTGCTCAACCAAAACGAGCGCATCAGCGGAATCTCTGCACCGCAATCGGGGGCTTCACAGCGCACGGTGCGCGCCCACAGGTAGGCGATGGGGGTCGCGCCGTCTGGGTCGGCGGGGTAAAACTGGGCTAGTTCTTTTTCGGCTTCGGCCTTGATGCGCCCGCCCACCACGCGCAAGGCTTCGGCCAAACCCTGCACGGTCACATCTTCGCCAGCGGCGTTTTGCACTTTAAATTCGGCGTTGCCATAGCGCGGGATGTCTTCCAACATCACCTTTTGAATCAGCCCGGCCACCGGGTTAAGGTCGCTGGCAAAGGCATCACAACCCAAGCGCAAAGCCTCCAACGGGATTGAACCGCCGCCCGCGAAGGGGTCTACGACGAGCGGCGTGTCATCGGGGTGCGCGGCCTTAATCAATCCCCGTGCCACATCGAGATATTGTTTATTGCCCGCCAAATCCCAGTTGGCAATATCGCCCACAAACTTGAGCAAAGCGTGGCGCAGGTCGAGCGGCGCGGGGCCGGGCGCGCCCTGCACAGGCGGGAGCAATGTTCGCAGAGCCGTCTGAAACTCCGGCGGGCAGAGCGGGTCGGCAGGGTCGGGCAAGAGCAACGCAAGGAGCATGGCGCGGCAAGCGGCCAGCGGGCGGCGCGCCCACCACAAATGCAAGGTGCTCGGATGCCCATGCCGAATAGACTTCTCCCGCGCCGAGTGGCGCGAGACGGCGGCGATGGGGAAATCTACTTCGGCGAGGCGGAGGCAGGCTTGAGGGAGGGGCATGAGGGAGGGGGTGATTGGGGATTGGTAGTTGGAGATTTAGTGTTTCTCTTTCCACAGGCGCACGATGAAGCGCGATTCTTCTTCAATCAAGTCCGGCTCGGTGCCGTTGTGTTCACGCATCCCGCGAATGATTTTGCGCGGCACGCCCAGGCCGGAGGCTTCGATGTAGCGAAAATCGCGCAAGACTTCTTTGAGCATTTCGTTGCGGGCGGCGCGATAACCGGCCTTCATCTTTTCGACGGTGACGCTGTTGGGTAAACGGCCGGGCGAGATAATTTCCAGGCGGTCAGCATACAGCGAGAGTTCAACGTCCATATTTGCCAGGGAATAGTCGCGGTGGGCCAGCGCGTTAATCACCGCTTCGCGCACGGCTTCCCACGCGTAATCGGGGCGTTCGTGGCGTTGGCCGCGTTCATCCACCCAACCGACCACATGCATATTCCGCCGCACAAAATCGAGCGTTTTTTCAATCAAGCCGGCCTCCGCGACTTCGCCCTGAGCGGTCATTAATGAAATCAGCGGGGCGCGTAAGGCGGCGCGGTCGAGGGTGGCATAGTCTTTTTCCACGCCCGGATAAGCGGTCGCGGTGACAGCGGATTGGGGCACCAAGCGCCGCGACGAATCGCCAAACAACACCAGCGCGCCCAGGGTAGGCAAGGCGCGCTCCCGGTCGCGCACCATCAGGTCAGTGTTGAGGAGCAACTGTTCCCAAGCGGGCGTGTCTTGCGTTGGCGGGCAGGTTTGCTGGCGCACCTCTTGGAAATAATAGTGCAAGCGGCGCAAATCCAAATCGGCGAGTGTCGCGCCCGGCGCGGGCTTCAGGTCGTACCGCACCCACCCGGAGGCCTGATACAAGCGCGCTTCTTCTTCGCGGGAAGCCTCGCGCGAGGTGGTGCCCACACGCACGAAGGTGACCCACGCCGCGCCGCGTCGGGCTTTATAGGGTTTATCGGGGCTGTCGGCGGGAAGGGAAATCACCCCGAGCACACGCCCCGCTTCCCATGCCAATGTTTCCCAAAAGGGGATGATGGGCGGTTGCAAGTTTTCGCGGCAAAGGTTCATCACCCAAGCTTCGGCTTCCGCTGGGGTGCGGGTCAGGCCGGAAACCGCGCCGTTATCGTCCACGCCGAGCAGAATGCGGCCCCCCTCCAAATTGAGCAACGCCGCAATTTCTTTCGCCAGACTATCGGGGTGAACGTCGTCGCGTTTAAATTCCACGCCGGAGTTTTCGCCGGCCGGGAGCAATTCACGCAATTCGTTTTTTAGCATAGTTAATCCTTTAAAAATTTACGCTTTACGGCTCACAGTATACTGCCCCGGCTCTTCCCGCACCTGCGTCGGCTTTTGCAACGCATCCACTTCCAAATAATAGTGTTGTACTTTCACGGTCTCGCGCCACGGGTGAGCGGCGGGGTCGCGGATGGTATCGAGTTGGGGCGTGGCGGCGCAGTTGGTGACCATATACAGCCAGAAACAATCGCGGCGGTCTTCGGCCACTCGGCGCTCATTGGGCGAAAGCAAAATCGTGCCGCGTGGGGCTTGCAGGCCCTTCACTTCAATGAGGCGCAACTCGCCCGAATTCAGGTCAAGGCTGGTCAGGTCGTAGCCCAGGTTCTTCTCATGCACATCAAACACCTGCCGCCCTTGCGCCTGTTCATATTCCATCGCCACGCGCATGGCAATGGCTTCGGTTTCGGGGTTGGGGCGCAGATGGCGCACTTCGGGCGCTTCGCGTTCGGGGTGCGGCAAAATCAGGACGCTGGTGAGGCGCTCCACGTTTTGCAACGTCAGCGCGCGTTGGCGTTCTAAGGCTTGGCGACGGCGGTCGCGGCGGGTGAGCAATTCGGCATGACGGGTTTCGGCTTGCGCCAAACGGCCTTCCGCGCCTTGCACACCCTGTTCCACTTCCATGCTGGCACGGCCAATCTCATCATCGGTCTTTTGGAGTAATTCGGTCAGCGAGAGTTCAATGTGCGCGGCCACCCGCCCCACTTCGGCCAAACGCTCGGCGCGGGTCTCTTCGATGAAGGGCGTAAGGGCATGCGTGGTGAGCCATT
>CAYUFY010000205.1:0-9119 GCA_964443795.1 uncultured Anaerolineales bacterium | reverse complement strand
TGCGACAGCAACTCAGAGCGCCAACCATTCAAATGGCTTTTGCGTAAGTCCTAATCAAGAAACCTTGGGGGGCATTTGATGCTGGTTTAACTTCTGCCCGGTATAGTGCTGGTCATGAAGAAACTATCGCCCACACCCAAAAACCAAACTGCCAAGCGCCGATTGCTCAAACATCTATCACAGGTGGCTTTCCTGGAGAAAGCATCTGTTCAGAAGTTGGAACTCGGCACCCAGCAAGTCTTGATGGGGTTTGCTTCCTTCATGGCCTCTCAACCCAAAAATTCGTACTTTAAAGAAATTTAATGTTTCATTGAAGCGCCACTGAACTGAGGGCGATAGTATTCACCTTAACTGCCACCAAATTCTATAGTTTACTCAAGGAGAAGAAAGCATGTTACGTTCCAAATTATTTAGTGTTTTGTCGGTGATGGTTGCGCTCGCCCTGTTTTTAGGCGCGTGCGCGTCCCCGACCCCGGCGGTGAGCACCGCCGCCCCCACTGGTGTAGCCGCGACCACTGCACCAATTCAAGCGGCTCAACCAACAACGGCTGAGATTTCGCCAACCGCCGAAACGCTGGTTGATGAATCTAATCCCATTCAATTGCCCGCCATTAGCCCCGCCGATGCCACTGGCGACATTGTGAGTGCGGGTAGTTCAACGGTGTTCCCGCTCTCGGAGCGCATGGCCGAGTTGTTCGGACAAGAAGGCTACGCCGGCAACTTGACCGTGGATAGCATCGGCACCGGCGCGGGTTTCGAGCGCTTCTGCAAGACCGGTGAGACCGACATCTCCAACGCCTCCCGCGCCATCAAACCCGAAGAGCGTGACGCTTGCACCGCAATTGGCCGCACCCCGCTGGAGTTCCGTGTGGGCACCGATGCCCTGGCGGTGGTCGTCAGCAAAGACAACGACTTCGTGGATGCGCTGACCTTCAAAGAACTCGCGCTGGTCTTCTCCACTGCCCAGACCTGGGCTGATGTCCGCGCCGGCTGGCCTGCCGAACCCATCCAACGCTTCAGCCCCGGCACCGACTCTGGCACCTTCGATTACTTTGTCGAGGCCGTCATGGCCCCCGCCAACCAAGTGGACGGCAAAGCCAACATTGATGCCGGGGAGAAAGCCATTCTCAACTCCGCCGAAGCCCAATTCAGCGAAGATGACAATGTCCTTGCGCAAGGGGTCGAAGGCAGTCCGTATGCCGTCGGCTACTTCGGATACGCCTACTACGCGGGCGAAGCCGGCAACCTGCGCGCCGTCCCCATCACCAAAGGTGAGGACCCCGCCGCCGCTGTCGAACCCAACCAAGACTCTGTGGACGCGGCCACCTACCCGCTCGCCCGCCCGCTCTTCATCTACTCTGACGCCAAGATCATGGCCGACAAGCCCCAAGTCGCCGCTTTCATTGGCTTCTATCTCCAAAACGTCAATAACGAAATCGTGGAGGTCGGTTACTTCCCCGCCCCCACCAAGGCCCTGAATTCCGCCAAAGGTCTGTGGCTGGCGACCTCCAGTTTTGCGATTGACCCGGCGGCTGTGACCGGCGACATTGTGAGTGCGGGTAGTTCAACGGTGTTCCCGCTCTCGGAGCGCATGGCCGAGTTGTTCGGACAAGAAGGCTACGCCGGCAACTTGACCGTGGATAGCATCGGCACCGGCGCGGGTTTCGAGCGCTTCTGCAAGACCGGTGAGACCGACATCTCCAACGCCTCCCGCGCCATCAAACCCGAAGAGCGTGACGCTTGCACCGCAATTGGCCGCACCCCGCTGGAGTTCCGTGTGGGCACCGATGCCCTGGCGGTGGTCGTCAGCAAAGACAACGACTTCGTGGATGCGCTGACCTTCAAAGAACTCGCGCTGGTCTTCTCCACTGCCCAGACCTGGGCTGATGTCCGCGCCGGCTGGCCTGCCGAACCCATCCAACGCTTCAGCCCCGGCACCGACTCTGGCACCTTCGATTACTTTGTCGAGGCCGTCATGGCCCCCGCCAACCAAGTGGACGGCAAAGCCAACATTGATGCCGGGGAGAAAGCCATTCTCAACTCCGCCGAAGCCCAATTCAGCGAAGATGACAATGTCCTTGCGCAAGGGGTCGAAGGCAGTCCGTATGCCGTCGGCTACTTCGGATACGCCTACTACGCGGGCGAAGCCGGCAACCTGCGCGCCGTCCCCATCACCAAAGGTGAGGACCCCGCCGCCGCTGTCGAACCCAACCAAGACTCTGTGGACGCGGCCACCTACCCGCTCGCCCGCCCGCTCTTCATCTACTCTGACGCCAAGATCATGGCCGACAAGCCCCAAGTCGCCGCTTTCATCGGTTTCTATCTCCAAAACGTCAATAACGAAATCGTGGAGGTCGGCTACTTCCCCGCGCCCGCTAAAGACCTAAGTGCGGCGCTCGGTGCCTGGGCTACCGCACTCGCCGGTAACTAAAACTAACCCCAAGATAGGCTGGCTTCCCATTTGATAGGCTTGGGAAGCCAGCCTTTGTCGTTTATTCAACAGGATGAACGACCATATGACCTCTTTCTACCAAAGTCCGCCCATGGAAACTTCTACTAAACCGCAAGCCCGACCAGTGCCGCTGGCCGGGTTTCGTGCCTTCAACCTGACCAAACGCCCGCACGTGGGGGAGGCGCTGATTCAGGCCTTTCTCTTCGCCTGTGGCGCGCTGTCCATCTTCACCACCCTCGGAATTGTTATTGTGTTGGGGCAGGAAGCATGGTTATTTTTCCGCCGCCCCGAGGTCAACATCCTGGAATTCTTTGGCGGGCTTAAATGGCAACCGGCCATCAACCAATTCGGCATCTGGCCGTTGGTCAATGCCACCCTAATGACGAGCCTAATGGCTATGCTGGTGGCGGGGCCGTTAGGCCTGAGTGCCGCCATTTACCTGAGCGAATACGCCTCGCCCCGCGCGCGCGGTATTCTCAAACCCACGCTCGAAGTGCTGGCCGGCGTGCCCACGGTGGTCTACGGCTATTTTGCACTCACGTTTATGACCCCACTCTTGCGCCTGATTTTTGGGGAGGCCACCGTGCAAATTTACAATACAGCTTCGGCGGGTATTGTGATGGGGATTATGATTTTGCCACTGGTCTGCTCGATGAGTGAAGATGCCCTGAGCGCGGTGCCGCGTTCCTTGCGGGAAGCGGCCTATGGCATGGGGGCCACCAAACTGGAAACCGCGTTGCAAATCGTGACGCCCGCCGCCATCTCCGGCATCGCCGCCGCGCTCATCATCGGCATTTCGCGGGCGGTGGGTGAAACCATGATTGTCGCCATCGCCGCCGGGTCAGGCCCGGCCTTTACTTTCAACCCGTTTCAGGCCGCCGAAACCATGACCGGCCACATCGCCCGCATCAGTGGCGGCGACCTGAGCTACGATTCAATTGACTACGATAGTCTGTTCGCGATTGGGCTAATGCTCTTTCTAGTGACACTCGGTCTTAACCTGGTTAGCCAGCGCATCGTGGCCCGCTTTCAGGAGAAGTACGAATGAGCGCCAATCCCACCGCCTACCCAGAGGGCGCGCAATTACACACCGCCCTGCAAACGCGCCATCGGGTGGCAACCGCCTGGCAAATTTTCTTCTTGCTGGCCACCTCCCTCGGCATCCTCACCCTCTCCGCCCTGCTCTATAACGTCGTGGATCGCGCCTTTGGGTTGGTCGCCTTCGATTATCGCGTGGCCCCGGCCACCCTCTCTGAGCGCCCGCTCAATGAATTGAATCAAACCGACTTGCTGGCAATTCTCCAGGCCAAACTCTCGAAAGGCGCGTTCAAAAAGCTGGATGATGAAAAGCCTATGGCCCAGCGCTCGCGCGATGAACTCTATGCGCTCGTGTTGGAGCGGATTCTCAAAGCGCGCATTATAGACACTTGGACGCTGACCGACTCACTCACCCGGCGGGCGGAGATTGAGGCCGAGGTTAAAGCCCAAACGCCCGGGGCCGAATTGGTCTTTCGCTCGTGGTTAGACCAATCTTTTCTCACCCGCCCCATGGCCAGCAATGCGGAATATGCCGGGGTGCGCACGGCGGTGCTGGGTTCGCTGTGGTTGATTATGATTACCATCGGGTTCGCGTTGCCCGTTGGGGTGGGCGCGGCCATCTATTTACAGGAGTACGCTTCCCATAATTGGCTCAATCGCCTCATCCAGACCAATATCAACAATCTGGCGGGGGTGCCGTCCATCGTCTATGGCATGTTAGGGCTGGCGATTTTTGTGCGGGTGCTGGGGGCGTTTACCAGCGGCGCAATGTTCGGCATCACCGACTCCAACGGGCGCACCATTCTTTCGGCGGGCCTGACCATGGCGCTGTTAATTCTGCCCATCTTAATCATCAATTCGCAGGAAGCCATCAAGGCTGTGCCCGACTCGCTCCGGCAGGCGGCCTATGGCTTAGGGGCGACGAAATGGCAAACCATTTGGCATCACGTTTTGCCCAATGCGCTTCCCGGCATCCTGACCGGTAGCATCCTGGCCGTCTCGCGCGCCATTGGCGAAACCGCCCCGCTCATTGTGGTCGGTGCCTCCACCTTCATCGCCGTAGACCCGGATGGGCCATTTTCCAAGTTCACCGCCCTGCCCATCCAGATTTACAACTGGACCTCCCGCCCCCAAAGCGAATTCCGCAACATCGCCGCCGCGGCCATTTTGGTCTTGTTGATATTGCTCTTATCCATGAACGCCACCGCCATTCTCTTGCGCAATCGCTTTAGTCGGCGCGGGTATTAACGCTTTCCCAAGTCGCTCATTTCACTAGAAACTGATTATCCATGACCACTCCCCAATCGTTGTCGTCCGACTCAGACCAGTACGCCATTGAAACCCGCGCGCTGGATATTTTCTATGGCGCTTTCAAAGCGGTCAGCAACGTCAGTCTGCAAATTGAACGCCGGAAAATTACCGCTATCATTGGCCCTTCCGGTTGCGGCAAAAGCACGCTCCTGCGGGCCTTCAATCGGATGAACGACTTTGTGCCCAGTTCGCGGGTGGCGGGCGAAGTGTTGATGCATGGCCGCAATCTATATGCGCCCGAGGTGGACCCGGTGGAAGTGCGCCGCCGGATTGGGATGGTCTTTCAGAAGCCCAACCCTTTCCCCAAAAGCATTTATGAGAACATCGCCTGGGGCGCGCGCATCAACGGGTTCAAAGGCCAGATGGACGAATTGGTGGAAAATTCATTGCGCCGCGCGGCGCTGTGGGACGAGGTGAAAGACAAATTGCGCCAAAGCGCCTATGCCCTCTCCGGTGGCCAGCAACAGCGCTTGTGCATCGCCCGCGCGCTGGCCGTGGAACCGGAAGTGATTCTGATGGACGAGCCGTGTTCCGCCCTCGACCCGATTGCCACCCTTAAAATTGAAGAGTTAATGCACGAACTTGCTGAAACTTACACCATCGTCATCGTCACCCACAACATGCAACAAGCCGCGCGGGTCTCGAACCTGACGGCGATGATGATGTTGACGGACGACCGCCAGTCGGGCACGGTGATTGAAATGGGCGAAACCCAAACCATGTTCACCCGCCCCGCCGATAAACGCACCGAAGATTATGTGACCGGGCGCTTTGGATAACCAGGTGACTCAAATGCTCAAAGCCAAAGTTCTATTTCTATGCACTGGCAATTCGGCGCGCAGCCAAATGGCGGAGGCGCTCTTACGCCAGCAAGCAAACGACCAGTTCGAGGTCTTCAGCGCGGGTCTGGATCCCCAAGGGGTCCACCCCTTAACCCTGAAGGTGCTGGAAGAACTGGGGATTGACGCCAGTCAGCAACGCTCCAAAAGTGTCAGTGAATATCTGGGTCAGGTCAATTTCGGGTACGTCATTACGGTTTGCGGCAATGCCGAAGAAAAATGCCCCACGACCTTTTTGGGAGTTAGCCAGCGCCTTCATTGGCCGTTTGATGACCCGGCCAGCGTGGAAGGCACAAATGAAGAACAACTCCTCGCCTTCCGCCAAGTTCGGGACCAAATTAATATTCGTCTAAAAGCCTGGCTGACGGAAGTTGCTCATGTTACGCCATAAAATATGCCCGCCGAAACTTTGCAGACTTGCGCGTGTCAGCCACCCGCTTCACGCTCATGCACTGGCCGAGAATTTTTTATCGAGCATACCTACCGGCGCCAACGGCCAAGGTATTAAATTGGAGGGCCGGGTATGAAGCGCTACGAGTATCATTTGGAAATGATAACCTTCACGACCAGCGCCGAGCGGGATGAGAAACTGCTTAAGTTGGCCAATCAATGGGGCCACACGGGCTGGCGCATCAACCAGTTGGCGGTCGAACCCCGGCTGGCCGTGAATGAACAATCGCTCAAGATTTTATTGGAGCACGAGACCGAAGATTCCGAAATCCACGCCTCGTAAGCAAGTAAACTTCGCGGTCATTTCCGAAATTCACCCAGCGCGTCGGCTGTCTGCCTATCGCGGGCTAGTTGGTGCTTACCCCCCGAAACAACTCCAACCCACACTCGTTCCGCCCCTTTCTTTTGAGAATTACCATGCCCACCTTTCAGATTTTCAATAACGAACCAGAGGTCCGTTCCTTTCCAGCAGGCGAAGTCATCTTCGCTGAAGGTCAGGCTAGTAACGACCTGATGTATGCTGTTCTGGATGGCGAAGTGGACATCGTCCGGCAACAGACCCGGCTCGACACCGTCCTATCCGGGGGGGTATTTGGAGAAATGGCTCTGCTCAACCAGTTGCCTCGAACGGCCTCCGCCATCGCCAAGACAGACTGCCGGGTCGCCGTGATTACCGCCCAGCGTTTCACGCGGCTGGTGTCTCAAAGCCCATATTTTGCGCTGGATATGATGCGTCTGCTGGCCGAACGTCTCCGCCGCAATTTAGAAAGTTAAACAGCCCAACTGCGCGAGGAACAGACTGGCGCTGAAACCCTCGCCTCCTAACCGCCTTACGCCGTTGAGTCTGAAAATTCGCGGGCGGTTGAATGCTGCGCGAGCGCCTACAAAAAGCACGAAGTCGCCCCGCTTCGCGGGCGATTGGCTTTAGCCGGCGGGGGCGGACTTCGCGCCTTTGTTGCCGCGATTTTAGTTGCCGGATCGATTATTCAGACGCGCACGAAATAAGCAACCTGAGATTTTTTGATTATTAAGTAAAGGATTTCCATTGTGACCAATCTTACCCGTGCCACTTTAGATCGAGAGCTCCACCTAATGCGCGATGACCTGTTGCGAATGGGCGGCTTGCTCGATACGGCCATTAGGCAAGCCTTAGAGTGTCTTGCCAACTGCAATAGCGACCTGGCGCGCCAGGTCGTCGCGAACGATGCTCAAATTAATGCCTTGCGATTCAAAATTGAGGAGGCGTGCCTGAGATTGCTGGCTACCCAACAACCCGCGGCCAGCGATTTACGCGCCGTGGTGGCGACGATTGTTATCGTCAGTGAGTTGGAACGCATGGGGGATTATGCCGCCGGGATTGCCAAAACCGTCCTACGGTGGGGCGATGAGCCGTTGCTCAAACCCCTGCTTGACTTGCCCCATATGGCGACGGCCTGCCGCCAGATGGTGCGCCATGCCCTGGATGCTTATTTGGCCCGCGACGTTAAATTTGCCGCCGCAGTCGCCGAGCAGGATGATGTGGTGGATAACTACTACAACCAAATTTTTCGCGAATTACTCTCGTATATTGTCGAAGATCAGCGCACCACCACCCGCGCGCTTTACTTGCTCTTCGCCGCGCACAACTTGGAACGCATTGGCGACCGGGCGGTCAATGTGTGTGAGCGGGTCATCTTCATGGCCAGCGGCGAGCTTAAAGAGCTAAATGCCGGTCCCGAAGCGCCACTATAAGCTTCCAATTCCATGGCTACTATTCTCGTCGTCGAGGATGAACGCAATCTGCGCCAGACGCTGGTCGGGCATTTGCAGTCAGAGGGCTACACCACCCTGGAGGCCGCCGATGGCCGCACGGGGCTGGAGTGGGCGCGCGAGCAACAACCCGATCTGATCATCCTCGATCTGATGTTGCCCGAATTAGACGGTCTATCAATCTGCCGCATGCTTCGGCGCACCTCAACTGTTCCAATTATTATGCTCACCGCGCGGGGCACCGAAATGGATCGGATTGCCGGACTGGACGCTGGCGCTGACGATTATCTGGTCAAGCCGTTCGGTTTGGGGGAACTGCTGGCGCGGGTGCGCGCCCAGCTACGGCGGAACCGCAATCAAAACCCGGCGACTACCACTCAGTTGGAATCAGACGATTTGCAACTGGATTTGCTGGCCCGGCTGAATGGCGCAGAATTACGCCTCACCCAACGCGAGTTTGATTTGCTCGCCGAACTGATGCGTAATCGCGGGGCCGTTCTTTCGCGCGACCTGCTTCTTAACCGCGTCTGGGGTTACGACTATGTGGGCGATAATCACACGGTGGATGTGCATATCCGCTGGCTACGAGAAAAAATCGAGGGAACCCCATCGCTTCCCAAACGCATCACCACCGTGCGCGGGGTGGGGTACCGCTTTGAGAGTTAGAGTGCTTCAACAGAATTTATTCTGTAATTGAAGCAGGCTTAATTTTATTGGGGTATTATCCAGCTGAAATGGCCGAGCAGAAGCATGGTCATCTCCTCCTCCTTTGTGGTTGCGCGCCAAACTGGGCTTTTGGCGCGCATCACATTTAAAGAGTCAGCGTCAAAATTAATAACCCTTAATCAGATTATCGCCTGATTTTGAACTTGGCGAGGTAAGTTGTGAAGCAAGCTCTGCAAGCTGGAGCATTGCACTCCCTGCGGGGCAACCGCCCCAAAACCGATTTGGTCACTAAATTCTAGACATTCTCAATATGGAGGTTTTATGAATATTTTCCAACCATTGCCGACTCCGGATGCCTGGGAGCAACTTCAAACTACCCGCCAACAAGCCGGGGTCGCCCCGCATTTCTGTGATTTGTTGGCCGCAATTGACCTCGGCTGGGAAATTGAAGAGCCTGTTTATCTCCGCCCTAAATTCGGCGAAACAGGCCACCCGGCCTTTTTTTTCATTATTACTAACTCAGCCGGGCGTCTGGCGCTCTTGGTGGTGCCCAGCACCTCGGAAGTCGAACGGTTTGTGAAAAGCGAAGGGTTGGCAATCGAAATTCAATTTGT
>CAYUFY010000204.1:0-9126 GCA_964443795.1 uncultured Anaerolineales bacterium | reverse complement strand
AACCCTTGACCTCCTCAGTGCGATTGAGGCGCGCTCCCAACTGCGCTACAGGCCCGCAAGTGCTGGGCATTGTACCTGACGGGTAGGGAGCTTGTCAAGGAATCGCCAAAAATTTCACGAATTTAGGCGGTCAGCGCCAGATAGTCTTTATCCATCTCCGCCACTTCTTCTTTTAAGCCCAGGCGCTCAAACAACGTCCGCGCCGTTTGCCAGCGTTGTTGCCCCGACTCTTGGTGGCCGTTTTGTAATTCGTGGCGCGCCCACTCGCGGGCGGTCAAGGCCTGTTCGGTTTCAGCCTCGGCCTCGATGAAGATTTGATGACTTTCGGCAAAGCAGGTCGCCGCATCCTGTTCCGGTTGGGGTTGGCGACTGCGGATGAGGCCCAACGTGCGCCAGGCCCGGCCAATATCTTCCTTTGACTCGGTCTCTTGTCCCAACCGCAACGCCCGTTGCGCGCACTCATCCGCCTCAACCAGTTTGTTTTGCCCGAGGCAGGCTTCCGCCAAAAATCGGTAAGTCTCCGAGAGCCAGCCCCAGCCGCTCTCGCTCGCCATGCGAATCACTTCCCGCAAGTCGGCTTCGGCGGCGGCATATTCGCCCAGCGCCACTCGCGCCCCACCAATGTTGCTGATGGAACTCATCTCGCCGTCCCGCGCGCCAATCTCGCGGGCCACCTTCAACGCTTCTTGATAGCGTGTCACCGCCGTTCGATAATCCCGCCGCAGGCGCGCATTCTCGCCCAGCGCATTGAGCATCGCGCCCATCCCGATGCGGTTGCCTAACTCGCGGAATAATTCCAACGCTTGCCCATAATATTGCGCGGCTTGTTCGTGTTTGCCCAGGGTGTAGTCGTTGACCGAGGCCAACAGGTCGAGGCTCAAGGCCGCTTCCCGGCGCGCCCCAGCCTGAGTGCTAATAGCCAGCGCGCGCTCACCTAGCGCCAAAGCGGCTTCGGCTTGGCCCAGCCGCGAATTGATAATGCCTTGTTTATAGAGTGACCGGGCTAACTCAATTTGGGCCCGCTGGTTCGTGGCATCGGTTTGGGCAATGGCTTCCACTTGATTGGCGCTTTCGAGCGCCGCGCGATAATCGCCACCTGCTTCTTGCGCGGTGGCTAACCCATTCCAGGCGCGCGCTTGCGCCACCGCCGACTGCGCCGCCTCTGCCGCTGGGCGCATCGCCGCATATGCCTGCGCGGCCTCGGCAAAGCGCGCCTGACGGTGCAACATCTCGCCCAAACCGTCATATAAGCTGGCGCGCCAACCGGCTTCGGCTTCGGGCGGGGCAAAGGCCAGCGCTTTTTGATAAAAGTTAATGGCGGCCTCGGGCGCGTAAGTCTCTTGGGCTTGTTTGCCGGCCCGGGCATACCACGCGGCGGCGTGGGCGGTCTCCCCGGCGCGCTCAAAATGCTCGCCGATCAACCCGGCATATTCGTCGGCGCGTTCACCACTGCGTTCGGCCAACCACTCGGCCACTTGCGCGTGATATACCCGCCGCACCCGCTTGAGCACACTCTCGTACGTCACATCATGAAAGATGGCGTGCTTAAAAATAAATTCATGCCCGCCCGCAAACGCCGACGCTTGTCGCGCAAAAACCATCTCTTTCTTTTGCAACACGCCCCACACTGGCTCCAACCCGCTGGGCAAGGGCACGGTCAGTTCGCTTTGCAAGTTTGTCACCGCGCTATCCCAAAACACGCGCCCCACCACCGCCGCGCGTTGCACCGTTTCGCGCTCCTCGGGTTCGAGGCGATCGAGCCGGGTTTGCAGAATCCCGGTGAGCGTGGGCGGCACTTGCCCTTCCACCAAGCGCTCGGGCTTCACCTCCCACTGCCCGGCGTTGTCCACGATCACCCCGGTCTCCATCAGCATCTTCAACAATTCTTCGATGTAATATGGATTGCCTTCGGCCCGACTAACTACGAGATTTTGCAAAGCGAGCGGGACGGCCTCCGGCGCGCGGCGCAGAATCTCGCTCACGAGTGCCAGACTGCCCGCGCCCGTCAGGGGTTGCAGGTCCAGGCGCGTGTAGCTCCCCGTTGGAAAACCTTCGCCCCATCCAGCGCGCCGGGTATACAGCGATGGCCGACTTAAGCCAATAACAAAAATTGACCGCGCCGCGCATTCACCCGCCACATGCTCAATCAAATCCAGCGAATCATCATCGGCCCAGTGAATATCCTCCAGCAATAACATCACCGGATGGGGGTGGCCGTTGCCCGCGCTGACGGCGGTGAAATAGCGGACCGCCGCATGAAACGCGCGCGCGCGAATTTGGCGCGCATCCTCGCCCAACCCTTGCAGATAGCGGCTACCCGCCTCGCGGAACTCAAACCCCAACAAGTGGCCGATGAAGTGCGCGGGTTCCACGCCCTCTGGCCCGAGCGTTTCCACAAATCCACGCTCCAGCTTTTCACGCGCCACGGCCAGCGCATCGCCTTCTTGAATGCTGAAACTTAAGCGGAACAAATCGCGGAGGAAGGCATACGGCGCATTGACCATGCCTTCACCCGCGCGGGCGCGGAAGATCTGCATCCGCTCCGGTTGCAGTTCAATCCAATTGCTAAATTCATAGAGAAGACGTGATTTGCCCATGCCCGCGTCGGCGACCACGGTGAGGCCGCGCAACCGGCCCGGGGCGACCACCGCCCGCCAGGCGTTTTGCAAGGTTTCCAACTGCGCCTCGCGCCCGACCATGCGTGTTTCCACCCCCTGTACCCCGCGCGTCCCCAACCGGAAAGCGCGCGGCTTGGCGCGTTGCACCACATACGTTTGCACTGGTTCGGTCTTGCCCTTGATGCTCATCGGTTCCAGCGGTTGCACGTCGAACAGCCCGCGCACATGGCGATAAGCATCGTGCGAGATCAGGATCCCCCCCACGGGCGCGGCGTGCTCCAACCGCGACGCCAGGTTCACCGTGTCGCCCATGGCGGTGAATTCGCCGGTTGTCCCCATCATCCCCAAAAACACCGGGCCGGTATTAATGCCAATGCGCATTCGCAGGGTGATCTCGCGTCCGGTGGCGGCGGCCAGTCGCGCGCCCATGCGCTCATTGAATTTGACCAACTCGGCTTGCATGGCGAGCGCGGCGTGCATGGCCTGCTCAGGCTCGTCCTCCCGCGCGGTTTGTGCGCCCCACAGCGCCATCACCGCGTCGCCGATGTGCTTGTCAATCAGCCCGCCGTGGCTCACGATTGCGCCATCGAGTTGGCCCCACAAGGAGTTCATCACCTCTTCCACTTCTTCGGCGTCCATGGTTTCGGACATGGCGGTGAAACCAGAGACATCGGCAAAGAGAATGGTCACAAGTTTGCGCTGGGCTTTGGCGGCAATGTCACGCGCCGAGCGGGGCGGATCGAGGCGTTGGCGCAGGGCGGCGAGGGCCAAGTCGGTCACCTCGTCACCGAGGGTGGGGCGTTGCGCCTCCAGCGCGGCGAGGGCCTGATTGATTTTTTCCGGGTCAGTCATGGAGCAAATAGTAGCAGTCTTTTTCCCAATCGCAAACCAAAAAAAACGGGCCGGGGATGAACCCGGCCCGAGATAAAAACTGAGTAAAGATTGTCGGGGCGGGTCTTAGACCCGCCCCGACATTGGCTTGTCTACCGCGCAATGAGCGGTAAGTAGACATTGACTGTTGTGCTGGCCTCCGTTTCTTCAGAGGAGGTGAGCGACCACTTGGAGAAGTGGTCAATCTGCGCCGTGATCTGGTTGTTAGCCGTGTCCACCGTGAACGAGTCTACTTCAGTCCACGAGTTCGTGGTGGTCGAGAAGTACGACGGCGACAAATCGGCTTCGCTGACTCCGCCCGCTGTGAGATCGGCGTCGGTGTAGTAGAAGGTGATGAGCACATTGGCGTTGAAACTGCTGACAATCTGTTCGCCGGTGCTGTCCTCATAGGCCACGATGGTGTAGCCGTAGTTAAAGGGCCGCGCCGTGAGCGTGTTGGGCAGTTCATCCGCGACGGGCGTGATGGCGATGCGCACCGTGTCGGTGGTGGGCATCGCACCCGCCGGGATGTCAATCTGCGTGCCATCGCTGAGCACACCACTCCAACCCACGCTGGGGTCGAAAGTCGCCACAATCGCGGGCGGCATGGGCGCGCGGGCCAGATAGATGTGCAAGTCCTGCGTGGTTTGGGTGCCGGTCATGTTGATCGCCGTCGGGGTGATGGTTTTGTAGAAGAGATTGGTGTCGGCTGGATGATAACCTGCGCCGAGATACCACCGTGTGCCGGTGACTACATTCAACTCGAATCGACCGTTGAGATCAGCGGGCGCGCCCGTGTGTTGACCGTCAGGTGAGAACGCCCAGACCCACGCGCCGGGACCATAAACAGCATTTCCTGCTTCATTGTGATAGTACACGGTCCCAGTGATCTTACCGTTGCTTGCCTTGAAGGTGAGTGTGATGGTGGCGGTCATCCCGGAAGTCAGGGTGACAATTTGGCGATCAGGTTGGATGTAGCCCAGCTCCGCCGGGGCGTGCGCGCCCACTGCGTATTGCCCGCCCGACGGCACGCGAATCTTGAAATAACCGTTGGAGGGTTGCGACAGGCCACCCGTATCAATGGCCGCGCTGGTCTGGCTCCTATCGCGGTGGGCATGGGCAAACGCAAAGTTGAGCGGCGAGTTATCCGGTTTGCGGATGTAGCCCTCGATGGTTGCGTCGGCGGCGACGATAGTGAAGTTGTAAGTGGTCACTTGGCCCGCTGTGATCGTCGCGCGGGTGTCGGGCGGCGGGTTGTTCACATAGTCCGCCGAGCGCAGGTGATAGCCGAGGTTCCACATCCCAGCGGCGGCGGTGATGGTGTAGGTGCCATCAGTCGAGTTGATGAGCGTGGATTGCCACGCGCCATTCGGCCCAATGGCAAACACTTCACCTTCCAAACCAACGGCTGGAACGGTCTTGCTAATATCAGTAAAGAAGCCGCCGCGCAGGGTAGCGTTATTCACTGATATGGTGAAGGTCACCGTACGGGCACTGCCGGTGGTAACAGTCACAGTCTGTTCGCGGTTGGCCAATGAATAGCCGCTATTGGGCGGCAGATTCACCCCCACCCGGAAAGTGCCCGTGGGCAAGTTGAGATCAAATTCGCCTTCTTCAACGGGGCCACTCGCCGCTGGTTGAACATTCGGGACATCCAGCCGGGCATAAGCCCAAGCATTGATGCTGGAGAGTAATTGGCCGTTGGTGTCCACCAGTACACCATGCACCGTGCCAGCGGTGGTGAGCAACGTGAAGTTGGCATTGGTGAAGGATTGATTGGTGGTAAGCTGAATTTGATAGGGTGGGCGAGTGGAGACGAAGGTAGACGAGATGGGCAGTTCAACATTCACCGTCCATGAGCCAGAGATGACGGACAGGAAGTAATTGCCATCATTGTTCGTCGTGCCATCGGCCCAGCCGCCTTCCTGTTTCCAAGCGTGAACCCGAATGCCAGGAATACCGCTCCCGGTTTGCCCGGTCACCCGCCCGGAGATACCAGAAGTCCGCTCAAACAAGCAAATGTTGCCCAGGCTATAAGCCGTGCCGCTGGATACTTCGAAGGGCGCGATTTGCGGGCCAGAGAGTGTCGGGTATTGCTTCTGGTCTACTAGCACAAAGGCCACGTATTGTCCGGCCACCACCGGCACGGTGAAGTAACCGCCGGCCTGAATGGGGGCGTTATTGCCCATGCCATTGGCTTGGCGCACTTCTATACCAATGCCTTGGGCAGGCGCTGGGCTAGTGCAGTCAGGTGCCAACACCCGGCCAGTCACATAAGCATTTGCCTGTTGCACGGTGAAAGTGACTAAGCGCGACTCGGTGATAGTATTGTTGGCAAACTGAACGATTTGGGATTGGCCGAGATAAATCCAGTTGGCATTGCCTGCGGGGCCAGGTGAAATCATCACTTCCCACTCGCCGCCGCTAACATCCATCACCGAAATGCCGTTGGCATTAGTTTGGGTGCTGGCCCAGCCGGGGCTACCCCGGCGATTGGCGTTGACACCCACATTCGCGACACCGGTGCCACTGGTATTCTTCACAACAGCATAAAGGCGCTTGGTCGGTAGGGTGAACGTGAGCGTATTCAGGTTCACAAAACTGGTGATGAAGTCAATGGTGCGGGTGATTGAGGGGGGGGCCTGCAAGCCAGGCTTGTCCCACGGTGGGCTGAGTTGAATGACATATTGCCCGGGGGGTAAGCCGCCTACACGGAAGTAACCATCTGGCCCGGTGCCGGTGCCCGTCTGGAAGGAATTACTGACTGTCATACGGATATTCACGCCCGCGCCGCCGACGGGTGAACCATCAGGGAGCACGGCTCGCCCGGCGATATTGACTACGGTGAGGGTTAGCGGTGCTGGCAGGGAGAGCAGGGACGGGGTGGATAAAGTCACAATCATATCCCGTGAACTGCTGAAGCCGAGATAACCAATCTCGTTTGGCGGTTGAGCGCGCAAACGCCAAACCCCGGTGATTAATCCGGTTACGGTGAAAGCGCCGTTAGCCCCAGTGGGCGCGCCTTTATGCAACGTGCCGCCCAGATATTCAGCATCCACCATGGCATTCACGGCCGGCGAACCGTCGGGCTTAAAGACCATACCCATAACGCCGCCCTGAGGGGCTTGATTGAGCGTGAAGTTAATGGAGCCTTTGGTCGTATCCGCCGTCACAGTAACCGGATCGGCCAAATTCAAATCCACCTTATTGTTGTAGAAGGATTGTTCATAGCCGAACGCTTCGGCTCGCACTTTGAACAAACCCGGCGGCAGGTTGGTAATGGTATAAACGCCGCTGGGATCGGTCTGGGCGCTCTTATTCCACGGCACGCCATTGGCGGGGCTGGCGGTGACCATGGCATTGGCAATGGGGTTATTGCCGCTATTTTTCACCGTGCCCGTGATGGAGCCAGCGCGTTCAAGTGCAAAGTTGACATTCGGCAGGTTGCCGCCGAGAGGCATCGAAAGTGTCTGCGCGGTATTCAGATCATAGGCGTTATTGAAGTACTTGGCGGCAAAGCCAGGGGCCTCCGCGCGCACCCTAAACTGACCCGCTGGAATACCGGTCAAAGTGTAAACTCCGGCCACATCCACTGGCCCGCTATACCCCGGGCCGCCATTAACCGGATTGGCTGAAACAAACGCATTCGTAATGGGTTGGTTGATCAGATTTTTAACCGACCCAGTAATCTTGCCGCCTAAGTCCAAATTAAAATTGATATTGGATATGATGGCCCCGGCGCTAATCGTAACGGTCTGGGCTGTATTTACATCCAAGGTGTTGTTGAAGTACTCAGAGACAAAGCCGGGCGCTTCGGCACGGACCTTGAAGGGGCCTACCGGTACGCCTGTGATAGTGTAAATGCCAGCCGCGTCAACGGGCATTGACCCAATGCCCCAGTTTCCACCACCGGCGGGTTGAGCCGTAACTTTTGCATTAGTGATGGGCTGACTGAGCGCATTTTTCAAGAATCCAGTGATTGCACCGCCGGGGTCAAGGAAAAAATTGATATTCGCCACATTGGCGGCGGGCGCAACGGAAATCATTTGAGCAGCGTTGATTTCAAACGTGTTGGTGTAATACTCAGTGGCGAAACCAAACTTGCTGGCCCACACCCGGTAAAGGCCGGTTGGCACTGTGAGCGTGTAATTACCCGCACCATCACTTACGGTAGGGGTTATGGGTGGTATTGGGCCAGGCGGGGGTGGTTCAGGTTGAGCACTAACCATCGCGCCTGCAATAGGATTTCCCCCCGCATCGCGCACTTGCCCCTGAATGGTCTCCCCAATCGCGCTAGCAGCGCGCGGATTCGAGGTGAGGCCTAATAGAAGTAATAACAGGCTCACCCAGCCTACTCCTGCCAGGACAGAAGCCACAACTGAAACAACTTTTCTTTTCATAACCTGACTCCTTTCGTATAGTGGGGAAAAAACATAACCCAGAATAGTCTAACTTGCCTATCCGGGTCAAGTACCAAATGTAAATTGTTTGTAAAAATAACAAAGGTACTTAGCGGATAAAAACTTTCATACCGTTTGTAATTATCCATCCTTCTTCTTCCAATTACCTCACGATAGTTTGTTGTAACCTTCCAAAAACCTTCCAATCTCACTGGCAATCAATCATTCAACCTTGTCGAACTTTGGTTAGAATGACTTTGACGACTGAAATGCGATCTGGCCCAAGTCTTGCAAGGAAGATGGGCTATGTATCGCATTCTCTCACTCGACGGCGGTGGCATTCGGGGGGTGCTGACCGCTACGCTGTTGGGTCGGCTGGAAGCCCATCGGCCAGGATTCCTAGCCTCGATAGACTTGTTTGCCGGAACCTCCACGGGTGGCGTGCTGGCGCTGGGCCTCGCGCTGGGCCTCACGCCGGCCATGTGTAGCGCGCTCTACGAAAAATATGCCGCCGATGTTTTTGACGACACACTCGCCGATGATGTGCGCGATCTCGGCAACGCCGTGGGCGCGAAATATACTAACGCCCACCTAAAACGCCGCCTCGAAAACCAGTTTGGCAATGGCCTCCTCGCCGATCTGCCCAAACGGGTGTTGGTGTCGGCGTTTGATCTGGACAACGAACCACAGAACCCTCAGGCACGTCGCACATGGAAACCGAAATTCTTTCATAACTTTCCCGGCGCTGGCACGGATGGGGGTGAACGCGTGGTGGATGTGGCCCTGCGCGCCACTGCCGCCCCGACGTATTTCCCGGTTTATCAGGGTTACATTGATGGGGGCGTGGTGGCGATGAACCCGAGCATGTGTGCGCTCGCCCAAGCATTGGACTCCGCCACGGGCGGCCAACGCCTCGCCGAGGTTGTGCTGCTGTCCGTGGGCACCGGGCGCATTCCGCGTTTCCTCACCACCACCAATGCGGATTGGGGCTGGGCGCAATGGGCTAATCCCCTCCTCCATATCGCCTTTGACGAAGGCAATCGGAGTGTGGCCGATTACCAATGCCAGCGCTTGCTCGGCGAATGTTACCACCGCCTCGATCCCATCTTGCCGGAGGCGATTGATTTGGATGACTATGAGCAGGTAGATCGGGTGAAAGACCT
Source organism: uncultured Anaerolineales bacterium (assembly GCA_964443795.1). GTDB lineage: Bacteria > Chloroflexota > Anaerolineae > Anaerolineales > UBA6663 > DATDRS01. Next base: position 75 of record CAYUFY010000204.1, on the reverse strand, counting down.
CGCCGTGGGCGTTGACCTAACTATCACTAATCACGACATCGTTGACGGTTTTTTGTCCCCAAGCTAACCGGGGCA
>CAYUFY010000203.1:0-9183 GCA_964443795.1 uncultured Anaerolineales bacterium | reverse complement strand
CTTATCCACCAGGGCTGGAAGCCCTGTGGCTTGCGGCGGGTTTCAATCGGTCAACTTTCTCCAGTCGGGTGAATTGGCAAAAGTATAAGTCGAGTCGGAAGATGAGGCAATGCGTTACTGGCCAGCCGATATGCCTCCATAAATTAATTGCTCACCTTACGCACTGTCACGCGAGGTTCAGCGCGAGCCGCATAAAGACGCGGCGAGGCGCGTACGCGCTTACAATTAGCGTAGCGCCCCACTCGCTACTCAGAAACTTAAACCTTCGTTTTTGCTGCATCAGGTTGTCGGGCGACCAGCCCGACCAACATCAAGCAGATCGGGCTGGTCACGTTTCGCGCGCTGGTGAGACTGAGATTCAAAACTAATCCGCGCCCGCGCCTCCCCGGCCTCCCGCGCGGGAGGCCGCCAAACGCGCCCCCCCCCGCGTGGGAGCGGATTAGCGGGAGTCTGAAATCCAAAACCGCACAGCGCCTATGTTTCTGCCGCAAGGCAAGCGGCCCCGCCGTATGGATTACTCGGGGTGACAACCCTAAAACCACGCTCAACTGCGTGAGGTGAGTGGTAGTGGTAACTTTGTAAGTGATGAATTTGAAAGACCTGTCAGGTGGGCGCCGCCAAACGCTGTTTTTTCGAGTGCCGAATGCGCCCACCTGACAGGTCTAGCGCACCAGCACTTACTTTGTTACCACTACCAGCTGAGTTGGTAAAAACGGCTGGATGCCCACTACGAGCGGGCGAGCATGACCCGCAAGGCAAACTGGGTCAGGTCAGGTGAGTTAATTAAACTCTCTTGCCGCCCCCCCTTATCTGGATTATCATAGCCCTCAACCTCTGCGAGCAAATCTCAATCAATGCCCTTTAGCCCCCAAAATCCCCTAGTTGTTCAGTCGGACCGCACGGTCCTGCTGGAAGTGCAAAATGATTTCTACGAAGACGCGCGCGATGCGTTGGCGCGGTTTGCCGAACTGGAAAAAAGCCCCGAATATCTGCATACCTATCGCATTACCCCGCTTTCGTTGTGGAACGCGGCGGCGGCGGGCCTGACCGCGCCCGAAATTATTGAATCGCTGGAGCGCTATTCTAAATACGACCTACCCAGCAATGTGCGGGTGGAAATCGCCGAGCAGGTGTCGCGGTATGGGCGCATTCGGTTGGTGCGGCGCGATGGGCATTTGGCGCTGGAGTCGAGCGATGTGGCGCTCATCGCCGAAATTGCGCGGCATAAAAATATTGCGCCGCTCATTGCTAATCAGCCCGACCCGCACACCCTGTTCGCTGACTTGGCCCAACGGGGCCGGCTTAAACAGGCACTCGTCGGGTTGGGGTATCCCGCGCAGGACGAGGCCGGGTACAACGAAGGGCGTCCGCTCCCGCTCGCGTTACGCAATCCCGCGCTGAGCGGCGAGACCTTCGGGTTGCGGGATTATCAGACAGGCGCGGTTGCGGTCTTTCACGCCGGGGGCGCGGCCAGCGGCGGGAGCGGGGTCATCGTCCTGCCGTGCGGCGCGGGCAAAACATTGGTCGGCATGGGCGCGATGGCCGCCTTGCAAACGGCCACGCTCATCCTCACACCCTCCACGGTGGCGGCGCGGCAATGGATCCGCGAACTGCTCGATAAAACCACGCTCACCGCCGACCAGATCGGCGAGTATTCGGGCTTTGAAAAAGAAATCCGCCCGGTAACGATTGCCACTTATCAAATCATCACTTACCGCACGCGCAAATCGGGCGCGTATCCGCATTTTGGGTTGTTCGACCGCGAAGAGTGGGGCCTGATTATTTATGATGAAGTGCATCTCCTGCCCGCGCCGGTCTTCCGCATCACCGCCGATTTGCAAGCGCGCCGCCGCCTGGGGTTGACCGCCACGCTGGTGCGCGAAGACGGCCACGAAAAAGATGTGTTCTCGCTCATCGGCCCGAAAAAATATGATGTGCCGTGGAAGGTGCTGGAAAAACAAGGCTGGATTGCCACCGCCGAATGCCACGAAGTCCGGCTCAACTTGCCCGACGATTTGCGGATGGAATATGCCCTGACCGACGAGCGCGAGAAATATCGCTTCGCCGCCGAGAACCCGCTCAAACTGCGCGTGCTTGACCAACTCCTCGCCAAGCATCGGCGCGACAACGTGTTGGTCATCGGCCAATATCTCAACCAGCTCGACAAAATTGCGACCCGCCTCAACGCCCCGGTCATCACCGGCGAGACCAAAGTGGCTGAGCGCGAGCGGCTGTTCGGGCTGTTCCGCAGTGGCGAGATTAACGTGCTGGTCGTCTCCAAAGTCGCCAACTTCGCCATTGACCTGCCGGATGCCAATGTGCTGATTCAACTCTCTGGCACGTTTGGGTCGCGGCAAGAGGAAGCCCAGCGCCTCGGGCGGATTCTGCGGCCCAAGCAAAACGGCCTGCTCGCGCACTTCTACAGCCTCGTCACCCGCGACACGCGCGACCAGGAGTTTGCCGCCAACCGCCAGTTGTTCCTCACCGAGCAGGGCTACCACTACGACATTCTGTACGAACACGAAATCGCCGACTTCCAACCCGCCACGCTGGCCGCCGAGGCCCAACCCTCGCGCCCGCCGCACGTCCCCGCCCTGCCCGCGCCCGAAATCAATTAGGGGGCCACCTCCCGCCCATGTCCTTTTCCTTCCCGCTCGCCGAAGCCACCCTCCGCCAACTGGCGGGCAAATCCGCCTTCAACCGCGCTGGCAACTATCTCGCCGCCAACAAAATCTCCCAGCGGACAATTTATCGCAACAACGTCTTGCGCGGTTATTGGAATGAGCGCAGTCTCTACATGACCGTCTATTCGTTGGATGGTGTCTTAGCGTGCGAATGTCCCTGCGACTCCCCGGCCTATCTGTGCGACCACGCGGTCACGCTGGCGCTGGCGTGGTTACGCGCGCCCGACACCTTCCAGCAGGCAGCTGAAGATTATGACCTCGAGGCGGTGACCGATGAGTTTGACGATGAAGATGAGTTTGACGATGAAGATGAATTTGAAGATGAGGCATTGGACCCGCTTGCCGCGCTTCAAAACCTCTTCAACCAGACGGGTCCGCTCGTCCCTCCGGCCCCCGGCCCCGCCCGGGCGGCTGGCCCCGTTGTCGAGCGCGTCACCACCGGCCTCGCCATCCAACTCCCCAATCTCACCGAGGCTTATCGTCAACTCCTCGCCAACGCCAACATCCTGCAACTCCGCGCCATCGCCGCGCGGCGCGGGGTAGCGCTCTCCGGCACCAAGCGCGAGGTCATCCTCAACACGCTGGTCACGGCGCTGGGCGACCCGCGCGCCACCTTCGCCACTTACCACACCCTCTCGCCCGCCGCGCGCCTCACGCTCAGCGTGTTACCGTTCGTCAACACCGACTTCGGCGTTCAAATCAACCAGTTGCGCCAAACCCTGCAACCCCTCAATCCCAAGGTGGCCCAGACTTTGGAAACCGCGTTGGAGGAACTCCAAACCGCGGGCTTCATCGCCCATTCACACTACCATCAGACGTTTGCCTACCCGCCCGATTTAGCCTACGTGCTTCCGCCCGACGCGGACTTTATCCCGCCCGAAGCGGCGGCTATCCCCAACCTGCGCGCGGTGTCCGCCTCCACGCCGTTCGCTTTTCCGCAACTCGTTACCCGCCTGCTCCTCACCCTTAAAATCGAAGCGCCCCGCCTCTACGCGCGCGCTAAATTCACCCCCTCGCCCCTCGCCCAACAAATTCCCCAGTTCGCCGACTGGCCCTATGTGCCCGCGGAACTGCAAGCCATTAACACCGCGCAACGCAACTGGCAACAAACGCTCTATTCGCAGACCTTCACCGTGCCGCCCGGCCCCCCGCTGTTGGCGGATGACAGTCAGGCCGCCCTCACCCGCGCCCTCAACCTCCCGCCCGACCAACTCGATTTCACCCTGCGGCTGTTAGCCAAACTCGGCTTGTTAGCCCTCACCCCCAATCAACCGCTCACGGTCATCGAAGAGGGCCTCCAGCAATTCCTCAACCAGCCGCCTCTGCTCCAACTCAGTCCGCTCTTCAATGCGTGGCAGAGCCTGCGCGACTGGTCCGAGTTCGACCTCACGCGCACGCGGCATACCCACTTGCACATCCGGCGAACACCGTACGGGGCCTACACCTATTCCAATTGGCTCACCTCCCTGTCGCTGATGCGGACCTATTTCAACCGCTACTTGCGCCGCGCCCCGGCCCACCAATGGATTAACCTCGAAACCTTCGTCGCCCGCGCGCGGAATCTCAACCATCTGCAAGCCATGTGGCCCACCCACGGCGGGGTCACCCCCTACATAAAAGACCGGCTCCTCAACCCCACCACTGTCCAGGATTGGGCCGCCTTCTATGGCCCCTTTGCCCAGACCCTGCTCACTGGCCCGCTCCACTGGCTGGGCCTTGTTGACCTCGGCTACCAAAAGGATAATCTGGTGGCCTTCCGGCTCACCGACCTCGGCGCGTTTATGCTGTATCAGACCGAGACTTTTAACGCGCCCACCGTCACCCTCACCGGGCGGGGTCTCACCTACACCAGCGACACCACCCTCGCGCTCCACACCGCCACCGCCGATGCGGAGACCCTGAATTTGCTATCCCTCATCGGGGATATTGAAGACGCGCGCGAGCATCAACTCATCTATCACGTCACCGCACAAAGCATGACGCGCGCCCTCGAGGCGGGCTGGGACACCCCGCGCATTCTCGCCGCCCTCGAAAAGGCCACCGGAACCCGCCCGCCCGCCGCGCTCAGCCAACAACTCCAACAGTGGCAGGCCCATTTTGGCGAAGTCCACCTCTACAGCGATCTCGCCCTGCTCGAACTGGCCGACGACTACGCGCTCAACGAGCTCCTCGCGGGCACCTCGCTGGCCCAATACCTGCTCTATCGTTTCTCCTCGCGGCTCATCGCCCTGCGCCCCGAAGGCGTGGAAAAATTGCGAGCCGAGCTGGTCGCGCGCGGGTACACGCCGAAAGTGGAGGCCTAGCCCATGGCCCTCACCCTCAGCGATCTCCTCGCCCGGTACACCAGTGGGGCGCTCACCGCCATGCGCGGGTTTCATCAACTCGCCAAAAAAGGCCCGTTCACCAAAGCCCAAAACATCACCGACCTCGCCACGGCCATGGCCGACCCAGAGCGCATCCAAAAAAATTGGGCCGACTTATCACCCGCCGAGCGCGCGCTGGTCGCGGGCCTGCTCCAACGGGGCGGCCTCGCCTCGGTGCGAACCCTGCGCGAGAGCCTGCTCAAGCAACGCGTCATTGACCAAAACCCGAAGCCCGAAACTGACCGCTATGGTTATCCCACACTCGGCAAAGGCAACCCGCGCGCCGCTAACTCGCGGGACTTCGATAATGTCCTCGCCCGCCTCACCCTACGGGGCCTGGTCTTCGCCGCCGATGACCCCAACCCCGAAGCGCCGCTGTGCGACTTTGACCGCCAACCCCTCACCGTCGTCATCCCCGACGCGGTGCGCCAACATTTGCCCGAACCACCCGCCCTGCCGCTGGTCGCGCCGCCCCCGGCCATTACTCCGAACTCCATCCGCGAAAGCTCGGCCCGCGCGTTTCAGCGTGACCTCTACCTGTACTGGAGTTTCGTCCGCGAACATCCGGTGAGTCTCACCGCCAAAGACGAGCCGCACAAAGCCGCGCTCAAAGACGTGAACGCCACCCTGCTCACGCGCGCCGAACTCGGCAAAGGGGAGGGCGAAGTCCACCACCCGCGCCTGCGCTTTCTACGCCTCATGCTGGTCGCCCTCGACCTGTTGGTTATCAAAGCCAACAATCTCTTGCAAGCCACCGACCAAACCGATTTCTTCGGGCTGGGGCCAGCCGAGCGGGTGCAACGCTGTTTTGAAGTTTGGCGTGATGGTTACTTCTTCAACGAATTTCTCACCCTCCCGCGCGAGGTGCACCCGCCGCGCCTCGGCCCGAGCTTTCTCAACGGCGATGACACCCTCGTCGCCGCCCGCCGGGTGATCCTGACCCAAATCAAAGACCTCGCCCCCGCCGGGTGGCTGGCCTTCGACCCCTTGCTCGAACAACTCCGCGAACTGAATTACGAATTTCTATTTCGCCGCCCCACGCCTTCTAAATACAGCAATTACACCCTGCATCCATACACCAATAACCTGAACCGCTGGGGCCTCGACTTCCCCACCGTGCAAAATGAAGCCGATGGCTGGAACAAAGTGGAAGCGAACTTCATTCGCGGCGTGGTCAGTGGCCCCCTGCATTGGCTGGGGCTGGCCGACCTCAGCGGGGAAGCCGCGTTCGCGCGGGACGCGGCGACCTTCCGCCTCACCCCGCTCGGGCGCTGGGTGTTTGGGCTAGGGCCGCAACCCGTCATCGCCGCCGAGGGCGGGCGGGTCATCGTCCAGCCCAATCTGCACATCATCGCCCTCGACCCGGTGAACGATGCCACCCTCATCACCCTCGACCAGTTTGCCGAGCGCCTCACCGCCGAGCGCGCGGTGGAATATCAACTCACGCGAGCCTCGGTCTATGCCGGGCAACAACGCGGCTGGGACGTGCCGCGCCTGCAAAAATTTTTGCGCGACCAAACCGGGGCCGACCTGCCCGGCAACGTGGCCCGCACGCTGGATGAATGGCAGGCCCAACACGAGCGCATCATCTTCCGCCCGCGCGTGACGTTGGTACATGGCTTGCCCGCAGCGTTGGATAGTTTGGCGCAGACCGCGCCCGACCTCGTGGCGGCGCGCCCGACCCCCGAGGTAGTGCGGTTAACCGACGCCTCGGCCATCCCGCGCGCCGTCACGGTGCTGGGGGCGCACAATGTTTTGCCGCTCGTCACCCGGCGGCCCGTGGTCCCGGCCAATGCGGTTGCGGCTTCGGCCACCGGCGAGGTGCGCGTGCTGGCCCCACGCCCCAGCCTGTATTTGCACGGCCATCTCGCCACCTTCGCCGACCCGCAGGGCGACGACCATTATCAAATTTCGGCGACCACCATTGGGCGCGCGACCCGCGCGGGCCTCACCGCCCCCGATATTCTTCAGCGGCTTGGGCAAGTTCATCGTGGCCCCGTGCCGGAGGCGCTGGCCCGGCGGGTGCGGGCCTGGGCCAAACACTACGGCGATGCCGCGGTGGAGGACCTCACCCTGCTACAGCTCCGCGACGAGGCCACGCTTCAGGCCCTGCTCGCCGACTCCGAACTCGCGCCCCTGCTCCAACCCTTCCGGCCCGCCAAGACCAAAGCCCTGGCGCGGGTGTCAGCCAAGAATCTCGAAAAACTTAAGGCCGCCCTCACTGAGCGCGGGATTGAGCTCAAGGGCAAGGTGGAATAAGCGAGTCCAGTCAGCGAGTCAGCAATTCACTCGCCGCACTCTTTTCATTGCCTATGCGCTCCTCATTCACCGACGCCACTACGCTGCGCGAAATACTCGACACCTTGACCGTTGACCGCCTCAAACCGCTAGCGGCTTTATGCGTCAAACCCGTTCCGACCCGCAAGGGGGAATTGATTGAGGCCATCAACACAACTTTTCATTCTCCCAGGCGCCTGCGTGAGTTATGGGACAAGCTCGATACCCTTTCTCATCAGGCGGTGGCCGTGGCGTTGGCGCATAACAATCGCTTTGACGAAGAAGGTTTTCGCGCCCACCATGAGCGCACGCCTTGGGACACTGGGGAGGAAAAGGAAAAACTGTGGGGCTACCAGCGGGCGGTCGTGCCCGTGGATGTTTTTATCTATGACCAGCGCATTCCGGCTGACATCGCGCCCCTGCTCCAACCGCTCGCGCCACCGGTTGAAAAGTTTGACCTCCCCGGCTCCACCAGCCTGCCCCCCGGCCCCTGGCTGGTCGCCGAAACCGAAGCCGCCGCGTTGCATGACTTAACCGCCACCCTGAGCCTCATCGCCGAAGGCAAAGCGGCCAGCACCCCCAAAACGGGTCGGCCCACTACCGCCACCGTGACGAAGCTCTCCGAGCGGCTCTTGACCGGCGAGTTCCTGCCGGTGGATAAAAAACAGCCATCCCCCGAGCCCATCCGCGCTTTTGGGTGGCTGATATTGGCCCAAGCGGCCCGGCTGGTGAAGACAACTGCCAGCAAGTTTGAACTGACCCCCCAGGGCCAAAAAATGCTGGCGCAACCCGCCATCGGCCATTTACAAGATATCCTCGCCAAATGGCGCCACGCCAATGAGTTTGATGAGCTGAGCCGCATCTCGGCCTTGCGCGGCCAGAATAGCCGCCGCACGCACCTCACCCGGCCGGCCGAACGCAAAAACGCGGTATTAGACGCGTTGGCCCAATGCCCGCTGGGGCAGTGGATTGAAATCGAAGACTTCTTCCGCGCCGTGCGCGCCTGGCAATGCAACTTTGAGGTGCAAAACGATTATTACGAATATGGCATTGGCGGGTTATATGTCGGTGAAAGTTGGGAATATGGCTATCTGACCGGCTATGGCCATGACACCGCTTGGCGGGCGACTCAGGCCCAATATATTCTGGTGTGCTTGTGGGAATACTTAGGAACCCTCGGCGCAGTGGATGTGGCTTATCAACACCCCGAGGCCGCTCAGTTTGAAATTGATTACTTGAGTGAGATAGACGGAGGCCTCTACTTCAGTCCGTATGTGGGTCTGAAGTATTTCCGGCTCAACCCCCTGGGCGCTTATCTGTTGGGTTTAGCGGATGACTACGCAGGCCCCGCGCACTCCGTGGGCGAGCCCATCTTCACCGTGACCGCCAACTATGAAATCGCCATTACCCGCCGCCCCCACTTCACGCCCAATGTGCGGCTGTTGCTGGAACGGTTGACCGAGTCAGTCAGCGAGGGAGTCTACCGACTGGAGCGCGAAAAAATTCTCACCGCGCTGGAAACTGGTTTAACGCTGACGGCCATCACTGATTTTCTAAGTCAAAACAGCACCCAGCCTTTGCCACAAACGGTGCGCGTCTGGCTAGACGACCTCCAGCGCAATAGTCAAGCCCTGACAGAAGCGGGCGAGGCCCTATTGTTTACGGCACAGGATATTTTGGTCGCACAACTTTTAGCAAACGACACCCACCTCCGTAAATTCTGTCTGCTCGGCAACGAAACCACCCTCATCGTCCCCAGAGATAAAGAAGCCGCCTTTCGGCGGCGTGTAAAACAACTGGGCCTCGGCATCCGCCGGCCATAGCCAACCGCCGCTGGCTTGCAGTCAGCAGCGGTTTAT
>CAYUFY010000202.1:0-9185 GCA_964443795.1 uncultured Anaerolineales bacterium | reverse complement strand
CCGCCGACGCGCCCGAACCCGCCGGGTTACTGCGTCAACAACAGGACTCGCGCGGGACGGTGACCCGCTACCAGTACACTGCCCTCGGGCAGGTGCTCACCGTCACGGCCAACTACACCACCACGACCTGCGCGACCTGCAATCTCAACACAACCTACACCTATGACCCCCTCGGGCGGTTGCTCACGACCACCGCCCCCGGCGGGCGCGTCACGCAAAACCAATATGACCCGGCCAGCGGGCAATTGATACAAACCACGCAAAATTTTGGGACAAGCGCCGCGTTGACCACGCGCTACCTGTACGACGCCGCCGGGCGCGTGGTGAGCACCACGGTGAACGCGGGCACCACCCAAGCGCAAACCACGCTGAACACCTACGACAACGCCGGGCGGTTGGTCAAAACCACGCAGAATTACACCTCCACCACTTCGACGCAGAACTACCTCAACCGCTACAACCTCGTCACGCAATACGGCTACGACCTAGCGGGCAATTCGGCGTGGGTGACGGACACGCTGACGCACACCACCCGCACCGAGTACGACAGCCTCAACCGCCCGGTGACGGTGACCACGAATTACATGAATGGCGTGTTCGATGCGGCCAAACCCGACGAAGATATTGCCTCAGTGACGCAGTACGATGCCAATGGGAACGTCGTCGCCAGCACGCAATATGCCGGAACAGCGTTGGCGCGCACCACGCGGATGGGCTATGACGCACTCAACCGCGTCATCTCGACCACCACGAATTTTGTGGATGGGGTGTACAGCGCCGGGGAGCCGGACAAAGACCAGACAACGCTGACCCGCTACGACGAAGTGGGTAACGTCATCTCGACCACTGCGTTTTACGGCACGTCACTCGCGCGCACGACCTTGACTGAGTACGATGCCCTCAACCGCCCGGTGACGGTGACGACCAACTACTCCGGCACGGGCGCGTTCGACCCCAATTATCCCGATTTGAATATCAAGAGCGTGATGAGTTACGACAGCGTGGGCAACGCAGTCGCCACCACGCAATATCCCGGCACGGCGCTGGAACGGGTAACCCTTAACCGCTACGATGCTCTCAATCGCGTCATCTCGACCACGGTCAATTACACCACGACCACCGGTCCCGACCGGAACATTACAACACTGACCGAGTACGACAGCGCCGGGCGGGTTATCTCAACAACCCAAAACGCTGGAACCGCGCTGGCCCGCGTCTCGCTTACCGAATACGACAGCGCCGGGCGGCCGGTGACCACCACCGTGAACTACGTCACGGGCGGGCCGGTGGATAACCAGACCAATTTGCAGACGGTGACTATCTACGGTGCGGCGAGTGAGCGGTTAGCCAGTGTGGAGCGGCGCTCCACGCCCAACGTGGGCCTCACGACCATCACCACCACCTACGGCTACGATAACCTGGGGCGGCTCATCACCACGACCTATCCCTTGACCGGCAACGTGAAGGCGACTATCACCACCACCTACGACGCGCTGGGGCGGACGCTGGACCGGATTGACCCCCTAGGCCGCACCACCCACACCGATTACGACGCGCTGGGCCGCCCGGTGACCGTCACAGTTGACTCCGGTGGGCTGAATCTCAAGACGGTTACACAATACGACGCGGCGGGGAATCAGGTGAAGGTCACTGACCCCAAGAACATCGCCACTCAATTCCAGTATGACTTATTGAATCGGCTGACCGCCGTGACCGATGCGCTGACTGGCACGACCCGCTACCGCTACGACGCGGCAGGAAATATGCTGGTTATCACCGATGCGCTAACCCACACCACCACGTTTGCCTACGACCTGCTCAACCGGCAGTTGCAGATGGCCGACGCATTAGGGAACACGACGGTCTACACTTACGATGGGGCCGGGAATCGCCTCGGGATGCGGGATGCCAACAATCAGACGACGAATTTCACCTACGACTGGCTCAATCGCCTGACTGGGGTGGATTATCCCGCGCCCGAGGCGGATGTGAGCTACGCTTACGATGCCGCTGGCCGCCGCATAGTGATGACTGATGGTGTGGGGGCAACGACCTGGGCGTATGATAAGCTCGACCGTCCCATCACCATTACGTCGCCCTACACCAGCGGCGTGGGCTATGGTTACGACTCGGCGGGCAACCGGACATCGCTGAAGTATCCCGACGGCAAGACTGTGACTTACACTTTCGATTTGGCGAGCCGCCTGGTGCAGGTGAAGGACTGGCAGGCCCAAACGACCACTTACGTTTACGATGCGCTGGGGCAGGTGTTGACGACAACCCTGCCGAATGGCATCACGACCACCTATGGGTACGACTCCGCCAACCGCCTGAGTAGTTTGACGCACAAGACCGCCGCTCAAACTCTGGCGGCCTACACCTACACCGTGGACGCGGTGGGCAACCGCACGCAAACGCTGGAACAACTGCTCACCCCACCCCAACCCCCGGCCCAGTACGGCTCACCGGGGAGCGGGTCACTCGCTGGCAATCGCGGGAGCCTGACGGCCTTTAGCGGCGGGAACGCGTGGCGGTGGTTTACGGTCATCACCAACTCCATTTTCACCGAAGGCTTTGAGACCGGGGCCTTCACCGCCTGGTCATCAGTCGCCACCGACACTGGTAGTCTGACCATCAGCGCCACCGCCGCGCTGGTCGGGGCCAAAGGCCTGAACGCTAACCTGAACGACAACAATCCTATTTACGTCCAGGACGACACCCCCAACACGGAAAGCCGCTACCGGGCGCGATTCTATTTTGACCCGAACTCCATCTCGATGAACAATAACAACGCGCACTACCTGTTCTACGGCTACAGTGGCGCGACCACCCAAGTCCTGCGGGTGGAGTTTCGGAGTTCATCCGGCGCGTACCAAATTCGCGCCGAGATTCTCAACGATGCCAGCGGCTGGACCAGCACCAGTTGGTTCACGATTAGCGACGCGCCGCACTTCATCGAGTTCGACTGGAAAGCCAGCGGCGGGGCCGGGCAGAACAACGGGTATCTAACGCTATGGCTGGATGGCGCGCAACAGGCGGCCTTGACCGGCATAGACAATGACACGCGCCGGATTGACAAGGTGCAGTTGGGGGCGGTGGCCGGGATAGACAACGGCACGCGCGGGGTGGAATACTTCGATGCCTTCGAGTCGCGGCGCGTCACCTACATTGGGACGGAACTGCCGCAACTCGTCACGACCACGATTAATTACGGCTATGACCGGCTCTATCGGGTCATCACTGCAACCTACATCTCTTCGGCAGGCTCAGGGCAAGTCGGGAATGTCTTCACCTACACTTACGATGCCGTGGGCAACCGCCTGATGCAACAGATGCTCACGCAAACGACCGTGTATACCTACGACATTGCCAACCGCCTGACCAACGTGGACAGTGGAGCAGTCATCAGTTATCAGTGGGATGCTAACGGCAATCTACTCAACGACGGCGCGATGACCTATGCCTACGATTCCGCCAACCGGCTGATTACGGCTACAGGCCAGTCATCGGTGAGCAGTTATCAGTACAACGGATTGAACGACCGTGTGGCGCAGGTGGTCAACGGTGCGGTAACAACTTACACGCTCGACTTGAGTGCTGGCCTGACGCAAGTTCTCGCGGATGTCGCAAACGGCGCGAGCAACACCTATATCTACGGGCTGAATAGAATCGCCCAGCAAAGCGCAAATAGCACAGATTATTTCTTGGGCGATGCGCTTGGCTCAGTGCGTCAACTGGCGAATGTAAGCGCGACGGTGACTCTGGCGCGGATGTATGACCCGTATGGCAATGTGTTAAGTAGCGCGGGGTATGGAAGCACGAACTATAACTTTACGGGAGAGTTACGCGACGCGGGGACGGGGTTGCTATACCTGAGGGCGCGTTACTATTCATCCGCACAAGGCCGCTTTGTTCAAAAAGATTTGTGGGCAGGCGATTACGTCAGACCGCTTTCGCTCAATGCGTGGTTGTACTCCCTATCCAATCCTGTTAATTATACAGATCCTAGTGGGCACACCCCATGGCCGACCAAGAATATCAATGCTATCCAAGCCCTCAAGCCAGCGATCCTAAACAGCGCCCAAAGGCATAACACAACACAGTCGGGCTTCACCAACGAGGCATTTGCGGCCCTCATGGCTACCCATCTTAACCGGGAAAGTAAATTTAATGCGGGCAATACGTGGCAGAGCTACGGATATGACCAATTTTTCGACTTTCTAGGTGGGGCCTTTGGATATGACGCTTCAACTGGGATAGCGAATATTCGTCCCAGCGTTGCACTCGAAATACTCCGGGGTGAAATTCGTGGTGTTCCTGGAAGATTCAACTATGAGGTCTGTGGTTCGGGTTATGAGGGATTTCTCGACAGTGGCCCTCGGGGGCGAGGCTATCGGGTTATCCCGGGAGACTACGATCAACAGCAATTTGTCTTTCAAGAACTTCAAGATCAGGCGTTGAGCATCGAGTATTTGGCTGCCAATATCGAACGAGGTGTGGATCGCGCCAATAACCATAGTATTAAAATCAAGCCTTCGGTCTTCAACCTAGGAAACTGGCTGTGGCACGGTGTCCAACATCGAAGTGACTTCGTAGACAAGTGGGTGCTGGAGAGCAAAGACTGGACCGTGCATGGTGCGGCTTTGGTCGGCGATATGCCGATGGCCTTCCAGGTGTTAGGCCTCCCACAGACACCCTATAATGCCTTCAATCCGGATGAGGCAGATTTTGTTGACCGAAGCTTTTTCCGACGGCCTGCACAGTTTTCGCTTGAACATATAGGGACACAGCCGTGAGAATTTTCCTTTTCGGTAATACCGGGGGAAATGTCCATGGCTGGAAGATGCTGTTGATAATAACATCCCTTGTCTTATGCCCAGCCATGTGTGCGGTTATATATTGGCAGAGAATCGTGCAACCACTGCGATTCACCAGCCTCTACGCTGATGAATTCGCGCCTATTATCGCTTCGTTTACAGAACGGGAAGGGAGCCTGGAGACCCAGTTAGATCCAGAGCAGATTTTGACCGTGGCCACGCGAGAGTATCTGCCCGTATTTGAGCAGATCAACACAGCATTGCATTGCCCAGAGTGCGATCGTTTTTGGGTCACTTTCTCCGCTGATGTGACAGCGCTTTGTGTGCTTGGGTATTCGGCTTCTCAGAGCACCGTCAGAGCTACTGTTACTGAGATGGGTTATACAGTTGATGCTACTACTTATGAGCCTCTTCAGGCTGAAGCACAACTGCAAGATCGCGCTACTTATCATCTCGTCAAGCAAAATGGGGGTTGGAAGGTGGCCCGGATTACTGATTGGACTCCAACCACGAAGGGCCAAGCAGATGGCATCGGCGTACTCCAAGAATATTTGGCGGAACTTGGCTGCAAGTAGGCATTAGCCAAAATTGAAAGACGAGACTTGCTGGTTGCAAAACCAACTTTGTCTCGCCTTCCATTGGGGGGTGATCAGATTATAAGCCCGCTTCGCCTGAAGAAACAACCTCTGCTTTCGGCGACGTAGCGGTCAAGCCGCACCTTACCAACTGCATAGTAGGAGTAGGAATGCCGTAGCCTGCCCGGCCACCGGCGTGGTCAGCCAAACTCGCGGATAAACTGTCCTGCGTCTACCGCCCGCTATTGAGCGACGGTCTTGGCGCGCGGCCCGCGTTTCACACCTTTATCTGCGCGTGGCTTGCGGGGCTTGAGTGGTTTGGTGCGTTTAGCGACCAGCGCTTCGCGTTTGGCGGTGGCCTCGGCTAAACGCTTCTCTTGCGCGGCTTTGGTGTTTTGTTTCCGTCCATTCCCTTTCGGCTCCGCCGCGGGCGGCGCGCCGGGGAGCGATGACTGCGGTAGCAGATACTCATGCCCTCCGCGTGTGACCCGTTGCAAGTCCTTCCCCAATCCAATCCGGTCCAAACTGCGGCGCACGAACTCCGGCGCGGTCTGCCCTTCAGGCAGGTTGCGCGCTCCGATGTCCTTGTAGACCATGTTCAGAAAGCCGCGTGCGACCTTATCCGCGTCGGCGTGGCGGTCGGCCTCGCGCTTCGTGAGGACGTGCCACACCACCACCAGTAGTTTGCGCGCGATGGCGACGATGGCCTTGTTGCGCCCAATGCGCGGCTCCAACCGCGCCAACTCGGCTTTCCAGAAGTCATCCGTGCGCGCGGCCACTTGAGCGGCGTTGACCATGACATGGCGCAAGTCGCGCCGGCCCGCCTTCGTAATCTTCCCGGTGCTATGCTTCTGACCCGAATCGTGGACGCGCCCGCCCAACCCAGAGTACCCCACCAAGTCTTTGGCTGTGGGGAAGCGCTCGATAGGGCCAATCGCCCCTAGAATGGTGAGTGCGCCAATACTGGCGATGCCGGGCAATTGCATCAGGAATGGCACCCGGTCATCCTTCAAGGCTTCCTGAGTCATGAGCGTTTCCAGTCGTTCTCGCTGGGCGTTAGCCAGGTCAATGGTGTCCAAGTCGAGTTCGATGGCGAGCTTCTCCACGGGCGAGACGGGCAGGCTTTTCCAGAAATCGCGGTGACTTTCCGAAAAAGGCACTGCTGAGTCTGGTTTATCCATTTGATGGCGGAACAGGATGGAGTGCAGGCGGTTCTTGGCTTGGGTAGCGGCGCGGACGCGATCCCAGCGCTGGGCGACCAACTGCCGTCGGTCACGGACGGTTTGGTCGGGCACCCACACCCCGCGCAACAGGCCCGCCGCGTGCAAGATCGCCAGGGCTTCGGCGGCTTTCTTGTCGTTCATCACCGGCATCGAGGTGATGAGTTTGATATGCGGCGGATGGACCACGGTGACCGAGTGGACGTGCGCGATGAGCAGGTCATGCACCTTCCAAGTGTTGGTGGTCATCTCGACCACAATGGCATCGCGCGAATTCAAGTGCTGTGCAATCCAGGCTTCGAACTTGTCCCAGGTGACGCGGGTCGGGCCGCAGACGACGCGCAGTTCGCGGTCTACGGCGGTGGCGACCATGTAATCGCGGTGGATGTCCAGCCCAAAGAAGCGCTGAACCTGGCCGAAGTCACGCCGCCGCTGGGTGATTTCGGGGAGGTCGGTTTCCCCAACGGCCAGCAAGGTCAAGCGCTCCGCGGGCGATAGCTCGCTCAGACTGGCTCCTTTCTCGGCACTGGGTATCCGGGGGGATGAGGCACGACTGACGGACATAGGCTCTCCTTTCGCCGAGGCGTAAGATGCCTCGGCACTCAACTCCACTGAGTGGAGCAGCGAATAAAGGGGCCATGCCGCCAAGATTTTGGGGCAAGCACGTCACACACTCCCTCGGATTCGGCCGGGGCGACCGACCCATTCCAAGCGGGCGAATTCGAGCAGGGCGATCAGACACAACCAGCGAGTTCACCACTGACTAAACGATGGTGGCTCAATGCTCTCGCGATCGGCCCCAACGTCCTGGCCCCGGGAGACGCTCCTGCTCAACCGGCTGAGGAGAGTCTACCGCCTGGCGGGCATGGCCGGTGATCGGAGAGGCAGGGGGGACTTGCGGGGATGTGCGTGGTCAGACACGCGACCGGGCTTTACCAAACAACCCATATAGCCAAGCGGCGGCACATCGCCTGCGGAGATGAGCTAACCAGACACGTCGTCGGGCTTCAGAACGAGCCCATAAGCCCATGCGGTAGCTCAAACACAGGTGCGGCGCTCAGACATACGCCCGGGCTGAAAAGCGCCCATAAGCCCATTCGAGGCCGACCTGCGCGGGCCAACGGCGGCTGTGCCGCCGTTGGAAAAATGCCCGACACGGGTATGCGAACCCCATTCGGTACACGGATCCAACGGGCCGGGCCGGGATAGACTTTTATGAACTCTTTGGGATTAACTTGACCCAAACTGCAGACAGTTGGAGTGACCCCGATAAAGCTGCACTTCAAGAAGCGGTTTGGCTGGTAGCATTAAGATTTGTAGGGGTTATACCAAGTTCAGCATCGGGTTCGGTCTGGAGAAATCCCGAAGCTGTGGCAAGGGTTTTTCGGGAGATCTACGGCATTCAGGATCAACGAGTGATCGAGTTTAGTTGGGACCCCCACAACGCCGACATAAACGGGAATAATGTAACAAACTATGGGTGTTATTGGTGTCGCCTGATGATTTGCCAAACCCCAATAGACCCAACTAAACCAACAGGCGTGGGTAACGAAGATAACGAATACTGGAAGGATGACAGCGTGATCAACGGCCAGCCTGATTGTGATTGCAAGCCAATCGGCGGGTATACTTACGATGATGATTGGATTCAGTTTGCTTCCCTCTCGTCCAATCCCCTACGCAAAGTCAACAATGTCATCCATGAACTCGGCCATGCCTTTAACAGCCGGATTGGTGGGGCGGGTGCAATCGCAGTAAACGCGGCTATAACCACCAAAGACTTGCCTGAAAAGAGGCCGTACGGCTTTTATGAAGCGGGTAGTGATGGCGATCTAATTATGACCTGGATACAAAGTCCAACCAATTCTGGAACAGAGATTTTTGCTGACCAGTTTCTTGGGTGGGTGCGCGGCAAATGGGCCGATGATGCTTTTGGGCACCAGCGTCGAGATTTTATGAACACCAAGATGCCTAACTGGATTCAACAAGCCAAGGCGGCGGGCCCTAGCCAATGAAGCAGATTAAACGGATGTCCAACCTATTATTAGCAGGGATGCTATTCAGTTTCATTGCTATAGGGTGTGCCATATACCCTGTCTCTACCCCTCCAGCTACACCCTCAACCATCTCAACGGTGGAGACCTTGTCCCTCAGCACAGTGACCCCTAAACCAACAACGACACCAGTGCCAAGTCCTACCAGTTTACCAACCAGTACTGTTGGTCCGACGGCCATTCCCACCGTGCCATCCGAAGAGATTCTAAACTCACTCAGGACCAATGGTGGCTGTTTGTTGCCTTGCTGGTGGAGCATCCTGCCAGGTGAAACTACGATTGAAATGGTCAGGAGCTTTACTGAACGGTTTGGCAACTCGGTTGTTCATGTGTTATTGGATGATATTGGCAATTTTGACATCAGGGTTCCTGACGGAAATATTCAGCCTAAGATTGATGTGGTTTACGGGCCGCTACAAGGTGACATGGTGGAGTGGCTTAGGGTGTCGCCCATTTTGTATTATCAACTCGATAGTTGTATTCTTAGTAAATGAGGGCAAAACGTCATGGACTGGCACA
>CAYUFY010000201.1:0-9212 GCA_964443795.1 uncultured Anaerolineales bacterium | reverse complement strand
AAGCCGCGTTTCTGCCTGATTTCAGGCAAAAAATTAAAAGTGTCCTGACATCAGGCGTACAACACCTTTTTTGACCCTAAATCCTCGCGCCGGGTAGAAGGTGAGGTGATTTCAAAAATTACCTCGGGGACATGCCCCTCCTCCCACAGTTTGTAAGTCCGCCGCTCACCTTTAGGAACGCCCCGCGCTACAAACACATCCGGCACAACAAATTCTTTCGGGTCGCCTTCGACGTAATAGAGCAACAAGTTAGCGGCGATATAGACTTGCGCGTCGTTACGAAAAAACCGTGAGAGTGAAAAGCGCAAGTCCAAGATTTGCGCGATGTGCGCGTCAGTTTCGCCCATCGGATGACCATCCGTTTCAGGATAATAAACTGTTGCCGAAACTTTCAAGCCAACAATAGCCATAGGCGCATTATACTCCCGTGCTACTACCCCGTCACCGCCTTATCCGTAATCTCCAGCGCTTTGTTGATAATCTCAAACACCTCGCGCAACTCCGTCTCAGTCACGGTGAGCGGCGGGTTGGTGTGGAGCATATTCTTCCACGTGAAGTTATACACGCCCTGATCTTTGAGATACGCGCCGAGTTGATTCATCTCCGGGCTGGCCCCCACGTACGGGGCCATCGGTTCCTTGGAGGCGCGGTTCTTCACTAGCTCAATACACCCGAACAAGCCGATGTTCCGCGTATCACCCACTGAGGGGTGCTCGGCCTTTAAGTCTTCCATCAACTCCGACATCACTTTGCCCATGCGCTTGGAGTTGCCCACAATGTCGTCGTCCTTCATCACCTTCAGGGTCGCCACCGCCGCCGCCAAACTCATAGGATGGGCGCTGTAAGTCAGGCCACCGTAAAAAACATTGGTGCGGTAGTAGTCGTAAATCTTCTCGCTCACCGCCACCGCGCCCAGCGGCATATACGCGGAGGTGAGGCCCTTGGCCATGGTCATCAAATCCGGCACCACTTTCCAGTGGTCAACGGCGAACCATTCGCCCGTGCGCCCGAGGCCCGCCATCACTTCGTCGCACACGAGCAAAATGCCGTGCTTGGTGCAAATCTCGCGCAGGCCCTGCAAATAGCCATCGGGTGGGATGATGATGCCATTGGTGCCGGTGACCGTCTCCAGGAAAAACGCGGCGATGGTGTGCGCGCCTTCGTACATGATAACTTCTTCGATCTGGTCAAGGCATTTGCGGGCAAAGACTTCGTCGCTATCGCCCTCGCGATACAGGGGGTTGCGATATTTGTACGGGTCGAACACGCGGATGACGCCCGAGATGCCCGGCTCGTTGGCCCAGCGGCGATGGTCGCCCGTGAGGGTCATGCTCCCGGCGGTGGAGCCGTGATACGCGCGGTAGCGCGAGATGATTTTGTGCCGCCCGGTGAACCCACGCGCCATCTTAATCGCGTTCTCATTGGCTTCTGCGCCACCGAGGGTGAAGAAGAACTTGGTCAGGTCACCCGGCATCACCGTGGCGAGTTCGCGCCCAATCTCCGCCCGAGCTTTGGTGGCCATACCCGGCCCGGCATAGACCAATTCTTCAGCCTGCGCCTTAATCGCGTCAATCACTCGTTGCTCGCCGTGCCCAATGTTCACGCACATCAACTGTGAGTTCAGATCAAAATACTTCTTGCCATTCGCATCCCAAAAATAACAGCCTTTGCCCTTGACCATGGGAATGGGATTGACAGAATCTTGCGCTGACCAGGAAAAAAAGGAGTGCTTCTTGGTCAGTTCTACAATTTCTTCAGCGGACATTTCGGGGGTAGTCATGTGGGGAAACCTTTCGGGATTGGAGATTAGAAAATTAAGCGCGAACAAAAACGCTCTCGGTGATAAATTTCATTTCGGGCAAAACCCGCGAGGTCACTTCTTCGCCCGGCCCAAATTCGCCATGCAATTCGTAGCCAGTGGGCATGAGGGCGTATATTTCAATCGAGCGCGTTTTGGGGTTGGCAATCCAATACTCGCGCACACCGGCCTGTTCGTAAGCCTCCAACTTCACCGTGCGGTCAGCCCGCATGGTGGAGGTGGATAAGACTTCCACAATCAAGTCGGGCGCGCCTTGAATAATTTTTTTGCCGACTATTTCATGCCGGGCTTCGGCAATAAACAACGCATCCGGCTGAACCGGGCGGGTGCGCGGAGACAGGTGAACTTCGATGGGCGAGGTAAATACTAGACCCGCCTTAGTCGCTCGACTAACTGTCTCAAGCGCAAATAAAATCTGAGTAACAGCATATTGATGTTCCGGGCCCGGAGCATTGGTCATAAAAAGCACTCCCTCAATGATTTCGTAGCGCACCCCATCTTCCAGTAAACGCACAAAGTCATCGTAAGTCCACTCGCCCTGCGGCGGCCAAGTCTCAGTCGGCGATAAAGTGGGATACGTGGTTTTGGTGGTGGGAGCGGTTGCGAGGGCCATGGTCGTTCATCTCCTACAAAAATTCTTTCAGGCGGGACAAATCAATATTGCCGCCGCTCACGACGGCCACGATAACATCGTTGGCTTCAACGGGTATTTTACCGCAGAGGAGGGCCGCGACCCCAGCGGCCCCGGCGGGTTCGGGCATCAACTTGCAGTTCACCAACACTTGGCGCAAGCCATCCACAATCTGCTCATCGGTCAAGACCGCGATATCGTCCACATATTGCTTGCACAGCGCATAGGTCAGGTCTGTCGCCATCGGCGCGGATAAGCCATCGGCCACCGTGTTGACTTTGTCCAAGTGTATCGCTTTGCCTGCCTGCCAACTCTGCCACATCGCCGCCGCGCCCTCCGGCTCCACGCCATACACCTTAACCCCCGGTTTCAGTTGCTTAATCGCCAGCGCAATTCCAGCAATCAGCCCCCCGCCCCCAATCGGCACCACTACTTTCGTCACTTCGGGCACTTGCTCAAAAATCTCCAAGCCAATCGTGCCTTGCCCCGCGATAATCAGCTCATCGTCAAACGGGTGTACCAAAATCAAATTGCGCTCTTGCCGCAAGGCTTGCATCTTCACAAAGGCCTCGGGCGTGCCGCCGTGCAAAATCACTTCCGCGCCATAGCCCCGCGCGGCATTGACTTTGGTTTGCGGCGCGGTCTCGGGCATGACGACGGTGCACTTGACCCCCGCCTGGCGCGCGCCCCACGCCAGCGCCCCCGCGTGGTTGCCCGCCGAAACGGTGATCAGCCCTTGCGCTTTCTCCTCGGCGCTCAAGGCGGCCAACCGATTCAACACCCCGCGCGGTTTGAACGACCCGGTCTTTTGAAAGTTCTCGGCTTTGATCAATAGCCGCGCCCCGATGCGCGTGCCTAACCGCTCGGAGCTAAACGCGGGCGTGAGATGAACTTTACCAGCAATGACTTGGCGAGCGGAGAGAATGCTTTGGAAAGTGAGCATGGCAAAAACCTTTAACTTAGGGAAGCCCGATCCGTCAGATAGGCGGCGATAAGATGCCGTTCAATATCGGCGTGCAAGGGCGTTTGGCGATAAGGGTTTTTCTTGGCTTCTTTGAAGATGTGTTTGGCGCAGACAGAGCACAACAGATACCCGATGAGCACGCCCCGTTCGCGGTAGATAAAGGCGTTGATGGCCAAGGCGGCAGACCCTTTGAGTTTCACCAAATCAATCGGGCGTTTCAGGCACGCCGGACACGAGTCGTCATTATAGAACCAGAATGATTGAATCGCCGGGCCGAATTGCGCTTTGGCCTGCGCGTACAATTTACCCAAGAGCTCATCAACCAGGGCTTAGGTTTCAGGGGCATTCAGGGAAGGCTTCGGCTTTGATTTCATATCAACGTCTCCGGTTGAGCAGGTACAAGCGACTGTTTACTCAAACAACATCTTCACATCATCTTTGGTCAAGGATTTGAAGAAGCTGGCTTCGGTGGAGATAAGGCTGGTAACCAGCGCGCGTTTCTTTTCCTGCAATTGCAAAATCTTTTCTTCTACCGTGTCGCGGGCGATGATTTTGTAGACAAACACCGGCTTGTCCTGTCCGATACGGTGGGCGCGGTCGCTGGCTTGCATTTCCACGGCGGGGTTCCACCACGGGTCGAGGTGAATCACATAATCGGCGGCGGTGAGGTTGAGGCCGACCCCGCCCGCTTTGAGACTAATGAGGAAGAAGGGGATGGCCGGGTCGGTTTGGAAGGAGTCCACGCGGGCCTGGCGGTTGGTGGTCTGCCCGTCGAGGTAGGCATATTTGATTTTGCGCGCGTCCAGTTCCCGCTTAATCAATTTGAGCGTTTCCACAAATTGCGAAAAGATAAGGGCTTTGTGGTTTTCAGCTTGCAGGGTTTCGAGGGTTTCGAGCAGGATTTCAAACTTGGGCGAGTCGCCTTTATATTTTTTATCCACCAGCGCCGGGTGGATGGCGATTTGCCGCAAACGTAATAAGCCTTCCAGAATTTTGAAGCGGGCATCGTTCATGCCGTCACTTTCAATCAGCCCCAGTAGTTCGGCGCGGTAGCGCTCGCGGGTTTGGATGTAGAGCTTCTTTTGCGCGGTGTCCATGTCGGTATAGACCACGCGCTCGGTGCGCGGCGGGAGTTCGGGCGCGACCTGTTCTTTGGTGCGCCGCAGGATGAATGGGTAGATCAGTTTACGAAGCATGGTGGCGGCGGCTTCGTCGCCAGCGCCTTCGATGCGGTTGGCAAATTCCTTTTTGAAGTAATCCATGTTCCCAAGCAACCCTGGGTTGAGAAACGCAAACTGCGACCACAGCTCAAAGGTGTTGTTCTCAACGGGGGTGCCGGTCATCACCAGCCGGTGGTCGCCGTGCAACAAACGCGCGGCTTTGGCGCTTTTGGCGAGCGGGTTTTTAATGGCCTGCGACTCGTCGAGGATGATATGGTTGAAAGTATAGCCGCGCAAAAGTTCAATGTCGCGCAACATCGTGCCGTAGGTGGTCAGCACTATGTCGTAGTCGTTGAAGAGTGTCGTGTCTTTACTGCGCCCCATCCCCACATATTCCAGAAAGCGCAGTTGGGGCGTGAATTTTTCGGACTCGCGTTGCCAGTTGGCGATGAGGCTTTTGGGGACGACAAGTAATGAGGCGGGCGGGCGGTTCCGTTTGGGGGCCGACTCTTTGAGCGATTGCAAGTAGACCAGCATTTGCACGGTTTTGCCGAGGCCCATATCGTCGGCCAGGATGCCGCCAAATTTGTAGTCGCGTAAAAAGTGGAGCCAGTCGAAGCCATGTTTTTGGTAGGGCCGCAGTTCACCGCTGAAGTTTTTAGGCAACGCGCGGGGCGCAATCCGCTCAAAGCGCCGCAACCGCTCGCGGCGTTCCAGCAAATCCTTGGGGGCCACGAGGTTGGCATCCGCTTCGAGCAGGGAATCCAGCAGGGGCAGGTGAACGTCGCGGAGGCGGAATCCCGCTTCGGTCTCCTCTCCCAGATTCCACAAGTGCTTGTATTGCTCCAGCCATTCGGCGGGGACTTGGCCCACTGAGCCATCGGCGAGTTTGATGAAGCGCTCGCCGCGTTTGAGGGCTTTGCGAACCGCGTGGAAAGAAATTTGCTGGTCGCCGAACTCGACCATGGTTTGGAGGTCAAACCAATCTATGCCGGAGGTGATGTTGACACGGAGGGTGGCGGTGTGGCGGTTGAGGCGGCCCAGTTTGAGATTGTCCTGGCCGTAGATTTCAAAACCGGCTTGGGTGAGGAGGGGAATGGCGTGGAGGAGAAAGTCGAAGGGGTGCGTGCGCGCGCGCAGTTCAAATGTGCCAAAGGGGTGAATTATGCCAGCACGTTTGAGACCGTAGGCGGGGTCGGTGAGGAGTTGATAGTAATGTTGCTCGCGCTGGGGTTGGCGATGGACGCGCAGTAAATTCCAGGTATCGGGCACGGTTTCTACCGCGTAGGGTTCTTCGGTTTTGGTGGCGGGCAGTTCGTGTTCGCCGTAACCATAGCGCAGGTCGGCGAGGAGCGTGTTGCCTTTGTCGTCATGCAGATACAGGCGCGGGATGGGATCAACCCGAACATCCTGCCAGTGGATGAGGTCGCCTTTGAGCGGGAGCGTTTGCGCGATTTGGGCGAAATACTGCTCCCGAAAAAAATCTTCCTGGGCCGCCGGGACTTCAATGGGAAACGAGGGCAAAAGGGACAAGGCCCGCGTGTTCTGTAACTGTGCCACCCGATTACCCATTAGGAGCCAGGTAGGGTCATGGTCAATGGTCTCAATCTTTTCCCGAATGAGCGTGAATTGTCCGCCATGCTCATAGCCCGCCTGCAAGACAAGTTTATGCTCATCGCTGTGCAGATCAATGACCACTTCAATCGGCTCGGGTAAGAGCTGGAGGCGGCGGTCTATTTTAAATGAGTAGGTATTGCCCAGAAACACCGGGACTTCGAATTTCGCCAACAAAGGCAGAAACATGCCCAGGTTGCTTCCGCCAAAGCCATATAGCCGTGACAAGCCGGCCAGACTGTTCAACAGCGAGATCGCCTCGGGGTTGAGATTAAGGCAACCGGCGGGGTTGGTCTGCTGAGACCAACGCGTGCTGGTACGTAGCCATGCGTGGTTGGTATCCAAAAAGTTATTGATCGCCAGCGGCGATTGGTCAATGGCGCCCGCCAGTTCCCCCCAGGCATGCCCTTTGATGATCATTGGCACCAGCGCGTAGTTATAGGCCGACTGGTAACTACTGCCGTAGTAGCCATACATATTCGTCCGCGTGCGTTCCAGGATCACAACCGCCACATAACGGTTGAGATGGGGCGGTAACTGACGGGGCGCAAGCGCTAGAATTTCGCTGAGTTTCTTTTGCCAGGGTTGTGAGGGCAGGCGGGGGGGTGAGGCGGGGGTTGGGCGAGGCGGGCTGGGCGGAATGTACCCCAGCGCATCAAGCTCATCCTCGTCCCCCTCGGCTAGATAATCCTTCACCGCCAGGACAGCCGCCACAAGATGTTTGCAGAAATGGCCGTCTTCAGCATACGGGCAGTCGCACTCGTACTGCAAACGACTGGCGTTTTTATTGACCCAGATTTCAACTTTATATTCGCCCGAATCGCCAGACACCAGGCAAATGGCCTTGCTGTCGGAAACTAAATCCACCTCTTCCACCCGACCATCTTTGTAATAAGCGCGCCCGCGTTGAATGCTCCCGGGGTCGGTGTAATGTGAGAAGGATAAGTTATTTAGAATTTGAGAGAAAGAGGAAGGCATAAAGGTTGGAGCAGGTATTTTACAGGACGAACATAATTTGTTGGATTTGGAGAGTCCAAGACTGGGAGGAACTCAGAGACCAGCTTGTTCTCTCTGAATTCCTCCCAGTCTAAACTTATTGCGCCCGTCACAAACTAGATGATCGGCGCATTCGCCTTCCGCGCTGTCCACTTTCCACTGCCCGACTTGCCCAGCCAGTTATCGCCGTCCACCAGCAACTCGCCGCGCCGATAAACTTTCTCCGGCAGGCCGGTAATCTCCCAGCCCTCATACAAGTTATAGTCCGTGCGCTGATGCGAGTTCGCCGCGCTCATCGTCTTCTTCTTGTTCGGGTCCCAAATCACCACATCGGCATCCGCGCCCACCGCCAGCGTGCCTTTCTTCGGATACAAGCCAAACATCTTCGCCGGGTTGGTGCAACACAACTCCACCAATCGGTTCATCGAGATATGCCCCGGCCCCACGCCATATGACCACAAAATCGGCATCCGGTCTTCGATGCACGGCAGGCCGTTGGGAATCTTCGAGAAATCACCCACGCCCAACTCTTTGCCTGCAATCTTCACCGGCTTGCCCTCGTACATTATCTCTTTCGTGCCATCAAAAAAGAACGGGCAATGGTCAGTTGAAATGGCTTGCAGGGCGTTATTCCGCACCGCCTCCCACAGCGCCGCGTTATCGGCCTTGGTCCGCACGGGCGGCGAGCACACCCATTTCGCGCCGTCGGGCTTCCGCAAATCATCCACCGTAAAGTGGAAGTATTGCACGCACGTCTCGCCCATCACCTTCACGCCCGCCGCGCGCCCCGCCGCAATCGCATTCACCGACTTGGCACACGTCACATGCACCACATACAACGGCGCGCCCGCAATCGCCGCCAGCGCCACCGCCCGGTTCGTGGCCTCGCCCTCACACCAATCGGGCCGGGTCAGCGCGTGCCATTCAGGAGTCACGTGCCCCTCGGCCAGCGCCTTCTTCACCAAAATATCAATCGCATCGCCATTCTCGGCATGCACCATCACAATCATCCCATGCTCGGCGGCCTTCATCATCGTCTTGAACATAGTCATATCGTCAATCTGCAACACATTCTTATACGCCATGAACAACTTCAGCGACGGAATCCCCTCCGCGCCCATCTGCGGAATCTCTTGCAACACGTCATCGGTCAAATCCGCAATCGCCATGTGATAGCCATAATCCAGCACGGCCTTATCGCTCGACTTCTTGTGCCAGCGCGTCACCGTGTCGTGCAAGCGCTCACCCTTGGCCTGTACCGCAAAATCAATATGAAACGTCGTCCCCCCAAACGCCGCCGCCTTGTGCCCCGAATAAAAATCATCCGATGACACTGTGCCGCCGAATGGCAGTTCCAAATGCGTATGCACATCCAACGCGCCCGGCAGAACAAACTTGCCGCTCGCGTCCACCACCTGTGCATCCCCGGCGGGCAAGTCCATCCCCATCAGCGCCACCCGCTCGCCGTCCAACAACAGGTCGGCCTTAAAACTTTCCGCCGCCGTCACCAACGTGCCGTTCTTGATAAGCGTCTTCATGATTATGCCTCCGAAAAAGATTTGCTGAAATTTAACCGCGCCCGGACGCTTGCGCCGTCCCGCGCGTTTATCTGTTTCCCAATCAGTCTTTGCGGTTCGAGCCGCTTACCCCGCCCGCTGGGCCTTGCGTTTCCCCGGCCGTATTCTACAACCATCCGGCCCCGTGCCAAATTCGCGTGGCCCCAAACCCCGCCAGCGCATCCGCCCCCGACGTATGCCCCACGCTAACCAATTCCCCAACCTCCCCGCGCCAATCCCTTTCATCAACAAGCGCGTCAAATAACTTATGCCAATACATGGCGCACTCTCCCCGCGCCGCCGCCCGCACATACGCCGCCGAAAGGGTCGTCGTCAACGGGGCCACCGCCTCCGCAATCTCCCGTAGGGGCAGGCCTTGTGCCTGCCCGCCCGCCCACCTTCCCAACATCACCCCCACCACAAAATCATCCCCCGCCGGAGTCAACCCGCCCCCGGCCCCCGCCAACAACCG
>CAYUFY010000200.1:0-9275 GCA_964443795.1 uncultured Anaerolineales bacterium | reverse complement strand
GGCGGCGTTGGTGAGATTGCCAGTGGCCGCCGGGGCAATCGTGGCCTGGACGAGATACGACACACTCCCGCCCGCGAACAGGGTGGCGGTGGTGTTAATGTTCCCGCTTCCACTGGCCGCGCCACAGACCGCAGTCCCCGCGCTCGCGCTACACGTCCACGTCGCGCCGGTCAGTGCGGCGGGGAGCGTGTCCACCACGCTCACGCCGACAGCGTTGCTCGGCCCGGCATTGGCAACGATCACCTGATACACCACCACCGTGCCGGGGATGGGTGAACCGCCCACCAGCGTCTTGACCACTGACAGATTGACCTGCGGGGTCAGCGAGTCGGTGTCCGTCGCCGAGTTATCGCCGGGCGCGGTTTCCGTGGTGCCGCCGGGCGCGCTGACGCTGGCGATGTTGGACAGGGAGCCAGTCGCGCCGTGGGCAATCGTGGCATTGATAACGTAGGTCACACTCCCGCCTGCGAGAAGGTTCGCAGTGGTGTTGACGAGCGAAGCCGTGCCGGAGCCACTCGCCGCGCCGCAACTGGAGCCAGCCGAAGCGGTACAAGTCCACGTCGCGCCCGTTAGCGCGGCAGGGAGCGTGTCCACCACACTCGCGCCGGTCACATCGCTGGGGCCGGCGTTGACCACATTGACCGTGTATTGAATGGTCGTGCCGGGCACTGCGCTGGCCGCGCTATCCGATTTGGTGATGGATAAATTCGCTTGCGGGGTGAGCGTGACCGTATCCGTGCTGGTGTTGTCGCCGGGCGCGGTCTCGGTGACGCCCGCGCCGGGGGTGGCCGTCGCGCTGTTGGTGAGATTGCCGATGGCGCCGGAGACAATGACGGCATTGATAACGTAGGTCACTGAGCCACCGGCGGCAATGTTCGCCGTGGTGTTCACGCTCCCACTGCCGGAAGACGCGCCGCACGCGCTCCCGGGGCTAGGGCTACACGTCCAGGTCGCGCTGGCAATCGCGGCGGGCAGGGTGTCCACAATGCTCGTGCCCGGCGCGTTGCTGGGGCCACTGTTGACCACCACCACCTGATACACCAGCGTCGTGCCGGGGATGGGCGCGCCGCCAATGCGACTCTTGCTCACCGAGAGATTGACCTGCGGGGTGAGGGCATTCGTGTCGGTCGCGCTGTTGTTGCCCGGCGTGGTGTCGTTCGTCCCGGCGGGCGGGTTGATGGTCGCCGTGTTCGCCAGAGAGCCAGTCGCGCCCGCGCTAATCGTGGCGTTGATGACGTAAGTGGCCGAGCCGCCCACGGCGAGATTGGCCGTGGTGTTCAAGTTCCCCGAACCCGAATCCGAACCGCAACTTGAACCGGCACTCGCGCTACACGTCCAGGTCGCGCCAGTCAAAGCGGCGGGGATGGTGTCCACGATGTTGGCATTGTTGGCAATGTTTGGCCCGGCGTTGGCGGCGACGACGGTGTATTGAATGGACGTGCCGGGAATGTCACTGGCTTGTCCGTCGGTCTTGGTGACGGAGAGATTAGCCACGGGTGTCCAGGTGTACGAGAACTGGGCTGGAGCGCCGCCGCTGAGGGGCCAGTAAATAAACCAGCGATTCACCACCGGGTCATAAAAGTTGCCTGTCCACGCGTCGGCCTTGAGCCGCGCCCAGGCGTACACGCTATGCGTGCCCGATAGATTGGTGCCGCAGGTGTTACTGGCTGGATTGAGGGACATGGCCGCCGAGACATTATTGCTGTTCACCCCCGCCTGAGCCGCATACGTCCAGACTGCGCCGCTGGATAGGCCGGTGGCACTGCAATAAACATGCGCGCCAATCAGGTCAATGCCCGTGCCGTTGTTGTAGTTGTACCCGGCAACGGTGAAGTTGATGGGCGTGCCAGCGTTCTGCGGCGAGGCGGGGGACAGACTGCCGGTGCCGAATTGAACATGCCAGGATGGGTCAACGCATTGCAGAGTTTTAGATGTGTTCTGGAGGTCGTACCAATTGCCGTCATTTATATCCAACGCCTGCACCTTGACGGTATGATTGACATTATGCGAAATGAGCGACCACAGGCCAATGCCGAAGGCGCATTGCCTCCCGCGCATTCGCCCGTCAGGTCAGCGCGATATAAATTGGCAACCGTTGAGGCCACTTCCGTCCCATCCACTATCGCCCGCACGGTTACTCGCTGGCTAGTATGGTCTGGGTCTTTCGCCCACCCCCCGGCGGTACACGCCGGATATTGTTGTGTGCCGCTCTTGCCATCGTGCGAGCCGACCGGGGTTAGGTTGCCGCCGCCGCAGGGACACGCCACCGGGTCGCCACAGCAGGAGTAACAGGATTGACCAGCACCGCAAAACAGGTCTAGAACACCATCGCCATTACTATCAAGGCCGCAATTACACAGGCCGTTACAATCTACCCCGCCGCCGGCGCTCCCACCGCCGCAGGCCGCGATAATCGTGCCGAAGAAACCATCATAGAGCGAGCCACGGGTATTACCGCAAATCACCGCTGAGACCATCCGGGGCGGGAGGAGAAACCAGCCGACCAGGGCGATGACCGTCAAGCTAATCGCCAGCGCCAGAGTCAATCCATGCTGACGCAGGAAGCCGGTGACGGTTGGCCGCTCAATCGGCGTGGGGGTCTCTAGCGCAGGCGCGAGTTCGGGGGGGAGGGAAGGGGCATCCATCAGCGACTCCATGCAATGTTTAACTTGCCCAGTTGTGCGTCAAAATTGTCGAGGCGGTTTGGCCCGCCGACGCGGGCGTAGAACACCCGGCCGTGCGCGTCGGTCAGATAGGCCGAGGGCGTGCCCTCGATGCCATAGCGCCGCGCGATGCGCTGGCCGGGGTCAAGCAGAATGTCCACCGGGACGGAGGTAAATTGGGAAAAATACGCGGCGACAATATCGGGGGCCTCCGCCGTGACCACCGCCACGCGAATCTCCGGATGCCGGGCCGCCCATTGCAACAGCACGGGCACTTCCTGCTGGCTAATCGGGCACAGGGTCGAGAAGAATTCCAGATACAACGGACGACCATCCAGCAGACTGTCCGGTAGGACAGTCATATCTCCAACCGGGCGAAGGTGACGGCGGGCAGGACTTCGCCAGCGGCCAGCATGCGGACGTAACTGGCTCCGGCCGCGTGATAAAAAGCGTTGGCATAGGTGGCCAGTAGGATGAGCGTGAGGGCGAGGACCACCCAGCGGACGCGCCGGATTGACCAAAGTTCTGCCGAACTGGTGGAGGTCATTTGGGTCAGAGTCGTCATGGTTGCAGTAAGGGCGGCAAGGCCACCCCGGTCGGGGTCGCGTCCAACGGGCTGAGACATTCTTTGAGAACGAGCCGCGCCAGATAGACATCCAGTTGCGTGGCGGTGAGCGGGCCGCCCAGCCGATAGGCGCGCAACCGATGGTCAGTGTCTAGCAGTTTGTCGGAAAAACCACTGCTATGTGTGTCTGAACAATAGTGATAGACTGAATCCATGCCGCGCAAATTCAAAACTGCTGACTACGCTACCACGCTCAAGCTCACGGTGAGGTTGGAAGACGCTGTGCCGCTGAATCATCTGGCGCGCTTTATCGTGGACATGATCGCCCAACTGGATTTGAGCGCGATTTACGCGCGCTATGGAGCGCGTGGCGGCGAAGCGATCGCGCCCGAGGTGTTGTTGGGGGTGCTGTTCTACGGGTACGCCACAGGCGTGTTTAGCTCGCGCAAGTTGGACAAGGCGACCTACGAATCGCTCCCATTGCGGTTCGTGGCGGGTGACTTGCATCCCGACCACGACACGTTGGCGACGTTTCGCAAGACCTTCCTGCCGGAACTCAAAGAGCTGTTTGTACAGATCTTGTGGCTGGCCCAGGCGGCGGGGGTGCTGAAACTTGAGTTTGGACGGGACGAAGATCCATGCCGATGCCTCCAAGAGCAAGGCCGTCAGTTACAAACGCTTGTTGGAACTGGAACGCCAACTGCAAACCGAAGTCGCCGAGCTGTTTGCGTTGAGTGAGCGGGCCGAGCAGAGCGACGAGCGCGCCGGGTTGGTCATTCCCGATGAAATCGCCTTGCGCCAGGAACGGTTGGCCCAGTTGGCTCAGGCCAAAGCGGTCTTGGGAGCCCGCGCCCAAGCGCGCTATGAAGCTGCCCAAGCGGACTACGCCGCTAAAGTTCAAGCCCGCGAAGCGCAGGCGCGCACATCGAAACGCAAGCCACGCGGCCCGGCCCCCAAACCGCCGACTCCTGGGCCACAGGACAAGGATCAATACAACTTCACTGATCCCGAGTCGCGCATCATGAAAAACAGTACCGACGCTGGTTTCAACCAACACTATAACGCTCAAGCCGCCGTGGAACAAAACAGTCTGCTGATTGTGGCCACCAGCCTCTCCAATCACCCGAACGATAAAACCGAAGCCCTGCCGACGCTGGATGCGCTCGCGCCTGAACTAGGTCAGCCGGCCGCCGCCGCGTTGGACAATGGCTTTTTCAGCGAAGCCAACATCGCGGGGATGGAAGCCCGGGGCATTGAGCCCTACATCGCCACCGGGCGAGAGCCGCATCACAAAAATTGGCAGGCGGGGTTAGGTCGGATACCTTGTTGCGTAAATCCAGAATGATTTATTCGTTACATCCGTTACCCCATCCGTTGCCCCATGCGCATCCTCGCCATTGACCCCGGTGACCAGCATCTTGGCCTCGCCCTCTCCGACGAGACCGGCACTCTCGCGCACCCGCTCACCACGCTCACGCACGAGTCGCGCGCCAAAAACGCCGAGCGCATTGTGGCCCTCGCCACTGAACATCAGGCTGAACTCATTCTCGTCGGTCTCGCGCTGGATGCCGAAGGGCGGGTTGGCCCGCAAGCCCGCAAAGCCGAACGCCTCATCGAAGCCTTGCGCGCGCTCACGCCCATCCCTATCGCCACCCACGACGAAAGTTTTTCCTCGGCCACCGCGCAGACCGCGTTGAGCGCTACGCGCAAAAAACGCCGCGACCGACGCGCGCAGATTCACGCCGCCGCCGCCGCCGCGCTCCTCCAAAGCTACCTCGATGCAAGTCCGCCAAAAACGGAAACGCGCTAACGACCTCGCGCGGTTCTTCCTCCTCCTCTTCGCCTTCGCGGCCTGCGTGGCCCTCAGCCTGGTCGTGCTATTGCGCTTGGGGACAGCGGCGGCGACGCTTGGCCCGGCCGCCGAAGATTTAAACCCGCTTGAAAGTTTCCTGCTCTCGACCTATCTCTCGGCCCATGCTGCCGAACTGGCCACGCCCGCCGGGGATGCGGCTTCCCCGGTGGTGGTCACCATTCCTGCCGGGACCAGCGCCGCCGAGGTCACGGCCCAACTCGCGGAGCAAGGTCTCATCCGCGATGCGCGCCTGTTAAATTTCTACCTCCGCTACACCGGCCTCGACAATCACATCGAAGCCGGAGAGTTCATCCTCGAACCTACGCTCACCGTCAAACAAATCGCCGAGGCGCTCACCAACGCCCGTGACCGGCAAATTGCCGTGCGGCTCTTTGAAGGCTGGCGGCTCGAACAAATCGCCGAGGCGCTTAGCCAATACCCCAGCCTCAACGTGGTGCGCGACGAATTCATTGCCCTCGCCCGCGCGCCGCACACCGGCTACCCCTTCAGCGGCGATATCCCCCCCGGCCAGCCCCTCGAAGGCTTCCTCTTCCCCGACACCTACCTCCTGCGCCCCGGCCTCACCGCCACCGAAGCCGTCACGGCCCTGCTCGACAACTTCGAAGCGCGCCTCCCCGGCGACTATCGCCTGCAAGCCGCCGGGCGCAATGTCAATCTCTATCAAGCTGTCACCCTCGCCTCGCTCATCGAGCGCGAAGCCATGGTAGACGACGAGCGCCCCATCATCGCCTCGGTCATTTACAACCGACTCGTCATCGGCCAACCGCTCGAAATTGACGCCACCGTGCAATACGCCATCGCCACCCCCGATAGCTGGTGGCCGCCCGTCGCCAATCTCGACTTCCGCGCCATCGCCAGCGATTACAACACCTACTACATCACCGGCCTGCCCCTCGGCCCCATCGCCAACCCCGGCCTCGCCTCGCTCCTCGCCGCCGTCAACCCCGCCGACACCAACTACCTCTACTATCGCGCTCGCTGTGATGGCTCGGGTCGGCACAACTTTGCCACGACCTATGAGGAGCATTTGAATAATGGGTGTTAGTAGTGGAGTAAACAGGTACACAGGTACACAAGGGATGAGTCTTTATCTGTTTACTTGTTTACTTGTCTACTTGTCTACCTCTTGCGCCGTCACCCGCCCCACCCTCACCCTCGCCCTAGTCGCCCCCTTCGAAGGTCGTTACCGTGAGGTCGGCTACGAAATCAACTCGGCGGTGCGGCTGGCGATTCGAGAAGCGAATCAAAACGGCGGCGTGGGCGGTTACTCCATCACCCTCCTCGCCCTGGACGATTCTGGCGCCCCGCCGGCGGCGGCGGAACAAGCCCGCAAGGTCAGCGCCGACCCGAACGTGATTGCTGTCCTCGGCCACTGGCTCACTTCCCCCACGCTCGCCGCCGCACCTATCTACGACGAGAATGGCATTCCCTTCATCGCCACCACCGCCGCACCCCTGCCCCCCTCGGCCTTCCGTCTCTGGCTCACTGAAGATACGTACCTCAACACTCTCCCCGACTCTTTGCATTGTCCCCTCCCTTGTGATTCCCTCGAAAACTTAGACTGGCTCCAATCCGCCAGCCGTCAGCCGCCATCTGCCATCGTCGGCCCGGCGCTTTGGCAACAACCCCAATTCACGCGCCTCGCCCCAGACCGCGCCGAGGGCGTTTACGTCCTCGCCCCCGCCCCGCTCCCCGCCGACTCCTCCGACCCAGACTTTGCCGCCCGCTACCGCGCCATTTCCTCCGGCGTTGAGCCACGCTCCCTCGCGGTGCTAGCCTACGATGCCACGCGGCTTGTTTTTGATGCCATCGCTCGGGACGCAAAAACGCGCGGGTCGGCCACCCGCGCCGGGGTCGCCGCCGCCCTCGCGGACAGCCGCTTCCCCGGCTTAAGCGGCCCTATCAGGTTTGATTCAAATCACAATTGGGTGGAGGCCAAAGGGTGGGTCTATCAGTGGCACGCTGGGGAACTGACGAGACCTTAAAGTGCCGGGGTTTTCGTAGGTCGCGCTTGTAGCGCGACGATTTTCGCCACGGCCGGTGTTAGGCTAAAAGCCTGACCTACGTCTCAATTACCCATCCCCGTTTTACCCACTCCGCAACACCTTGTAAAACAATAACAACGCCTTCACGCGTTTGGCGCTGAAATGATGCGCAGCCAGGCCACTGGCCTTTGCCGCTTTTAATTTGGCTTCGTCATTGGCATGCACCGTGAAGAGCGGTTCGCCCTTCTTCACCTTGTCGCCCACTTTGTGATGAATGACAAATCCCACCGCGTGGTCAATGCTGTCGCTTTTCTTGGCGCGGCCCGCGCCCAGTTCCACCGATGCCTCGCCAATCACCCGCGCATTCACCTCGCTCACATAACCGGAACGCGGGGAGCGCACGGTCTCAATCAACCGGGCTTGGGGTAACAGATCCGGGTTATCAATCACGCGCACCTCGCCCCCTTGCGCCAGCACCAGTTGTCGAAACTTGGCAAAGGCACTGCCGTCGGCCAAAGATTTTTTTAGGATCACCCGGGCGGCAGGCATGGTTTTGGCTTTACCCGCCACCAACAGCAAATGGCCCGCCGCTTCCAAACAATGCTCTCGAAAATCTTCCGGCCCGCCGCCCCGCAAGGTGTCAATCGCCTCACGTACCTCGAGCGCATTGCCTACCGCATGACCCAGCGGTTGATTCATGTCTGAGATCATGGCCACGACCGTGCGTTTGGCAATGCGGCCAATGTCCACCATGGCCTTCGCCAGTTTAGTCGCCTCGGCCACGGTGGGCATAAACGCGCCACTGCCCACTTTCACATCCAGCACAATCGCCTGCGCCCCGCCCGCAATCTTTTTACTCATCACACTGCTGGCAATCAACGGAATGCTATTGACCGTCCCGGTCACATCGCGCAACGCGTAGAGCCTGCCATCGGCTGGGGCGAGATTAGCGGATTGCCCCGTCAGCGCCACGCCAATTTCCCGGAGTTGTTTCTTGAATTCGGGGGTGGTCAGGGTGGTGCGAAACCCGGGGATGGATTCCAGCTTGTCAATGGTCCCGCCAGAATAGCCCAACCCGCGCCCCGACATCTTGCCCACCGGGACCCCGCACGCCGCCACCAGCGGTTCCACGACCAAGGTCACTTTATCGCCGACCCCGCCGGTCGAGTGTTTGTCCACGGCAAAGGGCACGGTATCGCTCAGGTCTTGCACCTCGCCCGAATGGGCCATCGCCAGCGTGAGGGCGGTCGTCTCCCGCGCCGTCATCCCCCGGAAGAACACCGCCATGGCCCAGGCCGAAACCTGATAATCGGGGATTTCACCACTGACCAACCCTTGAATAAAGAAGTCAATCTCCTCGCGGCTCAATTCGCCCCCGTCTCGTTTTTTAGTGATGATGTCAGTGGCGCGCATGGGTCAACTTTTATCCTGAGCTTGCGCTTGAGCCAGCAAGCGCGTGTATTCCGCCTGCCCCACAATTTCAATCAACTTCACCAGTGGGTTGGGGAACTCGGGGCCAATTATCCATTCCGGCTTAAGCCAAAACCCGGGCAACACCACCGAGTGGTAAACCCCGGTCGCATCCGGCTCGACAGCGTGGTATTGGTTTTTAGCAGTCAACTGATAAAAATATGCGCGCCGCCGATTGGGGCGCAGGTCAACAACCCAATACTCGGTAATGCCCGCCGCTTCGTATTCGTAGAACTTGTCATCGCGGTCTATGGACACACTATCATCCGACACCACTTCAATCACCAAGTCCACCGGCCCGTCCACCCGGTTACTGCTGATTTGACCCAACCGCGCCCGCGCCAAAAAAAACGCGTCTGGCTCGCGCCCTGAGCCGCCGGGCAGTTTCACCTGCGCCGGGCCACCGGAGACTTTCCCCAAGCCCAATAAATCAACGAATAGCCCCAGCAGTTTGGTCAAAAAGACCACAACATCTTGATGTAGCGGCGAGACGGACATATAGGTTATTACCTCCTCGTTAACCCATTCGTAGTGGCCGGTTTGTTTCAGCGCCCAGGCCAGAAATTCATCGTACGGTAGCTTCAACCGAGGCGGCTGGGTTTCGGCCTGAGCCATTTCAACGGATGGACTTAGCGTAGCCATAATGGTCTCCTGACGCAACAACCCTCATGGTTCGCCCATTTCGTGGGCGGGTTTGAGCGAATTGTCTTCGAGCCGCG
>CAYUFY010000199.1:0-9391 GCA_964443795.1 uncultured Anaerolineales bacterium | reverse complement strand
CGTGCAATCCCGCTTGCGGCCAATGGGTAAGTTATTTAATTGGCGTTCCTTAGCGTCGGGGCCGCAGTCACTTCCGGCGCGGTGGTCGGGGCCGTCGTCGCCGTCGCACCCCCACCGCAGGCGGCCAACACGATCGCGGCGAGCGCGATCAAGTTGAACAACTTAAATTTCTTCATGATTTAAATCTCCTCCAAAATAGGTTAGTATCGTTCTTTTACACTTCAAAGGGAAAGAGATAAGATGAGTCTCGTTAGGTAACCACCTCCTTTGGTACTAGTCGTTGCCTTTTTTTGTGCGAACGGCTACAATTTTAGGCGAGCAGTGGTTCTATGTCAATTATCCAAGTCGCTTTTTTTCAGAGTCATCGTATCTCTTTATAAAAGAGACTCACCACTTTTGTCAATATGGATACTGTTACAGCCTGGGCTGAAAGTGTCAACATTCCGACTTATGGCATTGGGCAACCCGATAAAAACCCGATGTTCTTGGAAAAGCGCGTCTATCAGGGGAGTAGTGGTGTGGTGTACCCCTACCCGGTGATTGACCGGGTGGCGGACGAAAAAACCGACCAGACTTACACCGCGCTCTTTCTTGAAAATCGCTATCTCAAAATCATGATTCTGCCCGAACTGGGCGGGCGGGTGCAGATGGCGTTGGACAAGACCAATGACTATCACTTCATCTACTATAACCGAGTCATCAAACCCGCGCTAGTCGGCTTGGCCGGGCCGTGGATTTCCGGCGGTATTGAATTTAATTGGCCTCAACATCATCGCCCCAGCACCTTTGCCCCGGTGGATTGGCATTTGCAAGCCAACCCGGATGGCAGTCACACGATTTGGTGCTCAGAAATTGAGCGGATGTTTTTCACCAAAGGGATGCACGGCTTCACATTGTATCCGAACCGCGCTTATTTGGAAATTAAAGTTCAACTCTACAATCGCACCAGCGAACCACAAACCCTGCTGTGGTGGGCCAACCCGGCGGTGCATGTCAACGATGATTATCAATCAGTCTTCCCGCCGGACGTGCACGCGGTGATGGATCATGGCAAACGCGATGTCAGCGACTTCCCCATTGCCACCGGCACTTACTACAAAGTGAACTACGCGCCCGGCACCGACATTAGCCGCTACAAAAATATTCCGGTGCCGACCAGTTACATGGCCTACCACTCCGATTTTGATTTTGTCGGGGACTACGACCATGGCGCGCAAGCGGGCATGTTGCATATCGCCAATCACCACCTGGTGCCGGGCAAGAAGCAATGGACGTGGGGCAACAGCGATTTTGGCCGGGCGTGGGATCGGCAACTCACGGACGAAGACGGCCCCTATATCGAATTGATGTGCGGCGCATTCACCGACAACCAGCCTGATTTCTCGTGGTTGCAACCCGGCGAGGAAAAACGCTTCACACAAATCTTTATGCCATACAAGTTGATTGGCCCCGCCCAGAACGCCAACCAGGCGGCCGTGGTCAATTTGGAAATTGAGGGGCAGACAGTTCGGTTCGGAGTCTATGTCACCGAGCCGCGCACCGTCAAAGTGCAACTCTGGCACGCGGCGACGCTGGTTTGGGAACAAGCCGCGCCACTCTCGCCCGAGCAAGTGCTGCGGGAAACCGTGACCCTGCGGGTGGAGACCCTGCCCCAGAAATTCACGCTACGGGTGATGGATGCCCAGACCGAGGCCGAACTCATCGCATTCACCCCCCTCGGGGATGACCCGGCCCCCATCCCCGCGCCCGCCGCGCCCGCTCGCCCCCCGCAGGCATTGGCCTCCAACGAGGAACTCTTCCTCAATGGCCTGCACCTGGAACAATATCGCCACGCCACTTACGCGCCCGAGCCATATTATCTCGAAGCGTTGCGTCGCGACCCGCTGGATAGCCGCTGTAACAATGCCCTGGGCTTATTGCTCTATCGCCGCGGCAAATTCGCCGATGCCGAACCGTATTTCCGCCGTGCCATTGAAAGTCTCACCCGGCGCAACCCCAACCCCTATGATGGTGAGCCATACTACAACCTGGGCCTGACGCTAAAAATGCAAGGGCGCTACCGTGAGGCGTTTGACGCGTTTTATAAGGCCGTGTGGAATGCCGCCTGGCAGGCTGCGGCCTATTTTGAATTAGCGCGCCTGGCCACGCGCGAGGGTAATTTAGCCCAGGCGCTTGAGCTAGCCGACAGCGCCCTGCGCCAGAACTGGTCGCACCACAAAGCCCGGCATCTTAAAATCGCCTTACTTCGGTATTTGGGCCGAAGCGAAGCCGCTCACCAAGAATCGGCGCTGGCGCTGGAATTGGACCGGATGGATTTTGGGGTGATGTGGGAACGCAAATTATTGGCGCACGACCCGGCCTTTGACCAACTCGCGCGGGGTAACGCCAACCTCCACGTCGAACTCGGAGTGGATTATCTGCACGCCGGACTGTTCGCCGACGCGTTGGTGGTGTTAATCGCTTCTCCCCAGCCCGATCCGTTATCGCTCTATATTTGTGCTGAAGTTTGTGCCCAATACGGCGACCCAACCCGCGCCGTGGACTTTGCCCGGCAGGCCGCGGCCCGCCCGCCCGATTACTGCTTCCCGCACCGGTTGGAGAGCGTGCCGGCCTTGCAAACCGCCATGCGCCTCAACCCCATTGACGCCCGCGCGCCTTACTATCTCGGCAATTTCTGGTATGCCCATCGGCGCTATGCCGAAGCCATTGAATGTTGGGAACAGGCGCAGGCCCTCGACCCGGACTTTCCCACCACCCACCGGAATTTGGGGTTGGCGTATTTCAACAAATTGAACGACCCGGCCCGTGCTAAAGAAGCCTATGAACGCGCCTTTGCGCTTAACCCCACCGATGCGCGCGTGTTCTTTGAACTCGACCAACTCGACAAGAAACTCAACCGCCCCCCCCAGGAGCGCCTGGCTCGCTTGGAACAACACTTGCCGCTGGTCGAGCGGCGCGATGATCTCACCATCGAGTACATCACGCTGCTCAATCTGCTGGGCCGCCCGGCCGAAGCCTATCGGGTGCTCATGGCGCGCAACTTTCACCCGTGGGAAGGTGGCGAGGGCAAGACCACCGGGCAATATGTGGTGAGTTTGGTGGAGCAGGCGCGCAGTCTGATGGCAGCGGGGAGGCATGTTGCAGCGATTGACCTCCTGGAACGCGCGCAG
Source organism: uncultured Anaerolineales bacterium (assembly GCA_964443795.1). GTDB lineage: Bacteria > Chloroflexota > Anaerolineae > Anaerolineales > UBA6663 > DATDRS01. The sequence continues at coordinate 6,221 of CAYUFY010000199.1, read as the reverse complement.
GTTTACCCCCCGAACCTGGGCGAGGGCAAACTGCCCAACGCGCAGGAAAACAACATCTTCTATGCGCTGGGGCTGGCGCAGGCGGGGCAGGGCGATGTTGCCGCCGCGCGCACATATTTTGAACAGGCCGCCACCGGGCTGAATGAGCCAACCTCGGCTATGTATTACAACGACCAGCCACCGGATATGATTTTCTATCAGGGTTTGGCCCGGAGCCAGTTGGGGCGCACGGCAGAAGCGGAAGCCATCTTCTATAAATTGGTGGAGTACGGACAAAACCACCTGGCCGAGGACGTGCAGATGGATTACTTCGCCGTATCCCTGCCCACTTTTTTGGTCTTTGACGAAGACTTGAATTTGCGAAATCGCATTCATTGCCATTACATGATGGGCCTGGGCCAGCTGGGGCTGGGGCAATTGACGGCCGCTCACCAGCAATTTGAGCAAGTGCTGGCGCTGGACGCCAACCACCCGGGCGCCTGGCTACATCGTGCAATGGCAACCCAGCAACCCCCTCACCTTTAGGAGCATCCCACTTGTGTCTTACCCAACTTTGAAGTTAGCGCAGGGCGCGCGCCTGTTGACGCTCGGCGCTTTAGTGTTTGTCACCAGTTGTCAGTCGGCGCTTACAGCTACGCCCCTGGCGAACGTGCCCACCCGCCAACCCGTGGTCGAAAGCCAGCCCATCGCCGGGGGCCCGGTGCTCCTGCGGGAGGGCCTCACCCTGCGGAAAGTCATGGAAACCGGCGCTGGCAACAATCGGCTGGTGCAAGACCCCACCACGGGCGACCTCTATCTCTTAAATTCCGGGGAAGGAATTTTTCGACTAAAAGACCTGCCCGGAGCCGCCTCAAAAGAAAAGGTCGCCTCCATCCGCGAACTCAAAGGCCGGGCGACTGGCATTGCCTTTGGCCCCGATGGCGTTTTGTATGTGGTCATGAACACCGTGGTGGACAAGACCCAGACGCAAGTGACGGTGCGGAAAGGCACACCGAATGGCGAGGGGCGCTTTACCTGGGAAACTTTGGCGACGACTGACCCATACCCCCTGAGCAACACCTACTACGACCATCTCTACAACGGCCTCATTGTCAGCCCGGATGGGCAATGGATCTATTTGGGCGGTGGCTCGCGCACCGAACATGGCGAGGTCGAGACCAACGGCGGCGCCTTCCCCGACACCCGCGAGGTCGCGCTGACCGCCCGGGTTCTGCGCCTCCCGACGAGCGCGGTTGAACTGACCCTGCCCAACGACGAAGCCGCGCTGACCGCCGGGGGCTACATTTTCGCCCGGGGCACCCGTAATCCGTATGACCTCGCCTTTGCGCCCAACGGTGATTTATTTGGTGTGGACAACGGCCCGGACGCCGACTTCCCCGACGAGCTGAATTGGTTGCGCGAGGGCCAGCACTACGGTTTCCCCTGGCGCTTTGGCATACAAGCCAACCCCCAAACAGCGGCGGATTATGACCCGAGCCAGGATAAGCATTTGCCGACCGGATATTACGCGGTGGATAACCAGCTTTATCACAACGACCCCGGCTTCCCGCCCGCGCCCGGCGCGTTTGCCGACCCCGTGCTTAACCTCGGCCCGGACGCCACACAATATCGCGGCGATGATGGTCAAGCGTATGAGGCCTATGCGGAAGGCAAATCACTCTCAACTTTCACGCCGCACCGCTCACCGTTGGGGCTGGTGTTTGCCACCGACCCTAAACTCCCCGCTGAGTGGTTAGGCGAAGGAGATACGTTGAGTGCCTTCATCCTAAGTTGGGGCGCGGTGGGCGGCACGCTGAGCGATAAGGGGCAGGACTTGCTTCATCTGCGCCTGACCAAGACGGGCGATAACTATCAAGCCCTCACCAACCAAATTGCGCGCGGTTTCCAAAATCCCATTGATGCAGTGTTGATTGGGAACCAGTTATATGTGTTGGAGTTCGGCGGCAACGGCGCGATTTGGGAACTGACTTTCAAATAATCGCCCGCCCTGGTTCAGCCACACCTCGTGTCCGCTTCCCCCTCGCCCCTGCCTCTCAACGCGCAACCTCCTGCGAGCGCCAGCCCCGGCCAGCGGGTCTATCACGTGGTCTTTGAGGCCCTGCAACAACGCATTCGGCAGGGGGATTGGTTGCCCGGCGAGCGCCTGCCCAGCATTACCAAACTGGCCAAGGAACTGCATGTCGCCACCGGCTCGGTGCGCGAGGCCTTGCGGGCCTTGCAATCCATCGGGCTGGTGAAGATCGTGCATGGGAGCGGCGTGTATGTCATCGGGGCGCGGCCCACCACCGACTTGTCCAGTCACTTTCAGGATGTGGGCACGGGGCTGGTGGTGGCGCTGGCCGAAACCCGGCGCTTGCTGGAACCCGAACTGGCGGCGCTGGCCGCCGAGCGCGGCACCGAACCCGAACTGCTGGCGATTGAAAAACTGGCGCGGCAAATGCAGGACGAGGCCCAGCAAGGCCACGACTTCGCCGAGCAGGATGTGCAATTTCATCACGCCATCGCGCAGGCCGCGCGCAACCCCATCCTCTACCGCACGTTGGCAGGGGTGAGCGATTTGTTTCTGGAAAGCCGCCGGAAGATTTTGATGGACCCCAAGGCCATCCTCCGCACGGCCCGCTATCATTTGCTCATCGCGGAAGCCTTGTTGGCGCACAACGCCCCGCAAGCCCGGTTGTTGATGCAAGCCCATATGAATTCCATGCTAGAGGATGTTCTGGCCGCTGGTGAGCGCGCCCATCTCAAGGAGAATCCATGAAGATCGCAGTAACAGGTGGCAGTGGGGATATGGGGCGCAGTTTGACCCCGTATTTGCTGGAGCAGGGGCACACCGTGGTCAGCATTGACCGCGCCGTGCCGCCCATGCCCAACCCGCGCCCCACACTCCTGCCCGGGTACATGATCGCCGACATGACCAACTACGGCGAGGTTGTGGGGGTGTTGCGCGAGTGTGAGGCCGTGGTGCATCTGGCGGCGCACCGTTCCCCGCAAAACGCGCCGGATGCGGTGGTGTATAACGAAAACACCACCAGTAGTTACAACGTGCTCAGCGCGGCCTCGGCGTTGGGTATCAAGCGGGTGTGCCTGGCCTCATCCATCAACGCCATCGGCGGCGTGTTTAGCCGCGTCCCGCGCTACGACTACCTCCCGGTGGATGAACAGCACCCGACTTATTCCGAAGACCCCTACAGTTTGTCGAAGTGGGTGCTGGAACAACAAGGCGAGCATTTCGCCCGCCGGTTCGACTGGATGACCATCGCCAGTCTGCGCTTCCACTGGTTATTGGACAGCCGTGACCGGGCCGTGCAAGGGGAGAAGGTGATGGGCCCGGCGGTGGTGCGGCATTTGTGGGCCTACACTTTGTTGAGCGAGGCCAACCGCGCCATCCTGCTCTCGCTCACCGCCGCTTTCAAAGGCCACGAGGTTTTTTATATCGTCGCGCCGCGCACCATGATGGCCGAACCCTCCCTGGAACTGGCGCGCCAGCATTACCCCAACACGCCCCTCCGGGGTGACTTGGCGCAGAACGCGGGTTTTTTCAATTGCGCCAAGGCCGAGCGGCTGTTGGGGTGGAAGCATAAAGAGTAAATGGTAATTGGTAAGTAGTAATTCGCCTTTCGGATCGTTGTCTAGTCATGCCCGCATGCTCGTAGCGGGCATGACTAGATTGCCCAATTACTAATTACCAATTACCCATTACCCATCCCACTAAAACTCTGGAGTTATCATCATGCATATCACCGACATCAAGCCCTACCCGGTCTGGGTGGGGAATCGCAATCAGTTGGTCGTCAAAGTTGAAACCGATGAGGGGTTGTACGGGCTGGGGGAGTCCGGCCTGAGCGGGCGCGAGCTGGCGGTGGTGGGGGCGCTCAAACACTTTCGTGAATTCCTCATCGGCAAAGACCCCATGCAGGTGGGGCGCATTTGGCAGGAGTTGTACCGGAGCCAATACTTTGAGGGCGGGCGCGTCCTGCTGGCCGCGCAAAGCGCCATTGATATCGCGCTCTACGACATCATGGGCAAGGCGCTCAACGTGCCGGTCTATCAATTGCTGGGCGGCAAACAGCGCGAGGTGATTCCGTGCTTCGCCACGGCCACCGGCGCGGGCCAGGCGCTCATTGATGACGTGCAACTGCTCATGAAGCACGGCTGGCGCGTCATCCGCACCGGGCCCATGATGCCCGATCGGGCGGGCGGGTTCACCGGGGACTCGAACATCTTCGAGCCGCGCGAGAGCATTCCGCTCACCGCCCACTGGCTCACCAAAGTGCGCGAGGCTTGCGGGAGCGAGATCGTGCTGGGCATTGATTATCATCACCGCTTGAGCGTGGCCGAAACCGCGTCTTTTTGCCAGCGCATGCCCATGGGCACGCTTGACTTCATCGAAGAGCCGATCCGCGACGAGGCGCCCGAAGCCTACGAAGCCTTACGCAAATTGACCGACGTGCCGTTCGCGGTGGGCGAGGAGTTCGCCAGCAAGTGGCAGTTCCTGCCGTTCATCGAAAAACATCTCACCGACTTTGCGCGCGTGGATATTTGCAATGTGGGCGGCTTCACCGAGGCCATGAAGGTGGCGGGTTGGGCTGAAGCGCACTATATTGACTTGATGCCCCACAACCCGCTCGGCCCGGTCTGCACAGCCGCCACCATTCACATGGCCGCCGCCGTGCCCAACTTCGCCTGGCTCGAAGTGCGCGTGACCCAAACCGAGAATCTCTACTACGGCAAATCTGGCGTGAACGACGCCGATGTGCTGTTCCCGGTGCAACCCCGGCTCGTGGGGAATTCGTTCCCGGTGCCCACCGCGCCCGGCCTGGGCATTGAAATGGACGAGAGCCTCGCACAGTCACAGACTTGGCAATTTTGGGAAGCCCCCCACTGGCAACGGCGCGATGGCTCGGTGACGAATTGGTAAACCGATGTTTGGCGTCGGCGTAGGGGCGTTCAATTGAACGCCCCTACGCCACCTACCTTCACCCGGCGGCGCTTCCTCACCCTGCTCGGCGTCGCCGGCGCAACCACGCTGGCGGCCCGGCTCGGGGCCGAGTGGTGGTTGCAAAACCGCGCCCCGGTATCAGCCCTACCCACGGAGACTCCTATGCCCTCTTCTTTCATTTTGGCTGGCGGTTACGCCCCGGCAGACAAGCCGGGCATTCACGCCTTTGCTTTTGACGAAACCACCGGGGCCTTGACCGCACTCGGCGCATTCGCCGGGGTCCGCAACCCGTCGTTTCTCATGGCGCACCCCAACGGGCGCTGGCTCTATTCGGTCAGCGAAACCGCTCAGGGGAGCGATGGCGCACCGGGCGGAGTCTGCGCCCTCAGTTTTCAGCGCGCGCCGTTCACCATGCAACTGCTCAATCAGCAACCCAGCGGCGGCGACTGGCCGTGTCATTTGACTCTCGATGCCACCGGGCGCTGGCTGTTTGTGGCCAATTACGGCACGGGGAGTGCGCGCGCCTTCCCCATTCAGGCCGATGGCGCATTGGGCGAGCTGACCGCGCATGTTCAACACAGCGGCTCCGGCCCCAACGCCCAACGGCAGGAAGGCCCGCACGCGCACTCCACCACGCTGACGCCCGACAACCGCTATGCCATCGTCGCCGATTTGGGCATTGATCAATTGGTGATGTATGCGTTTGACTCTACCAGCGGGAGCCTCACCCGGCACGGGGCCATGTCCACCCACCCGGGCGCTGGCCCGCGCCATGCGACGTTTCACCCGAATGGCCGGACGCTCTATATGGCGAATGAACTGGATGGAACCGTGAGCGTGTGTGATTACGACGCGGCGGCCGGCGCTCTGCGGGTAACGCAGACCCTGCCCACGTTGCCGCCCGACGCGCCCGAGAACACCGTGGCCGATATTCATTTCGCGGCGGCGAGCAACCGGCTGTATGTCTCTAATCGCGGTCACAACAGCCTCGCTGTCTATGCCGCCGACCCGGATGGCAAACTCACGTTGTTGACCATCGCCTCGTGCGGCGGCAACTGGCCCCGCAATTTTGCCCTGGCCCCGGCGGGCGGCTTTGTGCTCGTCGCCAATCAATACGACAACGAAATCGCCGTCCTGCCCCTGCACCCCGGCGGCGACGAAGTTGGCCCGGCGGTGGCCCGCGCGGCGGTGGCCGGGGCCTCCAGCATTCAATTTGTCTAAATCTGTCCTCATGGTTCGCCCATTTCGTGGGCGGGTTTGAGCGAATTGTCTTCGAGCCGCG
>CAYUFY010000198.1:0-9423 GCA_964443795.1 uncultured Anaerolineales bacterium | reverse complement strand
GCGCCAGTCTGCGCGACCTGCTGGTATGGCTTGATCAACACGGATAAGAAGGCGTCAGCAATTCTCAAGCTCAGCCCACGCCCGCAAGGATTCGAGGCTTGCTGGGGCCGCGTGTTTCATATTCTGAAACAGCGCCCCACATATTGATTGGCAATTTTATCCCCCAATGCTATCATTGGCTTCACGCATCCCACCCAACATATCCTGAGGTAGCCTATGACCCCCGCTGAAATTCTCCAAAATATCTATGACAACACTGTGTTGGGCAAAGTCGCCGACGTGCGCGAGTTAACCCAAACCGGCCTCGCGCAAGCCATGGACCCGGTGGACTTGCTCTACAAAGCGCTCCTCCCCGCCCTGCAAGAAGTTGGCCGCCGTTTTGAAGTCGGCGATTTTTTCGTCCCCGAGATGCTCATGTCGGCCAAGGCCATGCAAGGCGCGCTCACGCTCCTGCGCCCGCTACTCGCCGCCCAGGGCGAAACCACCATCGGCAAAGTGGTCATGGGCACGGTCAAAGGCGATGTGCATGACATTGGCAAGAACCTGTGCAACATCATGCTCGAAGGCGCAGGCTTTGAAGTGATTGACCTCGGCGTGAACACTGCCCCCGAAAAATTTGTCGCGGCGGTGCAACAACACCAGCCCAGTATCGTTGGCTTCTCGGCGTTTCTCACCACCACCATGCCCATGATTAAAGTGAACATTCAGGCGCTCACCAAAGCGGGCCTGCGCGACAAAGTCAAAATCATGGCTGGGGGCGCGCCCGTCACCGCGCATTACGCCGAACTCTCGGGGGCAGATGCCTATTGCGCCGATGCCAGCGCCACCGCGCGCAAAGCCAAGGAGTTTATGGGCGCGGGCGGCGAGGCCCCTACCGGTGCCCTGGCCGAGGCCATTAGTGCGGTGGAAAGCATGATGAGCAAGGCGATGGAATAACCAGCTCGAGTCACTGCGACCTGCCAGGTTTTAAAAACCTGGCAGGTCTGGCAAGTTCCTATACAATAGGGGGCAATCTTCGTCATTCCTTTTGTCTATGACCAACTCCACTGGCGATTCCTTTATTGATGATTGGGTCCGCAAAAGCCCCATCACCTCGGTGGGCACCGAGGCCTCCATTGGCCTCACCAAGCGCATTGCCAGCGGCTATCAACGGCTGGGCAGTCGCTTTCATCCCCGCGAATACTCGCGCGAAAAAACTGTCTATGTCGCCGAGTTCGATATGGCGCATTCGCCCGTCACCGTAAATCAATATGCGGTGTTCATCGAAACCGGCGCGGCGCGGGTTCAACCCTGGTGGAGCGCCGAAGGCTGGGCGTGGGCCAACGGTGACGGCGAGGGCTGGGGCCGCGATAACCGCTGGGAGCCGGACAAATGGCGCGAGCAACGGCTGCGCGCTTATCATCCGGTGGTCGGCGTTTCCTTTTACGAAGCCGAAGCCTATTGCCGCTGGGTGGCCGACCAAAAAAAGCAGGCGGTGCGCTTGCCCACCGAAGCCGAATGGGAACGCGCCGCGCGCGGCGATGATAACCGCCCCTTCCCTTGGGGCGACGATTTTCTCCCCAGCCGCGCCAACACCTTCGAGAGTGAGAACCGTGACACCGTGCCCGTTGGCACCCTTGAAGGCGATGTGAGTCCGTTTGGGGTAATGGATCTGGCGGGCAACGTGCAGGAATGGACCACCAGCGTCTATACGCCCCTGCCTGATGAACAGCACCCGGCCAAGAACTTACGGGCGGTGCGTGGCGGTTCGTTCAATGACACGGCCTACGCCGCGCGCGTCACTTATCGGCGCGGCTATCCGCCCGGCTATTTTTATCCATTCCTCGGTTTTCGCTTGATTGTCGAGTATCACTAAATTTTTCTGGCTTGTTAGTCTTCACTCGCAGGAGCATAATCCCATGTCCGAAAACAATCCCTACTCTGACCGTTCCAAATTCCCGTGGGGGGCCGTGGTCGTCGCGGGCGCGGTGGGCGTGTTCGGGTGCATCATCGTTGGGGCACTCGTGGCGCGCAACTTACTGGGCGCAAACACGCTCGGGGGCGGCATCACCGCCGGGGCCACGCAGTCCGCGCCGGCCGGGTCCATCGCCGTGGACATTTCATCCTCGAATACGAAAGAAGACTGGATGAATGCCGTTATCGAAAAGTTCAACGCCGAACAGCACAAAATCGCCTCGGGCGAAGTCATTTTTGTGCGCGTGGAGCATGTGACCTCGGGCGGATCGCAACAGGCCATTCTCGGTGGCAAATCGCAACCCACCGTATGGAGCCCCGGCGACCAAAGCTGGATTGATACGGCCAACCAAACCTGGCAGGATCGGAACAGCCGCGCGCTGGTGAGTGGCTCATGCCCCGCGACGGTGCTTGCGCCCATCGGGTTTGCCATGTGGCGACCGATGGCCGAGGCCCTGGGCTGGCCCGATAAGCCTATCAGTTGGGAGACGCTCACCGAACTCTCGGCCAACCCCGATGGCTGGGCAAGCATCGGCCATCCCGAATGGGGCAAGTTTAAGTTCGGCCACACGCATCCCGATTTCTCGAACAGCGGCTTGCTCATCATGACCGCGCTGGCCTATTCGGCGCAGGACAAAACCTCTGGTCTCACCGCCGATGAAGTCTACGCCGACAAAGTGGTGCAAGCCTTTACCCAACTCGAACAGAATACTTATCACTACGGCATTCAAAGCCGCCCGCTCATGCAACTGCTCGCCAAGCGCGGCCCCGATTATTTGCATGCGGTCAACACCAGCGAGGCTGAGACCCTCAAGACCAATGTGGATTTCAAAGACCAACTCCGCTTCCAACTCGTCTTCATCTTCCCGGCCAAAGGCACGTTCTGGACCGAGCAACCCTACTGCATTCTCGATGGCGCGGATTGGGTGACCACGCAACAGGAAGAAGCCGCGCAGATTTTCCGCGACTATTTGCTTGACCCCGCGCAACAAACGATGGCGATTAGCAATTATCTGCGCCCAGTGGATACCACGGTGGCCCTGGGGTCGCCCTTCACCCTCGCGGATGGCACCGACCCGCGCGTGACCCTGGACACCGTCCCGGCCTTGCAAAGCCCCTCCGCCGAAGTCTCCGCCGCCGTCAAAGATGTCTTCCATCAGACCAAAAAGAAAGCCACGGTGGTGTTGGTCATTGACACCTCCGGCAGTATGGAAGGCGACCGGATTAAAGCCGCCGTTGAAAGCTCGGTGAATTTCGTCGGCCGCTTTGACCCGCAAGACAAACTCTACGCCCTGGGCTTTGGCGGCGACCGCACCATTTACGACATTGGTGGCGGCAAAGTGGGCGACGTGGGCGAAGAACTGGAAAAATCAATCAGCGGTTTGTATGCCAGCGGCAACACCCCGCTTTACGATGCAGTCTGTGAAGCCGCGACAAAAATTGACGCGCTCAAAGCCGAAGACGTGGCCAACGGCGAGCGGCGGCTCTATGGCATTGTCGTCCTCTCTGACGGCGAGGACACTTCGAGTCTTAATTCTGAAAACCAGATGTTCAACTGCCTGCCCAGCGGCGAAGATGTGGAAGGGGTCAAAGTCTTCACCATTGCCTACGGTGAAGAAGCCAATGCCGACCTCATGCTCCGCATTGCCAACCGCACCAACGGCAAGACCTTCAAAGGCGACCCGGCCAGCATCGAGAATATCTACAATTCCATTTCGGCGGAACAATAACCCACCTCACCCCCAGCCCCTCTCCTGAACGCGATAAGGCCGCGTTCAGGAGAGGGGAGACAATACGATTCTCCCCCTCTCCCGATTGAGGTTGTCCAATCGGGAGAGGGGGCCGGGGGGTGAGGCTCCCACCCCATGCAAACTTCCCGTCCCCTCTGGTTTCTCCTCAACCTCTACGGCTGGGTCATCCTCGGCATGAGCGGTGTCACGGCTTTTATTCTAGGCGCCGATTGGTGGTGGGTCATCCTATTGGGCCTCATCGGTTATCTCGTGGCGCTGATTGTGGACGTGGTGAGCGGCTCGAACCTCGGGCGCTCGGGCGTGGTGCGGCTGGCTCGCACCGAACAGGAAAACCGGGAACTGCGGGCGGAGCAGGCAAGACTGTTGGGCGCGATTAAGGAGCGGGATGCGAAGTTGGCTTCGGAGAAGCCAGTAATCAGTAGCCAGTAGCCAGACCGGTGACGATATGCACAAGTATCGGGAGCTACAGATTTGGCAACGGGCGATGAGTTCCACGGTAGCCATCTACAAAGAAACGCGGACATGGCCGAGTGACGAAAGATATGGCCTGATTAGCCAAACCCGCCGCGCCGCAAGTTCTATCCCATTAAACATAGCCGAAGGCTCAGGGAACAGTTCCAACAAAGAGTTCCGCCGGTTTTTAGAAATCGCTCTACGCTCAACCTACGAGGTCATGACAGCGCTCGAAGTTGCACAGGGGATCGAAATATTGCCAGCGAAGCAAGCCGATGATTTTCTCAAAGAAATTAACGAAATCGCTGCCATGCTGGTCGGTTTGATGAAATCGCTCGGCTGGCAATCAACCATTCACTCTGCCAAGTAAGGGTTGTCTGACTACCTGGCTACTGACGACTGATTACTTTGAAATACCAAGTCACCTTTCTCCCCCACAACCTCACCACCCATGCCCCGGAAGGCACGACGATATTTAACGCCGCCAACTGGGCGGGGCTGGCCATTGACAGCACTTGCGGCGGGCGGGGGACGTGCGGCAAATGCAAGGTTAAGCTGACCGTCGGCGTGAACAGTGTCACGGAGGCTGACCAGCGGCACCTCTCGATCACCGAAATCGCCGAGGGCTGGCGGCTCTCGTGCCGCGCGCCGTTGCACCGCGATTGCGTGGCCGAAGTTCCGCGCCTCATGTCATCGCCCCAAGCCGCGCTCCTGGGCTACGGCCAGCACGTTTTGCTCAACCCCAACGTCGCCAAAATCCATCTGCAACTCGCCGAGCCGACGCTCGAAGACCAGCAATCGGATTTAGCGCGGGTGGTTAAGGCGTTGGCGGCGGAAGGCTACGAAGTGCGCGTGGTCCCCAGCGTGTGGCGCGCCCTGCCTAAAACCCTGCGGAACAACGATTTTTCAATCACTGCTGTCGTGGTTGGTGATGAACTGATTGCGGTTGAACCCGGCGACACGACTGACAAGCTGTACGGTCTCGCGCTCGATATCGGCACGACCACGGTGGTTGGCGCGGTGGTCAATCTCAACACCAGCACCGTCGAGGCGGTGAAGTCCACGCTCAACGGTCAGGCCGCCTTCGGGGCGGATGTGATCTCACGCGTCAGCCATACGATGATGAACGAAGATGGCCTCGCCGTTTTGCACGAGCGCATCGTCGCCACCATCAACACCCTGCTCAATGAGTTATTGGAAATATCCGGCGTGATGCGGGAATGGCTTTACGAAGGTGTGGCGGTGGGCAACGCCACCATGTTGCACATCTTGCTCAACATTGATCCCGAACCCATCTCGGTCGCGCCGTTTATCCCGACGCTCAACGAACCCATCACCCTCCCCGCCGCCGATCTCGGCCTGCGGTTGCACCCACAAGCGCGCTTCAGCACCCTGCCCCATCTCGGCGCGTATGTGGGCGCGGATATTGTGGCGGGCGTGTTAGCCACTGGCCTCGCGCGCAACAAGGATGAAAAGATTCGCTTGCTGATTGATGTGGGGACGAATGGCGAGATTGTGTTGGGGTCGGTGAACCGCGCGGTGTCCACGGCGGCCCCGGCGGGCCCGGCCTTCGAGGGGGCGCAGATCAAGTGCGGGATGCGGGCCAGCGTGGGGGCCATCGAAGGCGTGCAAATCAATCACGGCACGGTGCATCTGCAAATCATCGGTGGCGCGGTACAGCCGGTGGGCCTGTGCGGCTCGGGCTTGGTGGATGTGGTGGCGGAGTTGATTAAGTGTGGCTTGGTGAATTCATCCGGCTACTTGCTTACGCCCGAAATGGCCGCTGAACGCGGCCTGCCCCAACCGCTCATTGACCGACTGGTGACCGATGGCAAAGTGCGCGCCTTTCTGCTCAGTGACCTGCGAGACAATATTATCCTCACCCAACCCGACATCCGCGCTTTGCAATTTGCCAAAGGCGCGATTGCCGCTGGCGTGGAAGTGCTACTGCAACACATGGGCCTGACGGCCAACGACCTGCATGAAGTTTTGCTGGCCGGGTCGTTTGGCTCTTACATCAACCCGGCCAGCGCGCGGCTGATTGGTTTGGTGCCCTGGGTTCCGGTCGAGAAAATCATCGCTGTGGGCAACGCGGCGGGTGAGGGCGCAAAAATCTCCCTGCTTTCCTTCCGCGAGCGCGAAGCCGCGAACCGCCTGCCGGAGTTTATTGAGTATCTTGAGCTCTCCGGGCGGACGGAGTTTAATGATATTTTTACTGAGGCGTTAGGGTTTCCTGTAGCCAGACCTGAGTGAAGTTTTATCAACGTGTTTTTCAAACCACAGATTTCACTGATTGCCACAGATTATTTTCAACAGAAACCAAATCCGTGAAATCTGTGTAATCTGTGGTTTTCAAAATAATGCTCCGCTTCCTCCAATCCCACCCCCACTTTCTCGAAGTCATCTTTAACGGCACGCAGGCATTGCTCAAGCCTTTCAAGCGCTGGCTCAAACCCAAGAGCGCGGTCGAGCGCATTTTTGTGCAAGGCGAAATCATTACGAAGGGCGCGATCTTCAATTGCCAAATGTGCGGGCAGTGCGTCCTCCATTCCACCGGCATGACCTGCCCCATGAACTGCCCCAAGAATCTCCGCAACGGCCCATGCGGCGGGGTGCGCGCCAACGGCCATTGCGAAGTCATCCCGACCATGCGCTGTGTGTGGGTCGAGGCCTACGAGCGCTCCCAACACATGCCTCTATACGGCAAGGATATGCTCCACGTCCTCCCGCCGCTCAACCGGCAACTCCAAAACACCTCGGCGTGGATTAACGATCTGGCCCTGCCCGAGGCCTTCCAACCCAAAGGCTGGGCCGCGTCCCCCACTCCCAGCGGGAGTGGGGCTAGGGGTGAGGGAGAGCGTCATGACTGAAAAACCCCTCCGCTCCGGTTCCCGCCTCGAACGCGTCCTGCGCGCCGGCCTCTTCGCCGTCACCGCTGAACTTAACCCGCCCGACACCGCCGACCCGCAAGCCGTTTACGACGCCGCCCTCGTCCTCTCCGAAGTCGCCGATGGCCTCAACGCCACCGACGCCTCCGGCGCGAACTGCCATATGTCGAGCATCAGCATCTGCGCCCTGCTCACCCGCGCCGGGTATGAAGCCGTGTACCAGATGTCCTGCCGCGACCGCAACCGCATCGCCCTGCAAGGCGACTTGCTGGGGGCGGCGGCGCTCGGCGTTAAAAACGTCCTCTGCCTCACGGGCGACGACGTAACAGCGGGCGACCAACCCGAAGCCAAACGCGTCTTCGATTTCGACTCGATGCAACTCCTGCGCACGGCCAGCATCATGCGCGACCGGGCCATGTTCCTCAGCGGGCGCAAGCTTACCGTCCCACCGCAAATTTTCCTCGGGGCCGCCGAAAACCCCTCGGCCCCGCCGCTGGACTGGCGCCCACAGCGCCTCGCCAAAAAAATCGAGGCCGGGGCCGACTTCATCCAGACCCAATACATTTACGACATTGGCATCTTCCAAAAATTCATGGCGCGCGTCCGCGACCTCGGCGCGCATCAACAGGTCTACATCCTCGCGGGTGTGGGGCCACTGCGCTCCCCCAAAGCCGCCGAGTTCATGCGCGCCAATGTCCCCGGCGTGCACATCCCCGATGCCATCATAGAGCGCCTGAACAAAACCCCCAAAGCCAAGTGGGTCGAAGAAGGCATGCTGATTTGCGTCGAACTCATCGAACAAATCCGCGCCATCGAAGGCATCGCGGGTGTGCATGTCATGGCCTACCGGCAAGAAGAACTTGTGGCCGAAATCATCCGGCTCGCCAAACTCTTCCCGCGCGTCACCCCCGCCGTGTTGCGCCCCGCAGTTCCGCCCCACCCCAATGTCTAGCCGCGCTGAAATCCTTGCCCTGCTCGGCGGTGAACAACTGACTCGCCGCCCGCTCTTCGCAGGCCTGCCCGCCCTCACCGCCCCCGGCCTCGCCGCCGCCAACCTCACCTACGCTGAGACCCATCACGACCCCGACCGCATGGCGCGCGCCGCCGCCAGCACCGTCGCGCTTGGCTTCGAATCTGCGGTTGTCCCCTTCGATATGTGTGTCGAGGCCGAAGCGCTGGGGTGTGCGATTGATTTTCAAAATGGAGAAGAACCGGGCATTTACCTCGCCCCGACCGTGGTCGGCCCCCTCAGCCTTGACCTTGACCCCGAGCAGTTTTTGACTCTGCCCCTCGGGATAGCGCGAATCCCGGTGGTGGGAGCCGCTCTCGCGCAACTCCGGGCCACGCTCGGGGCCACCACCGCCATCGGCGCGTGGCTACCGGGGCCGTTCACCCTCGCCTGGCAAATCTTCGGCGCCGACCCGTGGCTCACCCTGACCCAAAAAAATCCCGACCACGCCTCAGCGCTCCTCGCCGCCCTCGTGCACTTCCTCGCCCGCGTCGGGCAGTTCTATCGCGCCTCCGGCGCTGACTATCTCACGCTCCACGAAATGGGCGGCTCGCCGCAAGTGATCGGGCCGAAAAAATTCCGCGCCCTCGTCCAGCCCGCGCTGACGCAATTGCTCATCGCGCTCCCCACCCCGCGCGTCCTGTCCATCTGCGGCTCGGCCAACCCCAGCCTGGCGGATCTCGCCACCTTGCCCGCCGAAGCCTTCAACTTCGACGACCGCACCGACTTGGTTCTGGCGCGCACCACTCTCGGGCCGCGCGCCCTCATCTTTGGCAACCTCGACCCGGTGGGCCTGCTCACGCGCGGGTCACCGGAAACCATCACCGCCGCCGTCAACCAAATCGCCCCCCAGATCAACGCCCTCTGGCCCGGCTGTGATTTGTATCCTGACATCCCACCGGAAAACCTGCGCGCCCTGATTGCCGCCGCTCACTCACTGTAATTTACGCACACAGTTGGCCTTACCGGTCATGCCCGCCCGCTCGTAGCGGGCATCCAGCGGCTCGCACGACAAGCGGTATGAATGCCCGCCAAAGGCACGCGGGCATGACAACTGCGTAAGGTAAACCATTTACACATCACGTATCACTTCCATTCTCATGACTCTCATGACCATCGAAGAACTCTGGGA
Source organism: uncultured Anaerolineales bacterium (assembly GCA_964443795.1). Lineage (GTDB taxonomy): Bacteria > Chloroflexota > Anaerolineae > Anaerolineales > UBA6663 > DATDRS01. The sequence continues at coordinate 237 of CAYUFY010000198.1, read as the reverse complement.
ACATCTCCTCTCCGAAGACCCGGCACAAATTCTGGCGGTCTGGCGCGACCTGCCGCCCGGCGAGCGCGCCGCCCTTCGCGCCCATCTGAATAAAATGGCGACGGAAGACGGCTGGCATCCGCTTCAGAAACGAGCGGCGGAGATGGCTTTGGAAGTAATTGGTAAATAGTAATCAGTAATCAGTAATTCTCAATAATCACGACATCGTGCGCTTAAATTCACTCACGACATGATGCG
>CAYUFY010000197.1:0-9505 GCA_964443795.1 uncultured Anaerolineales bacterium | reverse complement strand
CTTAAGCACTTCCGTCTATAATAGCCCGAATGCCCGTCTCCACAAATCACGACATCGTTCTTCAAACCGCACCCCAGCCCTTGCCCGAAGCCTTTCGCCTCCCCGCTGCGGAGAACGGCGCAGTGGCCCAGCTACCCACCGCCTATCGCGCCATTGACCCGGCGACGCGCGGCCCGGTCGCGGCTAAGCGTCCGCACAACATCTTCATCGAAGTCACCAATCACTGCAACTTGCTATGCGAGACCTGCCCGCGCACCTTCACCACTTACGAAGAGCCGATGACGTTGAGCTGGGACAACTTCCTGAAAATTGTGGCCGAGTTCCCGGAGATGGAGCGGGCGGTGTTGCACGGCATCGGCGAGCCATTGCTGAACAAAGACTTGCCGCGCATGATTGCCCATCTCAAAGCGCGCGGCGTGTATGTGCTGTTCAACACCAACGCCACGTTGCTCAACGACGAGTGGGCGCGCAAACTCATTGGCGCGGGCCTCGACGAACTCCGGGTGTCCATTGATGGCGCTGACCCCAAGACGTACGCCGCCATTCGCGGCGCGCCCTTGCTCCACAAGTTGGTCAATCATCTCAAGCACTTTATTGAAGTGCAAAAAGAATTGGGCGCGACCGCGCCGCGCGTGTCGCTGTGGATGACGGGCGTGAAAGAAAACATCGAAGAACTGCCCGAGGTGATTAAACTCGCCGCGCACATGGGCGTGCCGGAAGTGTATCTGCAACGGATGACGTACTACGCGGGCGAGGCCGACGCGCCCGGCATGATGACGCACGACCACGCGCTCTTCGGCTCCTTCGATGAGCAAGTGGATGCGATTGTGGCCGAGAGCGAGACGCTGGCGGGCACATTGGGCGTGACCCTGCGCGCCGCCGGGGCCACCACCCCCAGCCACAGCCTCAAGGGTGAGAACGCGCTCAAGCAAGTGGAAGTCAAACAACGCCCGTGGACAGCGTGCATGCGCCCGTGGACGACGGCCTACATCACCGCCAACGGCAACGCCCTGCCCTGTTGCATCTCGCCCTTCGCCACCAGCGACTACGCCAGTCTACAACTCGGCAACCTATTCGAGCAACCCTTCGGCGACTTGTGGAACGCCGACCGCTATCAATCGTGGCGCGCGCGGCTGTTGAGTGAGCACCCGCCGAAGGCGTGCGCGGGGTGTGGAGTCTTTTGGAGTCTGTAGTCACTGGGTAATTGGTAAATGGTAATTACCATTTACTAATTACGATTTACCTTTATGCCCCTCCCCATCCCCGAACCCCCCTCCTCTTCCCTCCAATGGAAGTTGTGGATTTACACCAACTACGATTGCAACCTGCGTTGCTCGTACTGCGTGGCCAAGTCCAGCCCCAACGCGCCGCGCCGGGCCATGGGGCTGGCCAACACACGGCGGCTCGTGGACGAAGCGGTGGCGCTCAACTTTGACCACATCTTCTTCACCGGCGGCGAGCCGTTTCTGCTCAACGACATCTACGAGATGTTGGCCTACTCGTCTGAGCGTATCAAAACCTCGGTGCTGACCAACGCCATGTTGTTGGGGCAAAAAATTGCGGGCACCGATAAAACGCGCCTTGACCGACTGCACGACATCAACAACGACAACCTCATCATCCAAGTGAGCCTGGACGGTGGGCGGCCTGAAGACCACGACGCCTATCGCGGCGCAGGCACTTGGGCCAAAACGGTGGAGGGCATCCATCTCCTGCAAGCGCGTGGCTTCCGCGTGCGGCTCTCCAGCACCGAGACTCCGGCCAACTCGCCCCACCTGCATCGCATCTGCGAGTTTCACCGCGCCCTCGGCATCCCCGACGAAGACCACTTCATCCGCCCGCTCGCCAAACGCGGCTACTCCAAAGAAGGCCTCGACCTCGGCATGGGCAACCTCGTGCCGGAGCTGACTGTCAACCTCGACGGTGTTTTTTGGCACCCGCTCTCCACCGACGCCGACATGCAAGTGAGCAAAAAAATCTTCCCGCTCAAAAACGCCCTCGAGCGTGTGCAAGCCCAACTCGCCGCCATCGCCGCCACCGGCCAAGCGCCGCTGATGACCTTCACCTGAGGGTGACAAAGTGACTCCCGTGTGGAGCAAACACAAAGAAAGAGGATTGGAGGATTAGAGAATTCTCCAATCCTCTAATTCTCTTGGAGACTTTATGCTTACCGCCTACGTCCTCATCGAAGCCGAACCCACCCGTGTGCCCGACCTGCTGAAAGAACTGCCCAATATGGAGTTGGAAGGCTCGGTCATTAAATCGTGCCATGCTGTCACTGGCCGCTACGACTTAATTGCCTTCGTCGAAAGCCCCGACCTGCAACAGTTGGGCCGTTGAATTACCGAAGGCATCGCGGGCGCCGTGGGCGTCCGCCGCACCGAAACGTGCTTGGTCATTTGGTGAGTGAGGCATTGGGTGATTGAGCCAATCGTCCCAATAATTTCTCCCTTTCTCCCATGCTCCCCCGCTCCCTTGCTTTCCTGCTCCTGCTCGCCCTCCTCGCCGCCTGCGCCCGCGCCACGCCAACCCCATCACCTCTACCCACCATCACCCCCGCCCCCCTGCCTGCCGACATCAACCTCGACGCGGACACCCAAACCCTCATCGCCAACGCGAACCGCGTGGCCTTCATCATCCCCTTCTCGCACTGGGACACCGACTGGCACGAAGACTTCGCCGCGTATGTGAAGCGCACCGATGGCAACATCCTCAACGCCATTCAGATGGCGCAAGCCGACTCCCGCTTTCGCTACACCATCGAGCAAGTGCTCTTCGCCCAACATTTTTGGGACACTTTCCCCGAACACCGCGAAGCACTGAAAGCGGCGGTGCAAAGCCAGCAAATCACCTTCGCCTGGGGCGGCATCATCCAACCCGAAACCAGCCTCGCCGCGCCCGCCGTGCAAGCGCGCAACCTGCAACTCGGCCAACAATGGATAGCCGACACCTTCGGCCCGCAGTACATGCCGCGCACCGCCTGGCAATCCGACGCCTTCGGCAACTCCGCCGCCTTCTCACTCTTCCTCACACAAAACAACGTCCCCTATCTCTTCATTGGCCGCTCGCAATTTCGGTGCCGCGACGAAGACGTGGGTTGCCAACCGTTGCCGCACATCTTTCATTGGCGCTCGCCAGCCACCAATGCCCGTGTGCTGGTCACTTATCTTTCATATCCCGCCGCCTGGGATGCCATCCACCGCCTCACCACCGAGGCCGAACAACTCACCGCCCTCCGCGCCTACATTGACGAGCAATTCGCGCGCACCGATTCCAAATATGTCTTCATCCCGATGGGCTCCGACATGATTGACCCGCTCCCCAACCTCATGTCGCTCGTGGACAAGTGGAATGCCGCCGACCAAAAAACCGTGCTGGCCGTGGCCGACCCGCAAACCGCCTTCGATTACATCGCCACCCAAACCCTCCCCGAGTTCGCCGTAGACCTCAACCCCATCTGGCAGGCGTTCTACGCCACCCACCCCGACGCCAAAATCATGGACAAGCAGAGCGAGTATTACCTCACTGCCGCCGATAAATTTGGGATGTTGATTGATGCGCCGATGTCGTCCGCGTGGCTCACGGCCACAATAAACGCCCACTACGACAACATCGGTGCAGTGAGCTACGATTGGGTGTGGGCGGGGACTCAGCGCCCGCGCTTTGAACAAACCGTCAGCGTGTCGGCGGGCGATTTGGCTTCAACGCTCGCCCACATTGCCAACGGAGTCCCGGCCCCATTCGTCGTCTTCAACCCCTCCTCGTGGCCGCGCTCCGAAGTGATTGAACTCAGCGGCGCTTTGCCCGACACCACCGGCCTCACGACTCAAGTCATCGGCCCCGACCACATCGCCCTCTACGCCGCGAACATCCCCGCCATCGGCTACTCCACCGTGACCGAGACGCCCGTCCGCAATCCCGCCTCCATCACACAGTCCGGCAATACGGTCACGTTGAGCAATGGCCTCGTCTCGGTCACCCTCGACCCCGCGCATGGCGGCACTTTCTCAATTCTCCAATCCTCCAATTCTCCAAATCTTTTAACTGGCCCCGGCGACGACCTCACCTTTTGGAACGACAGCGGCGATGTCTACGGCGCGTTCTTCGGCGAAGTGCGCGCGCGGGAGAGCGATGTGCCAGCAACCCTCACCGTGCTGGCCGCGGGGCCATTGCTGGCCCGCGTGCAAGCGACCTTTACATTGGGCGATGCGCCGCTGACGAAGACCATCACCCTCCGCGCCGACAGCCCACTCGTTGAAGTCACGCTCGATGTCCGCGCCCTGCCCGAAACCAGCGCCGTCGCCCACTCGCCCACCATGTTCACTGTCACCCAGCGCACCGACGATTTGGGCTTCGCCGCCTTCACCCACCCCATTGACGCGCGCCCCATCATCAGCGGCGACATCACCTACCGCCGCAAAATTTTTTATCCCATCACCTATTGGAGCACGTTGGCGAAAGATGGCGCAGGCCTGACGCTCGTCACGCAGGGCTTGCAAGGCATCGCCGGAAGCAACGCGTTTAATTTTCTGCTCGCGCGTTCCGTCACCCGCGACGAACATGATGAGGGCGTGGAAGATTTGGACTATCACACGGTGCGCTATGCGTACTGGCCTCACATCGGAGAAGCGCTGGAGCCGTGGAAACTGGCCTATGCGTTCAACCAACCCTTGATTCCGGTCTGGCGTGGGGCTGGGCTGACCACCGTGCGGCTGCCGTTTCAGGGGCAGGTATCCTTGCCCACGACCTCGGCCCAATCCTTTCCCGAATCGCACAGTCTGCTCTCTGCCGAGAGTGGCTTCATCGCCGATGTGTATGAGCAAGATGGGCAAACCTTTGCGGTGGTGATTGATTATGACCCCGCCACCCCTGTAACGATTACGCGCGGGGACAGACAGTTCACGGTAACCGTCAATGGCCTGGCGACGATAGCGCTGGAGCCGTAAGCGCCTTGTAAGACTTGGGCTGTATCGTCTAGACAAAATACGGAATACGCTATTCCGTATTCCGTAACACCACTTGGAGAGCTAACATGAACCCATCCATCATCAAACTTTGGGAAGGCCGTTTACAAAACATCATGCTGGTCATTGGGCGCTTGGCGCTGGGCTGGCTGTTCTTTACGCAATTGTGGTGGAAAGTGCCGCCCACCTTTGGGTGTCCCGCCGACTTTGCCTTCACGACCGGCTCAGTGGACTCCAGCAATCGCTTGAAGTTGCAACGCACCAGCGGCTTGTGTGATTGGATTGGCATCGAATCGGCCTGGGCCACGCGCCCCCATCCCATCCTCGTGGCCGACATGCGCTCGGTAGGTGGCCCCAACCTTGCCGTAGACATTGGCCCATTGGCGGCGGGCAACGGCGCGTTCATTGATAATTTTGTGAAGCCCAACATCGCTTGGTTTGGTTATGCGGTGTGGGGCATGGAAGCGCTGATTTTTGTCTCGATGTTTTTTGGCCTGTTCACCCGGTTCGGCGGGCTGGTGGGCATCGCGCAGTCGGCGCAACTGTGGGTGGGCCTCGCGGGCATCAGCACTCCGTTTGAATGGGAGTGGGCGTATAACCAAATGGTCGTGCTGTCATTGCTCATGTTTGCCTTTGCGCCGGGCCGCGTCTTTGGCCTCGACGCCCTCATCCGCCCGCGCTTGCTGGCCGCCGCCGAGAAAGGCAACAAACTCGCCGGATGGCTATCATTGCTCACCTGACAATGCACAATACGTCACCCTCAACTCCGATGACCCGCCGATGTTTAACACGACGCTGACCGATGAGTATCTCAAATCAGCCCACGCCTTCAACTTGAGCGTGGCGACGTTGGAGCAACTCTCACTCAACGCCGTGCGCGCGTCCTACTTGCCCGACGCCGAGAAACAAAAAATGGAAGCGGAGTTTCAACGGCAGAGGGGAGAACACGGATTGCCGGGATGAACGGATTAAGACATCAACGCCATCTGCGTTTATCCGCGTGCATCTGCGTCCGAAGGAACTCGTCTTGCTAAATACCACCGTCATCATCCCCGCCCTCAACGAGTCCGGCAATATCGCTGACGTGATTCGGGAGACGCGCGCCCAGCCCATTCAGCGCATTATCGTCGTAGACAACGGCTCCACCGATGATACGGCGGAGATGGCTCGCCGTGCAGGCGCTGACGTGGTGAGCGAACCCCGGCGCGGCTATGGCTATGCCTGCGCCGCGGGCGTGGCCGCCGCCGAAGGCGCAAACCTCGTCGCCTTCTTGGATGGCGATGGCAGTTTCCTGCCCAGTGAACTGCCCCGCCTGCTGGAGCCTTTCAATCACGGCGCTGTGGACTTGGTCATGGGGTCGCGCATCTTGGGCCATGTTGCGCCCGGCGCGATGCCGCTACAACAACGCTTTGGCAATTGGCTGGGCGCGGCGCTGTTGCGGCGGCTCTACGGCTTAAGCGTCACCGACCTCGGCCCCTACCGCGCCGTGCGCCGCGATTTGCTCCTCGCGCTCGACATGCAAGAGATGACCTTTGGCTGGCCCACCGAGATGACGGTGAAGGCCGCCCGCCGCCACGCCCAGCTCGTCGAAGTGCCCGTCAGCTTTCATTCGCGCCGCTCCGGCCACTCCAAGGTCAGCGGCACACTGCGCGGCGCGGTGCTGGCGGGGTATCATATTTTGAATATCACGTTTCGATATGCGCGTTGAGGATTGGAGAATTCTCTAATTCTCCAATCCTCCAATTCTCATGCTCATCTTCCTCCTCGGCCTCGCCCTCCCCCTCCCCTACCTCGCCGCACTGGCCCTGGGCGATTTACGCAAGCACACCATCGAATTTGAAATTATCTTCTTCGCCGCCTTTGCGCTCTACGCCGCCGCGTGCGCGTTGGCCCTGCGGCGCAAAACATTTTCGCGCCGCGAACTTTTTGCCACCTTCGCCTGCGCCATTGTCATGAACGGCCTGCTCATCTTCACCCGCCCTACCCTCTCCGACGACATGTATCGCTATGTGTGGGATGGCCGTGTGCAGGCACAGGGCCTCAGCCCCTACCGCTACCCGCCCAACGCCCCCGAACTGCGAACCCTGCGCGACACCAAAATTTGGAAATACATCAACCGCAAAGACGCCATCACCGTCTACCCACCTGCCGCGCAAATGGTTTATGCCGCTCTCTGGCGCGTCCTGCCCGACAACGTGCGCTGGTTTCAAATCGTCATAGCGGGCGGGGCCTTGCTCGGCGGCGGGTTGCTGGTCGGCCTGCTTCAGGCGCTGGGCCAATCGCCCGCGCGCCTCATCATCTATCTGTGGTCGCCGCTCTTGCTGTTTGAAACCGCCCACGCCGCGCACCTCGATGGCCTCATCCTGCCTCTGCTCATTGGCGCATGGTGGGCGCGACTAAAAAACCGCGATGTGCTCCTCGGCTTGCTCCTCGGCCTCGCCACCGCCCTCAAGTTTTATCCCGCCCTCCTGTTCCCTGCCCTGTGGCGGCCCAATCATCCCCAAGCCCGTTGGCAAATGCCTCTCGCCTTTACCAGCACCATCGCCATTTGCTATCTGCCCTACGCCATCACCGACGGCGCAGGCGTCCTCGGCTTCCTCCCCAAGTATTTCGGCGAGCGCTTCAACCTCGGCCTCGCGGGTTGGCTCATCCCCCAATTGGAACGCCTCGGCCTTGACCCCAATCGCGGCATCCTGATTTTGACTCTCAGCGTCCTCGGCCTCATCGCCCTATACTTCACCCTCCGCCCCGCCCCCGATGGTGTCACGGCCATTCGGCGGAGTGTGTGGCTCATCGGCGCGTTCACCCTGCTCACCCAAAACCTTTTTTCGTGGTACCTGCTTTGGCTGTTGCCGTTGCTGGCCCTCTTCTTACAACCCGGCCAATTTCTTGGTCTGCGCCTCAATGCCTGGACCGGCTGGTGGTGGTTCTGCGGCCTCGTCGGACTCTCCTATCTCTTCTTCATCCGCTGGCGGCCCATTCCCTGGGCGCTGGCCGCGCAGTTCTGGCCACTGTATGCGTTTCTGCTCATCGCGTTGTTCCGCCAATGGGATTTTAGATTGCTGATTGCTGATTTTCGATTGAAATTTCAGAACCTATGACTCATCCATTAATCAGCCATCAGAAATCATCAATCAGCAATGGCCTTTTGTTCCTCATCGCTCTCACCAGCGCCCTCCTCTATTGGCTCGCCTTCACCCAACCCTACAACCTCCTAGAACTGCATCACCGCCCTCTGCTCGACTTGTACAAAATCTCGCGCAACGTCCCCGATGCCCAATGGAATTTGTTGGGCGCGTTTGCGGCGCAAGCGGCGCTCTACTGGTTGGGCTGGCGCGTGGCGCGCACCCTGCAAGGCCGAACCGCCTGGGCCATCGTCATCGGGGGCGCGTCGGCGGCGGGCGCTATCCTGCTTTTCCTTTATCCCTTCGACGCCGCCGACATCTTCGACAACATCATGCACGGGCGCATCCTCGGGGTGTATGGCGCGAACCCCTTCGTCGTCACCGCCCGCGAATTCAAAACCGACCCGTTCTATGCGTACACCGGCTGGAAAGACTTCCCCTCGGCCTATGGCCCGCTGTGGGAGACGCTGGCCGGGGTGGTGGCGCGCTGGGCGGGGAATGCTGTCGTCACCAACGTCATCGCTTTCAAGTTACTCAACGGGCTGTTCTTCTTCACGGCCCTGGGATTGGTGGTGGTGATTTTGAAACAGCTTGCGCCGGAACGAATGCTGGCCGGAGCCGTGCTGTTTGCCTGGAACCCCATCATCCTCTACGAGACCTTTGGCACCGGCCACAACGACATCGTCCTCGTCGTGTGGATTCTGGCCGCCGCCTGGGCCATGACCCATCGTCGCTACACCCTCACCGTGCTGGCCCTCATCATCGGCGCGCTCTTCAAATTCATCCCCCTCCTCCTCCTGCCCGCCGCCATCCTAATTACCCGTTACCAATTACCGTCTCGCCGTGCGCGTCTCCATTTCCTTTTCTTCACCGGCCTCGCCGCCCTCACCCTCATCGTCATCACCTACGCGCCCTTTTGGATGGGCGCTGACCCGTTGGGCCTCACCCGCCGCAACACCCTGTTCACCACCTCCCTGCCCGCCGTGCTGTATGTCGCGCTCATGCCCCTGTTAGGCGAGCACACCATGACCGTCGTGAACGTCACCGCCGGAATCGCCACCGGGCTATTTGCCGTCTGGCAAGGCTGGCGCGCACTTCCCCCCTCCTCTGAACGTCGCTCTTTGACGTTCGGGGGAGAGGCCGGGGGCGGGGGCTTTATCCGCGCCTCCTTCAATATCCTGATGTTTTATTTATTGGTGGCTTGCTCCTGGTTTCAATCATGGTACGCGATATGGCCGCTAGCGTTGGCGGCATTGTTGCCGCCGGGTCACTTGGCGCGGTTGGGCGCGTTGTTTGGGTTTGCGGTGCTGTCCAAGCCCCTGCTCTTTGGCCCCATGTTTTTGTGGATTCGTCCGCTCCCGCCTAAAATGTGGCGCGAACTGCGGCTGGGGCCGCTGGTGTTGTTGGTGCCGTGGG
>CAYUFY010000196.1:0-9573 GCA_964443795.1 uncultured Anaerolineales bacterium | reverse complement strand
CGCATCATGTCGTGAGTGAATTTAAGCGCACGATGTCGTGATTATTGAGAATTACCACTTACCAATCACCAATTACAACCTCCTCCTTGCTTATGTTCTCGCCCGCCGCTCGCGTCGCCTCCTTCGGCACCACCATCTTCGCCGAGATGTCACGCTTGGCGATTGAACACCAGGCCATTAACTTGGGTCAGGGCTTCCCCGATTTCGACGGCCCGGCGGAAGTCAAAGAAGCCGCCATCGCCGCCATCCGCGCCGGGGAGAATCAATATGCGGTGAGCAACGGCCAGCCCGCTTTGCGCCGCGCCCTCGCCGACCACGCGCAACGCTTCTACGGCCAAACTTACAACCCCGACACCGAAATCACCGTGGTCAGTGGCGCGACCGAGGGTCTGTTCGCCGCGATCATGGGCCTCGTGAACTCCGGCGATGAGGTGATTATCTTTGAGCCGTTCTACGATAGTTACGTGCCGGCGGTGGTGATGGCCGGCGGCCTCCCGCGCTTTGTGCCCTTGCGCCCGCCAGGTTTTGCTTTTGACCCCGCCGAGTTGGCGGCGGCCTTCAGCCACCGCACCCGCCTGCTCATCCTCAACACGCCCCACAACCCCACTGGTCGGGTCTTCTCCCGCGCCGAACTGCAACTCATCGCCGACCTGTGCCAGAAGTGGAATGTGATTGTTGTGAGCGATGAAGTGTACGAGCATCTCGTCTTTGATGGCGTGCAGCACACCCGCCTGGCGCAACTGCCCGGCATGGCCGAGCGCACCCTCACCGTCAGCAGTCACGGCAAAACCTTCAGCTTCACCGGCTGGAAAATCGGCTGGGTGCTGGCCCCGCCCGACCTCACGCTGGCCGTGCGCCGCGCCCATCAGTTCATCACCTTTGCCTCGGGCACGCCGTTTCAAGCCGCCGCCGCGGTCGCCCTCGGATTGAGCGACGAATATTATCAGTCGCTCATCACCACTTACCAGACCAAACGCGACTTTCTTGCCTCCGTGCTCCGTGACACCGGCTTTCGCGTCAGCCTGCCCCAGGGCACCTACTTCATCATGGCCGACTTCACCGCGCTGGGCCACACCGACGATGTGGAGTTTTGCCAATGGCTAACGCGGGCGATCGGCGTGGTGGCCATCCCGCCCACTGCGTTTTATTCTGAAGAACACCAGAGCCTTGGGCGTAGTTGGGCGCGGTTCGCGTTTTGCAAACGGGCGGAAACCTTGGAACAAGCGGCGGAAAGATTACAGCGGTTAAAAGCTTAAACACGAAGCCCACTAAGAAACACAAAGAACACTAAGAAAACCAAAAAACTTTGTGTCTCCTTCGTGCCCTTTGTGTTAATGCTTGTTACCTTATGAATCAACTCTACCTCGGCGACAACTTGCCCATCTTGCAATCGCTCCCGGCTGCGTCGGTGAGTCTGATCTATATTGACCCACCCTTCAACACCGGCAAAGCCCAGGCCCGCGCGCAACTCAAGACCGTGCGCGCGGAGACCGGCGACCGCACCGGGTTCAAAGGCCAACGTTACAAGACCGAGAAAATCGGCGAGCAGGTTTATGCCGATAAGTTCGCCGACTTCCTCGCCTTTCTCGAACCTCGCCTGCGCGAAGCTCACCGCTTGCTCACGCCCGATGGCTCGCTCTACTTTCACATTGACTACCGCGAAGTCCACTACTGTAAAATTCTGCTGGACGAGATTTTTGGCCGCGCCAGTTTTTTGAATGAAATCATTTGGGCCTACGACTATGGCGCGCGCACCCGCAAGCGCTGGCCCGCCAAACACGATAACATTCTCTGGTATGCCAAAGACCCGGACAACTATATTTTCAATTACGAGGCCATTGAGCGCATTCCCTACATGGCGCCCGGCCTCGTTGGGCCGGAGAAGGCGGCGCGAGGCAAAACGCCCACGGATACCTGGTGGATGACGATTGTCAGTCCCACCGGGAAAGAGAAAACCGGCTACCCCACGCAAAAGCCGCTGGCCTTGCTCAAACGCATCATCGCGGCCTCATCGCACCCCGGCGACACGGTGCTCGACTTTTTCGCGGGGAGCGGCACCACCGGCGAGGCCGCGCACGCGCTCGGGCGGCAGTTCATCCTTGTGGATCAGAATCCCGACGCGCTCACGGTGATGCAAAAGCGGCTGGCGCAGATTCCGCATCGGACAATAACCAGTGACCAGTAATCAGTAATTGGTGATCACTCTTCACTCTAACCCCTCACTCTAACTCCGGAGCCTCCCATGACTTACTCCATCGTCGCCTGTGATCTCAAAGAACAAGCCTGGGGCGTGGCCGTCGCATCCAAGTTTATTGCGGTGGGCGCGGTAGTGCCTTTCGCGCAAGCGGGCGTGGGGGCCATTGCCACGCAATCGTATGCCAACACCTCGTTTGGCCCGCGCGGGCTGGCCATGCTCGCCAATGGAGTCTCCGCGCAGGAAGTGCTCGACCGCCTGCTGGCCGACGACGAAGGCCGCGCGCAACGCCAGGTGGGCATCGTGGACGCCGAGGGGCACGCGGTCACCTTCACGGGCCAGGAATGTTTCGCGTGGGCGGGTGGCCTCACCGGGCGCGGGTACGCCTGTCAGGGCAACATCCTCGTCAGCCGCGCCACCGTCGAGGCTATGGCCGAAACTTTCGAGAAGACCTCCGGCGAACTGGCCGATAGATTGTTCGCGGCTTTATTGGCGGGGGATGAAGCCGGAGGCGATAGTCGTGGAAAACAGGGCGCGGCCCTGCTGGTGGTGCGGCCCAAAGGCGGATACGCGGGCTTCAACGACCGCTACCTTGACCTGCGGGTGGACGATGACCCCGAGCCGGTGCGCCGCCTTGGCGGATTGGTGAAACTACACCGGCTGTACTTCGGCAAGAGCGACCCGCACGACCGCGTGGCCATTGTGGGCGATGTCGCCAAAGAGTTGCAAACGATCATGGCCCGCCTCGGCTTCTACTCCGGCGCGATTAATGGCCAGTACGACGACGCTACTCGCGCCGCTTTGCGCGCCTTTACTGGCAAAGAGAATTTAGAAGACCGCACCTTCATTGAAGAAGGCGCGCTGGATGGTCCGGCGTTGGAATATATCCGCGAGCACTTCGGAGCGCGCTGATGTCGGCCACCCGCCTCGCCCTCATCTCCGATATTCACGGCCACGCCACTGCGCTCGAGGCCGTTCTAGCCGACATTCGAAATCAGGGGGTGAGTCAAATCATTTGTCTGGGCGACGTGGCCACCATTGGCCCGCACCCCCGCCGGGTGCTGGATATCCTGCAGGACTTGCACTGCCCGTGCATTTTGGGCAATCATGACGCGGCTGTCTTGCGCCCCCAAACCGCCGCCGCCAATCAGATCCATCCCCAACTCACGGAGGCTTTGCACTGGTGCGCCGGGCAACTGACCGCCACCGACCTCGACTTTTTGCGCGCCTTCCAGTTCACGCTTGAGATCGCCCTCGGGCCGGGCGCCAATCTACTTTGCTTCCACGGGTCGCCGCACGCCAACACGGAATTGATTGTGGCCACCACGCCGCCTGCCGATCTGGATCGGCTATTGGCCGGACACACCGCCACCGTGATGGCCGGCGGACATTCCCATTTGCAGATGTTGCGGCAACATCAGGGCACGCTCATTGTGAATCCCGGCAGTGTGGGGTCGCCATTTCACACCCTGCCCGGCCCCGACTCGCCGCCCCGCATTTTGCCCTGGGCTGAGTACGCCTTATTGAGTTGGGACAATGGGGTGCTGGGGGTTGATCTGCGCCGGGTGCCCTTTGATATCCCGGCCTTTCATGCTTCACTGGCCCACAGCGATTCACCGCTACGCGCCATGTGGCTCACCGAATACCGGGCTTAACCGCCTCGGCCCTTATGACCACCCTCGCCTCTAAACTTAATCCCATCCGATCTACCACATGGCTCTCATACCTGGCGCTCCTCGTGGGGATTGTGAGTCTCGGTTTTTCAGCCATTTTTGTGCGCCTGGCGAATGCTCCCGGGGGCGTGAGCGGGTTCTACCGCATGGCCATTGCCACCGGCGTAATGGCCGTGCCCTTTGCGGTGCAGGCCAAGCGCCGCGCGCCGCTTTCCTGGAAACATGTGGGCTTTGCGCTCCTGGGGGGCGTTTTCTTTGCCTGTGATCTGGCGGCGTGGAACACCAGTGTGTTGCTGACCAACGCCGCCAATGCCACCCTGTTCGGCAACACCTCGCCGTTTTGGGTGAGTCTGGGCGCGCTGATCCTGTTCAAGGAAAAGCTTCAAAAACAGTTTTGGATTGGATTGGGGATCACCATGCTGGGCGCGATCACCATTCTCGGCGGCGATTTTATATTGCACCCGCATTTTGGCCGGGGCGATATGCTGGCTCTGCTCGCGGGTTTTTTCTATGGCCTGTTCTTCCTCGTCTCGCAACGCGCCCGCGAAAACCTGGGGTCATTGTTGGTGTGGTGGCTCTCCGCCCTATCCAGTTCGGTGGTGTTGCTGGGCTATTCGCTCCTCGCGCGGCAAGCCCTCACGGGCTATCCCCCCCTAACTTATTGGAGCCTGATCGGGCTGGCCCTGATCACTCAGGTCGGCGGTTATCTTTCCATCACCTACGCGCTCGGCCACCTGCCTGCGTCCATGGTCTCACCCACCATGCTCGGCCAACCCGTGATGACCGCCCTGCTCGCCCTGTTCATCTTGCACGAGCCGCTCAGTTGGGTGCAAATCTTCGGCGGGGCGCTGGTGCTAGGCGGCATTTGGGCGTTGCATCAGAATAAATAGCCCTCACCCCGGCCCTCTCCCCATGACTAAAACCAAAAGCGTCATGGGGAGAGGGAGCATAAATCCATGCCCTCCCGCTCAAACGCCCTCGCCGCCCTCCACGCGCAGATCTATGCTTGCCGCCAATGTTTGGAGGCGGGACATGCCATTACGCCGGGGCCGGTGGTGCGCGGGGTACACACCGCCCAGATCATGACCATCGGTCAGGCACCGGGGCCAACCGAGGTTGTTGCCAAACGCCCATTCAACGCCGGGAGCGGCAAGCGCTTATTTCAGTGGTTGGGGGAGGCCGGATTTGATGAAGCTGAGTTCAGAGCCAAAATGTACATGACCGCCGTGACTAAGTGTTACCCGGGGCGGGCCAGCGGCGGCCACGGGGATCGCGTGCCCTCGCGGGCGGAGCAGGCCTTGTGTCGGCCGTGGCTCGACGCGGAAATTGCCCTCGTCAATCCGCGCCTCATCATCCCCATTGGGCGGCTGGCCATCGAATTGTTTTTTGACAAACAGCCGCTGGAGAAAATCATCGGCACGCAGATTGAATGGGAGGGGCGGGTCATCATCCCCCTGCCCCATTCCTCCGGCGCGAGCACTTGGTATAACCACCCGGCCAATGCGGCGCTGGTAAAAAAAGCGATTAAATTGATCCGCCAGCAAAAAGAGAAGTTGGGCGTGTAAGCTTGACCCGCCCAACGCACTTGGTCGCATAATGCGCCCCAGCGCGCCACCAACCACAGCTCACTCATCACTTTTTACACCTCATGCCCTCCTTCCTCGCCTCCGCCATTTTTGCCGCCCACACCGCCGGACAAATTCTCCGCGACCAATTTCTTCAACCGCGCTCAGTCACATCCAAAGGCTACCGTGATATCGTCACCGATGCCGACTTCGCCGCGCAAACCGCCATCCTTGAAATCTTGCAACGCGATTTTCCCGACCATGCCATTCTCGCCGAAGAGGGCCGCCACGATATTGATTTGCAGGCGGACACGCCCACGTGGGTAATTGACCCACTGGATGGAACCGCGAACTACGCCCGCCAGTTGCCCGTCTTCAGCGTGTCCATCGGCCTGGTCCGGCGGGGAGCGGGCCTCCTCAGCGTGATTTACGATCCCCTGCGCGACGAGATTTTTTACGCCGAACAGGGGCGCGGCGCTTTTGTTCAATACAGCGCGGGTGAGCCGCAACCTATACGGGTGAGCGCCATTACCGACTTCGGCGAGGCCATCGTCAGTGTGGATTGGTCGCGTGACCCGCATCTGCGCGAGAAAATTTTGGGAGCGGTCACCCGCGTGGGCGCCGATGCGCGCACCCTGCGCGGGTTCGGGAGCGCCGCGCTCGGGCTGGCCTACCTCGCCGCGGGCCGCCTCGACGGTTATTGCAATCTCTCCCTGCAAGTCTGGGACGTGGCCGCCGGGGCGTGCCTCATCACCGAAGCGGGCGGCACCCTCTCCACCCCCGATGGCGCGCCGTGGCATTTGGGGCAGAAGCAACTCGTGGCAAGCAATGGTGTGTTGCACGCAAAATTGGTAGGGATATTACGGCTGAGGTAAAATGAAGCGGAGTGGAGGCGACTATGTTGCATGATCTTATTATTCAGAATTACCGCTGTTTCAGAGATTTTCAGATTGAGGGGTTAGCACCTATTAATCTGATTGTCGGAACGAATAATAGTGGTAAAACCAGTTTCCTAGAAGCTGTATATCTTCTAGTTAGCCAAAATGATCCTCAGCGTTTGGTTGAGGTGCTCTACAATCGAGGTGAGGTTTCTGAACGTTATGCCAACCCCCCTGTGCCAAACGATGTTATGCGTCGTTCCACAAGTTATGAAGCAAATCGTATTTTTTATGGTCATCGTCCTAAACCAGGAGACACAATTCGTTTCAAATCAAAAGGAGAACAACGGCTATCACTTGACATTCAGCTACAAGCTGACGCACGACAAGTCTCATTATTTGATGAAATCTCAGAAACAGATATATTCACTTTTAGCTTATTATTTACATATGGCACTCACACATCACTGGCCATTCCCGTTCGCGACGATGGCGCGATTGATTCGCGCTCCTTCCGCTTTCAAAGGCCTGCCCTGCCCCATCGTTTCCTAACAACCAGCAATTTGGATTTCAGCCAACTGGCTGCGCTCTGGGATAAAATTACCTTAACTCCCAAAGAAGAAAACATCATAGAGGCATTAAAAATTCTGGAGCCGGCAGTAGAGCGCATCAGTTTCACCAGTAGACAGACTTCTAATAGTGGGATTCTGCTCAGGCTCCGCAAACAAAATGAACCTGTGCCTCTCGGCAGCATGGGCGATGGTATGCGTCGTCTTCTAACCTTAACTACCTCGACAGTAATGGCTGAAGAAGGCGTTCTACTCGTAGACGAAATTGACACTGGTCTTTATTATCAAACACAAAAGGATATGTGGCATCTGTTGATTGAGACCGCCAAACGACTCAATGTGCAAATCTTCGCCAGCACCCATAGTTCTGATTGTGTGCGAGCTTTTCAAGAGGCCTTGACTGAATCTGCTGATCCTATGGCCGGCAATTTATTTCGGTTAAGTCGACGGGGCGAGAAGATTGAAGCCGTCTTGTACACGGCGGAAGAATTAACAGTTGCAATGCGCCAGGCAATTGAGGTGCGGTGATGCCTACGCCTGCAACTTATCTGTTGGTTGAAGGCAAGAATGACCAGCACGTTGTTTGGGCCTTATGCCAGCAACATCAAATCCCAAAGACTTTTTCAGTTGAAACCCCCGCTGACCAAGAAAAAGAGGGCATTGATGCGTTGCTGGAAGGCTTACCGCTTAGGCTGAAGGCCGAAAACTTAACTGTGCTAGGAATCATTGTAGATGCCAACCATGATTTAGCCGCGCGCTGGCAAGCTGTACGATATCACTTCAATCGTCGCGGCTACGCAGATATGCCTCATCAGCCTCCACCCGATGGCTGGGTCTCTAGTGCCTCCGATCTGCCGCGCGTCGGTGTTTGGCTCATGCCCAACAACCAACTTCCTGGTATGCTAGAAAGTTTTATCGCCGAATTGATTCCTTCGCATGATCAACTTCATCTTAAAGCAGAAGCCATCTTGCAAGAAATAGAACGTGCCAGTCTAAATCGTTATCAATCTATTCATCATCCCAAGGCATTAATCCATACTTGGCTGGCCTGGCAGAAGACCCCGGGGATGCCTATGGGGCAAGCCATCACCGCGCAAGCCCTCAAATACGATTCCCCAATCGCAAAAATCTTTATCGCGTGGTTAAAACGGCTGTTTGCATCGCCATAGCCTGTTTCTCGTTAAACCATCTTAGCACTCGCCCCAAGCGAGCAATCATCATGTTCACCCTCGGCAAACTGCTTGATCCACAAACCCACACCCTGACCAACGATTTATTACACTACGACCCCAACGACCTCACCACCCACGCCGTTGTGGTCGGCATGACCGGTAGCGGCAAAACCGGCTTGTGCATTGACCTGCTCGAAGAAGCCGCCCGCGCCGGACTCCCGTCCATCCTCATTGACCCGAAGGGTGACATCGTCAATCTCCTGCTCCAATTCCCCAACCTCGCCCCCGCCGACTTCCAGCCCTGGGTGAACGTGGACGATGCCCGCCGCGCCAAACTATCTCTTGAAGACTACGCCGCCCAAAAAGCCGCCGAATGGAAAGCTGGCCTCGCCCAATGGAACCTCGGCCCGGCCGATATTCAAAAACTCAAAGACGCCGTCGAGTGGACCATCTACACCCCCGGCTCCGACGCGGGCCGCCCGGTCAGCATCCTCAAATCGCTCGAAGCCCCTGACCTGCCCTGGGCCGAGAATCAAGAAATCCTCCGCGAGCGCATTGGCGGCATCTGCTCCGCGCTCCTCGGGTTGGTGGGCATCGAGGCCGACCCCGTGCAATCGCGCGAACATATCCTGCTCGCCAACATTTTTGAAAATGCATGGAAGAACAATCAGCCACTCGACCTCGCCGGAGTCATCCAGCAAGTCCAAACCCCACCCTTCCCCAAACTCGGCGTGTTCGACATCGAACGCTTCTACCCCGAGAAAGACCGGCTGGCCCTGGCCCTCTCACTCAACGCCATCGTCGCCGCCCCCACCTTTCAATCGTGGATCAACGGCGAACCGCTCGACATCCCCGCCCTGCTCCGCGCCCCCGATGGCAAACCGCGGTGCTCCATCTTCTACGTCGCTCACCTCAACGACGCCGAGCGCATGTTCTTCATCGCCTTGCTTCTCGAACACATCAGCGCCTGGCTCCGCTCTCAACCCGGCACCACCTCCCTGCGCGGCCTGCTCTACTTTGATGAACTCTACGGCTACCTGCCGCCCTACCCGCACAACCCGCCCACCAAAATCCCGCTCATGCGCCTGCTCAAACAAGCCCGCGCCTATGGTCTGGGGCTGGTGCTCGTCACTCAAAACCCCGGCGACCTCGACTACAAAGGCCTCACCAACACCGGCACCTGGTTCATCGGCAAGCTCCAAACCGAACGCGACAAAGCCCGCCTCCTCGAAGGCCTCGAAACCGTCTCTGCCGCCTCCCGCGCCACCCTCAACACCGCGACCCTCGATACTCTAATCTCCTCCCTCGCCCCGCGCACCTTCCTACTTCACAACGTCCACGCCCCGGCCCCGCAACTCTTTCACACCCGCTGGGCCATGTCCTACCTCGCTGGCCCCCTCACCCGCGAACAAATTCGCACCCTCACGCCAAAAATAGAGTCTGGAAGTCAGAAGTTGGAAGTCAGAAACACCCCTCCGACCTCCCCCCTCCGACCTCCCCCCTCCATCCCCTCCTCCATCCC
>CAYUFY010000195.1:2519-9629 GCA_964443795.1 uncultured Anaerolineales bacterium | reverse complement strand
TTGAAAACTCAGCAATTTCATGAGGATTCAGGCTAATCTAACATTGTCGAATTAGACACTATCGGAAGTAAGGTTTGGAATGTATTTTCGTAGGGGCGTTCAATTGAACGCCCCTACGAAAACATTATTTCCGATAAGGTCTATTCATAGTGGAGAAAACGAATGCCCCTCAAACTTTATTCACCATGATTTCATTTTACAGCCTGCTCGTATTTGCGCCGCTGGCCGCGTTTGTGTTATGGCGTTGGCCGCGCGCTTGGCCCATGTTACTGGCGCTTCATCTGGGTTTTCTGACTGGCCTGATCGGGGTCAAGAGCGATGACCCACAGTTGCCGGTGGTACTGCTCCTGACGTTTGGACTGTTTATCGGTTTTGCGCGGCCCGCCGGGGCGTGGCGGTGGGCGCTGGCCCTGGGCCTATGGCTCCCGGCGTTAGGCTGGCTCGCTTATGCTCTCAAACTCTCCACGCTCAACATGGGGGTGGATGACTTGCTCTTTTCAACAGTGGCCCTCGTCCCGGCCTTCATCGGGGCGTATGGCGGCGCATTTATCCGCCGGGCTTCAGGACAACTCAACTCAGGAGAATTGTAAAAATGATGAGCGAAAACAAACGATGGTTGGGAGTCGTAGTCTATGCCATTGCCATGGCGTGGGTCGAGTCGGCAGTGGTGGCTTATCTACGGATCTTGATTGACCGGGTGGTGCCGTATCAGACCAACCCCCTGCCCGTCTCGGTGGGGATAGGCTGGATTGAAGTGGGCCGCGAATTGGCGACCATGGTGATGTTGTTCACCGTGGGCGCGCTGGCCGGGCGCACCTGGCGCAGTCGGCTGGCGTATGGGGTGTTGGCGTTCGGGGTGTGGGACATCTTCTATTACATCTTCCTCGTGCCCATGACCGGCTGGCCCGCCTCGGTGATGGATTGGGATGTTTTGTTTCTTGTGCCCCTGCCGTGGTGGGGACCGGTGCTGGCCCCGACGTTGATTGCGGCCTTGATGGTGATGAGCGGAACCGTGATTACCCAGTGGGATACCCCCGAGCAACCACTGTGGCCCGCGCGGTGGGCGTGGAGTCTCAATCTCATCGGGGTCATGTTGGCGCTTTACGTGTTCATGGCCGACGCCCTTCAGGCCGTGCGGCTGGGAGCCGAGGCCCGCAATGTTTTACCCATCAGCTTCAACTGGCCGCTGTTTGCCGTTGCCCTCGGGCTTCTGGCGGTGCCCATTGTGGAAGTTCTGGCGCAAGTGACCAAACGCCAAGCCAGTTCGCAAAGATCAACCCGGGTGACTGCATGAAAATCAAAATGATTCTCCCGGCCCTCACCGAAGCCACCAGCCCGTTTTGGCGACCCATCAAGTATTCGCTGTTTCCACCGCTGGGGCTAGCGACCCTCGCCGGATATTTGCGCGATGACGATGAGGTGACTTTGCAGGACGAGCACGTGGAGCGATTGGATTTAGATGACGACCCCGACCTCGTGGTGATTCAGGTCTACATCACCTCCGCGCGCCGGGCGTATGAGTTGGCCGACCACTACCGGGCCAAAGGTGCCTATGTCTGTCTCGGCGGCCTGCACGTCACCTCGCTCCCCGCCGAAGCCGTGCCCCACGCGGACTCTATTTTTCTCGGGCCGGGCGAGGACACCTGGCCGCAGTTCCTCGCCGACTTCCGCGCGGGCCAGCCAGAGAAGCAATATCAATCCGGTTTCCGCACCCTCACCGGCTTGCCGCGCATCCGGCGCGATCTGATCAAGCGGCAGTTGTATCTCGTCCCCAACTCCATCGTGGTCTCGCGCGGTTGCCCGCACTCATGCGACTTCTGCTACAAAGATGCGTTCTTCAAAGGCGGCAAGTCGTTCTATACCCAAACGGTGGATGACGCGCTGGCCGAGATCGAGCGTCTGCCGGGCCGCCACTTATATTTTTTAGATGACCATCTCTTTGGCAACCCACACTTTGCCAGCGCGCTGTTCGAGGGGATGCGCGGCATGGGGCGATTGTGGCAAGCCGCCGGGACGGTGAAATCCATCCTCGCGCCGCATCTGCTCGAGCAAGCCGTGGCCGCTGGGTTGCGGAGTCTGTTCGTGGGTTTCGAGACCGTCAGTCAGGCGAATCTCAAAGAACATCACAAATATCAAAATCTCAACCGCGATTACACGGCGGCGATTAGGCGCTTGCACAATGTGGGCGTGATGGTGAATGGCAGTTTCGTGTTCGGCATGGACGACGACGACGAGACGGTGTTCGAGCGCACGGTGACGTGGGCGGTCGGGCAGGGCATCGAGACCGCCACGTTTCATATCCTCACGCCCTACCCCGACACGGGCTTGCGGCGGCGCATGGAAGCGCAAAGCCGCATCGTTCACAATGACTGGGATTTATACGACACGCGCCATGTGGTCTATCGCCCGGCCAAGCTAACGCCCGAGGCTTTGGAAGCGGGCTACTGGCAAGCGTATAAAGATTTTTATACCTGGGGTTCCATCTTCAAAGGGGCTTCGGCCAAAGCGGGCGTGATCGAGCAACTCAGACACATCGCCTACGCGGGCGGCTGGAAAAAGTTCGAGCCGTTGTGGGATTGGGTCATCCGCGCCAAACGCGTGACCACGTTGTTGCCGATGTTGGAGGAAATTCTGGAAGCCTTCGGCCAACGCGCCAACCGCACTGAAAGCATTAAGCGATTGGGAGGTTTGGCGATTGAGTGATTACACCAACCCCTTCTGCCTTGCCAACAACACCCCCATTTGCAACGAGCCATCAATACACTCACCGCGCAGAACCAACGCCAAGATTTCATCAAAGGGCATCAGCGCCACTTCCAGCACTTCGCCTTCGTCGCGGTGCGGCACGGTGAAAGTAAGCGCGGTGGCGAAGAACAAATGCGCGGTGGCTTTGAGTGAGCCGGGGAATGGATTGTAACGTCCCAACGGAATCACACTCCCCGCACGGTAGCCGGTTTCTTCTTCGAGTTCGCGGGCCGCGCCGAGGGCCGGGTCTTCGCCCGGGGTCAAGCGTCCCGCCGGGAGGTCGTAAATCACCTGCCGGATGGGGTGGCGATATTGCCGGGTCAAAATAATCTGTCGGTCAGCGGTCACCGCCACCGTCGCCGCCGAATCCACCGGGCTTTCGAGATAAAAGTACGGGCGGGCCTGCCCGGCGTGTTCGAGCATGTCCACCATCACGCGCACCCAGGCATGGTCGAAGACCGCGCGTGATTCAAGAACGGTGTAATCGGAAGGGGAGAGGGGCATGATGTTTGTGTAGAGGCGAGGCTAAGCCTCACCTCCGCTACCGGCAACCACAAGGGCCATTCCTACGAATGCCCCAACACCGGATGCGGCTGATACAACGCTTCCAGATATTGCATTTCCTCATCCGCTAGTTTGATATCCAGAGCCGCCACCGCTTCTTCCAACTGATACATCTTGCTTGCGCCGATGATGGGGGCGGTGACGCCGGGCTTATGCAACATCCACGCCAGCGCCATTTGCGCCGAGGAGATGCCGCGTTTCTGCGCCAGTTCGCGGCACCGCTCAGCCACGGCGAAGTCGCTTTCTTGAAAATACATTTGATGCGCGAAGGCGTCGCTCTTGGCCCGCGCGGTCTCGCCGCTCTTCTCGCGCGTGCGGTTCCCCGCCAGGAAACCGCGCGCCAGCGGACTCCACGGGATGAGGCCCACGCCCATATCCTGGCAGACCGGGATCATCTCGCGCTCTTCTTCGCGGTAGACCAGGTTGTAATGATTTTGCATCGAGATAAAACGAGTCCAATCGTGGCGCGCGGCCGTGGCTTGCGCCTTGATAAACTGCCAGGCGTACATGGACGAGGCGCCGAGGTAGCGCACCTTGCCCGCGCGCACGATGTCGTTCAGCGCTTCCATGGTTTCTTCAATCGGCGTCTCTCGATCCCACCGATGGATTTGATACAGGTCAATGTAATCAGTGCCGAGGCGTGTGAGCGAGCCGTCAATCGCGTCCATGATGTGCTTACGCGACAGGCCGCCCTGATTGGGCTTGTCGTTCCACGCGAAAAAGACTTTGGTAGCAATCACCACTTCTTCGCGCTTCGCCATGTCCTTCAGGGCGCGGCCCGTCACTTCCTCGCTCACCCCCGCCGAATAGGCATCGGCAGTGTCGAAGAAGTTGATGCCGGCCTCCAGCGCGCGTTGGATAAATGGACGGCTGGCATCTTCATCCAGCACCCAATCGCGCCACTGGGGCGTGCCATACGTCATCATGCCGAGACAGATGCGCGAGACTTTGAGGCCGGTGTGGCCGAGGTTCATGTATTGCATAGGGGTTCTCCTGAGATGAGGGAGATTATAAAAGAGAATTGGGTACAGTTGTTCGGCGGCTCTTTGTTTAGAGTGTTATTGGTCTTCAACCATTGACAACTTGCACCTTTTTGCTTGTAGAGGCAGACCGCCAAATGGGACAGTCTCCCTGCGGGTTTCTTGTCGAGATGTCAACGCAAGATTAATGGCAGGAATAGGGTATAGATAGCGCGGTTGATATTTTCCAGACTGAAACTGACCGGGCTGACGCCGGGTATGCTGGCAGAGACGTTGTAGGTGCCTAAAATGTTGTTGGCCGTCGCGGTCACGCTAGCCGCGCCACTGGAGATCGTGGCCGTGCCGCTGATGATGGCACTGGCACCGCTCCCAGGGGCTGTGAAAGTGACCTGCCCACCATCAACTGGTTCACCCGCATTGAGTGGGGAAACAGTAACTGACAACAGATCGACAAAGATAGAATTGACCGCCGCACTCTGGTTGTTCCCCCCACTGATGACCAGAGTAAAGCCCTGCGATTCGAATGAGCCGATGTCGCAGTTGGGTGTGGAGCGGGATTTGCCGCGCTGGTCTAGGATGGGGCAGTAGGTGCCGTTACCCGCGTCAATGGCTGAGGAGCCAGGCAGGAGTGGGACGATCTGGGTAGAGCCGCCGTAGTTACCGAGCGGGCCGAGCAAGGGATTGGCGGTGATGATGTTCGTACAAGTGCTACCCGCCGGACACCCGCCCTGCACAACGCTGGTTCGCACTACGGGGGAGGTGGCATCGTTATAAATTTGCGATCCGGTGATATAAGCCGTATTGCCCCAGAAGATCGTATTGCGGATCTGCGGGTAGAAGGTTGGGGAAGCGCTGTTGTTGTACATTCCACCGCCTTTGCCGAAGTATGCTGAATTGTTGTTGAAGGTCACGTTCGTCAACACCGGACTACAGAGGATTCCGTTGTACATCCCGCCGCCGGAGCTTGCCGCATTACGACTGAAGGTGACGTTCGTCAACGTCGGCTTACTGTTCTGGTTGTACATCCCGCCGCCGCTCGTTGCCGCATTACGACTGAAGGTGACGCCCGTCAACGTTGGACTGCTTAAATAGTTGTACATCCCGCCGCCCCTGCCACTGCCGCTACCGTCATCTGCCAAATTGCGACTGAAGGTCACGTTCGTCAGCGCTGGACTGCCGTAATTATAGTTGTACATTCCGCCACCGTCGGTTGCCCCATTACTGCTGAAGATGACTTTGGTCAAGGTCGGATAGCTGAGTGTATCGTTGTACATCCCTCCGCCGGAAGTGGCATAGTTTCCGCTGAAGGTGATGTTCGTCAATGTCGGACCGCTGTACTTGTTATACATCCCGCCGCCACGATCATTGGGAGAAGCGCTATTGGCATTGCCGGCTGTGATGGTGAAGCCGTCTAGCGTTGCGCTGGTGCCGGTTTCGCCGATGACGATGTGATAACTATTGGTGGTATTGCCGGTTACGGCAGTCAGCTCGGTAATAATTGGCGTCTGGCTGTCGTTATTGTCAATGTCGCCGCTCAGGATGGTGAGGTTGGTCGCGGGGTTACGCTGGTCGCGCGCCGTCTCCGTCCCGACGAAGCCGCCGTAAAGTGCCACGCCGTTCTTGAGTCGAAAGGTGGCATCCCGATTGGTTGGATTGGTCGTGGGTTTGTGCGTCCCGGCGGCAGTCCAGATCTCGTTGCCACTGATGGCAGTGGTGAGCGCATTTTGCAAGATGCAGGCATTTGCCCAACTGGAGCAATCGCCTGTTCCGCTCGCGGTTGGTTTGGCGTAGAAGATGTAGTCAATGACTGTGCCATCCTCTTCATACGCGCCGATGTCACAGTGGGCACCCTGCGGCCGCGCAACGCCGCGCTGGTCGGTGGACGGGCAGGCGGCGTCGTTCCCCGCGTCAATCGCCGAGGAACCCGGCATGAGCGGGACGGTCAGGGTGGAGCCGCCATAGTTGCCCAACGGACCAAGTTTGGGATCAGCGGTGATAATGTTCGTGCCGAGCGGATACCCGTCTTGCACAACACTGTCGCTTATGATGGGAGTACTATCGCTGTTCATAATCTGTCCTCCGCTATTACCCCAGAAAATCGTGTTGCAGATCTGAGGATTGCTGCGAGAGGAGTTGTTCATCCCGACACCAAAGTTTGCGCTGAAGGTGACGTTCGTCAACGTCGGACTGCTGTAGTCATAGTTGTACATTCCGCCGCCGTTGCCGCTGAAGGTGACGTTCGTCAACATTGGACTGCTGAAATTATCGTTGTACATCGCGCCGCTGCCGCCGGTCGTCGAATTGCTGCTGAAAGCAACTTTCGTCAACGTTGGACTGCTGTAATTATCGTTGTACATCCCACCGCCGCCGCCATCTGCCGAATTGCCACTGAAGGTAACGTTCGCCAGCGTTGGACTACTGGCATCGTTGTACATCCCGCCGCCGTGATCATTAGGAGAAGCGCTATTGGCATTGCCGGCTGTGATGGTGAAGCCGTCCAGAGTTGCACCGATGCCGGGTGCGCCAATGACAACGTGATAACTGTTGGTAGTATTGCCGGTAACAGTAGTGAGGTTGGTAATGATTGGCATCTGGCTGTCATTATTGTCAATGTCGCCGCTCAGGATGGTGAGGTTGGTCGCAGGGTTACGCTGGTCGCGCGCCGTCTCCGTCCCTGAGAATCCGCCGTAAAGCGCCACGCCACTCTTGAGTTGGAAGGCGGCATCCCGATTGGTTGGATTGGTCGTGGGCTTGTACGTCCCAGCTGCAGTCCAGATCTCGTTGCCACTGATGGCAGTGGTGAGCGCATTTTGCAAGATGC
>CAYUFY010000195.1:0-2419 GCA_964443795.1 uncultured Anaerolineales bacterium | reverse complement strand
AGGCATTTGCCCAACTGGAGCAATCGCCTGTTCCGCTCGCGGTTGGTTTGGCGAAGAAGATGTAGTCAATGACTGTGCCATCGTCTTCATACGCTCCGATGTCGCAATGCGCGCCCTCTGGTCGGGCTACGCCGCGTTGGTCGGCAGCCGGGCAGACGGCGTCGTTGCCCGCATCAATCGCTGAGGAACCCGGCAGGAGCGGGACGGTCAGGGTGGAGCCGCCATAGTTGCCCAGCGGACCAAGCTTGGGATCAGCGGTGATGATATTCGTGCAAATACTATCCGTAGGACACCCGCCTTGCACGACACTGGCGCTTATGATGGAAGCACCATAAATCTGCGACATGGTATAGAGGTGGGCTGAGTTGCCCCAGAGAATCGTATTGCGGATCTGAGGACTGCTGTTCTGGTTGAACATCCCGCCGCCGGCGTTTGCGGAATTACCGCCGAAGGTGACGTTCGTCAAAGTCGGACCACTGGTCTGGTTGTACATCCCGCCACCGAAGTTTGCCGAATTACCGGTCGCCTCATTGCCGCTGAAGGTGACGTTCGTCAACATTGGACTGCTGGAATTGTTATACATCCCGCCACCGCTGCTGTTGAAACTACCGGTCGCCTCATTGCCGCTGAAGGTGACGTTTGTCAATGTTAAATTGCTACCAGACAGGTTGTACATCCCGCCGCCGTAACTCGCCGAGTTGCCGCTGAAAGTGGCGTTCGTCAACGCCGGACTGCTGGACGAGTTGTACATCCCACCTCCGCTATCATTGGGAGAATAGCTATTGGCATTGCCGGCTGTGATGGTGAAGCCGTCTAGGGTTGCGCTGGTTGCACCGGCGACCACATGGTATACATTTTCAGAGTTGTTGGTGAAACCCACGTCGTCGCCGTTCAAGTCGCCGCTCAGAATGGTGAGGTTGGTCGCGGGGTTACGCTGGTCGCGCGCCGTCTCCGTCCCGGCAAAGCCGCCGTAAAGCGCTACGCCGTTCTTGAGCTGGAAGGTGGCGGTGCGATCTGTACCCGTGGTCGGCTTGTATGTCCCGGACTTGGCCCAGATCTCGTCGCCGCTGACCGCATCGGTCAGAGCGGTTTGAAGGGTGCAGGCATTCGCCCAACTTAAGCAATTGCCCGTGCCAGTAGCAATCGGCTGGACGTAAAGCACACCCGCCGCATGTGTTACTTGAAGCGGCGTGACTGACAGCATGAACATAATGATGAACAAAACGGAAAATATGCGCGGACTTGATTTTTTAGTGAACATGGAAACTATCCGTTGAACTGAATTGTGCAAAAGGCTATATCCTGGGTGAAGGTTCGCGCTAGGTTGGTGAAGTTGGCTCTGGGGAATTACCAGCAGGCCGAGAATCGAGATATTCAGGCCCAAGAACGTGGTGAGTACACTTGGTGGATCAGAGCAAAACTGACGGAAGACAGCGCGCCGACGATCGCGCCGGAACGCAAATAACGCCTGAGATTGATGATCATCACCAAGTTTGTCGCGCCACCTTCATGGCGGTGAATGGGCTAATGGAACTGGACGCCGACCTCTTGTTTCTAATCGCACTCACAGAGTCGCCCGCGAATCCTATACTGCTGACAACTGTAATCCTGTTTCTTGGGAAGTCAAATAAACCGTTGGGCCACGTCACGCTCTTCAAATCCACTTCGGTCTCCAGCGCGTTTGACCGCCAACTTCACGCTGAAATCACGCAGGCCTCCCCAAACGGCGAGCCGCTGAGTACCGATTTTCGGGTATGATGCGGGTCTTCAATCACCCAATCGCAAATCACCAATGACTCTCATCCCCACCGTCTACCTCATTCGCCACGCTACCCCCGACTGGAGCCGCACCGATATTCCGTACTTCATCCCGCCGGGGCCGCCGCTCACGCCACAGGGCGAGGCAGAGGCCGGGCATCTGGGCCAATTCCTATGGGAAGCCGGTGTCCGCACCATTTACGCGAGTCCGCTCGAGCGCGCGGAACGCACAGCGCGCATCGCCGGGGAAGTCATCCACGTGCCGGTCACGGTGTCGCCTTCCATCGCCGAGGGGCGGCCCGAGGAAAAATCCGATGAAATTTTGGCGCGGCTGTGGCCGACGTGGGAACACGCGGCGGCGTTGAGCGAGCAGACCGGGCCGGTGGCGCTGGTCACACATGGTGGGCCGATTGCGTTATTGCTCAAAGCCTTGGGCCTGCCCGATAAAGAGATTGATCACTTCAAGCGGCAATTCGACCGGAGTAACCCGGTGCCCCCGGCGGGCGCGTGGCGGGCCATGCGGTTACCCGGTTCCCCGGCGTGGAGCCTGTCCCTGAGTTTTGTGCCGGAGAAACATCGCGGCGTGCCGGGCGTGGGGGTGTCGTATCTTTAACTCGATAGTTGTATTCTTAGTAAATGAGGGCAAAACGTCATGGACTGG
>CAYUFY010000194.1:0-9641 GCA_964443795.1 uncultured Anaerolineales bacterium | reverse complement strand
ATGTGCGGGCGGGCGTATCAGCCGCGCTTTTTGTGGATGTGGCCCAACGCGCGCATCAGCGTGATGGGTGGCGAACAGGCCGCGAATGTTCTGCTCACCGTGAAGCAAGACCAACTCAAACGCGAGGGCAAACCGCCCCTCACCCCCGAAGAGGCCGCCGAATTCATGCGCCCCACGCTCGAAAAATACGAAACCGAGGGCAATCCCTATCACTCCACTGCCCGTCTCTGGGACGACGGCATCCTCGACCCCGCCGAAACGCGCCGCGTGCTGGGCCTTGCGTTGGCCGTCGCCGCCCAGGGGCTGGAGGAGGAGACGCGGTATGGGGTGTTTAGGATGTAGTTACCAGAGAGTCTATGATGCGTTATCTAACTGTGGTTGAGATAAAAGAAGCATTGGAACGGCTTGGGCAATTAGCCCAGGAAAAGGACTTGCGCGTTGAGCTATTAATAATCGGCGGGGCCGCCATGGCTCTGGCTTATCAAACTCGCCTCAGCACCCGCGATGTGGATGCCATCGCGCTTGCCCCGGACACCGCCACCGTGCGGCAACTGGCAGATGTGGTAGCGACTGAGCGTGGTTGGGAAACTGATTGGCTCAATGATGGCGCTAAAGGATATTTGGTCGGTGTCAGTGATGGGCCAATTATTTTTCAGGCCGCTGGGATTGTGGCGCGCCGCCCGGCGGTGACACAACTGTTGGCGCTCAAACTTTCTGCTTGGCGGGATGAAGTGGATATTGGTGATGCCCGGCGCTTGCTACAAGAGCTCGACTTGAACCAAACCCCGGAGCAAATCTGGGAGCATATTAAACCTTATCTGGTGCCGGGGCGTGAACTGAAAGCCCGCTACGCTCTCGGTGATTTATGGGAGGCCGTTCATGGCGACGCTAAGTGAAATTGCCCAAGCGGCAATTGACCGCGATGCTTTGAAGTTGCGGGCCTTGACCCAAGAATTTTTAGGTCAACAGCCTGACCTTATCCATCTTCCCCGCCCCATGCTTAGCGACCCCACCCAGTTGGCCGCCGCCGCCGCTTTGGTGGAACTCTTTGCTCTGCGCCAACATCAACCGCCTCCCGGTTGGGCGGCAGACATTGGCCCAGCACCTCAGCCTTTTTTTCTAGTCGCCTCCGCCTTGACCATGAAACATCTACGGCATTTGTGCGAGACCGAAGCGCCCGAACCACTCCGCAAACGCGGGTTATATGCGCCGCCGAACTTTTTGGAATTTGCTTAAGAGAATCGTAGCCTGCGCTTTTATCTTGCTGAGCGCCTGTCATCTCATGACCTCCACTTACCACTTACCAATTACCAAGCTCTTAATTGCCAACCGCGCCGAAATCGCCGTCCGCCTCATCCGCGCCTGCCGCGAACTCGGTATTCAATCCGTCGCCGTTTACTCCGAGGCCGACGCTAACGCCCTCCACGTCCGCGAAGCCGACCAAGCCATTCTCATCGGCCCGCCCGCGCCCAAAGACTCCTATCTCAACGCCGCGAAAATCATCGAGGCCGCGCACACCGCTGGGGCGCAAGCCATCCACCCCGGCTACGGCTTCCTCTCCGAAAATGCCGACTTCGCCCAAGCCGTCCTCGACGCGGGCCTCATCTGGGTCGGCCCCACACCGCTCGCCATGCGCCAAATGGGCAGTAAAACCGCCGCCCGCGCCCTTATGCAACAAGCGGGTGTCCCCATCGTTCCTGGCTATCAGAGTCCCCCCTCTCCCATCGGTGCTCTTCCCGATGGGAGAGGGGACGGGGGTGAGGGTTTTATCCAAGCCGCCTCCTCCCTCGGCTACCCCCTCCTCATCAAAGCCTCCGGCGGCGGCGGTGGGCGCGGAATGCGAATCGTCCGCGACCCGGCCGACCTCCCCGCCGCCCTCGCCTCCGCGCGCGCCGAAGCCCTCAGCGCCTTTGGCGATGACACCGTCTTCCTCGAAAAATATATTGAGAATTCGCGCCACATCGAATTCCAAATCCTCGGCGACGCGCACGGTAACGTCGTCCACCTCTTCGAGCGCGAATGTTCCATCCAACGCCGTCACCAAAAAATCATCGAAGAGAGTCCCTCGCCGCTCTTCGCCGCGCACCCCGACCTCCGCAAGCGCATGGCCCACGCCGCCGTCACCGCCGCCCGCGCCGTCAATTACCAAAACGCCGGCACCATCGAATTCATCGTCAACCCCGACGACCTCACCTTCTACTTTTTAGAAATGAACACCCGCTTGCAAGTTGAGCACCCAGTCACCGAAGCCGTCACCGGCCTCGACCTCGTCCATCTTCAACTGCGAATCGCTCAAGGCGAGTCAATCGCTAATCTCCAATCTCAAATCTCAACTCGCGGCCACGCCCTCGAAGCCCGCCTCTACGCCGAAGACCCAGCCAATAACTTCTACCCCTCCATCGGGCAACTGCTCCTCGTCCACGAACCCCGCGCCCCCGGCCTCCGCATTGACTCAGGCTTCACCACCGGCGACGAAGTCACCCCACACTACGATGCCATGCTCGCCAAAATCATCGCCCACGCCCCCACCCGCGCCGAAGCCATCCGTCGCCTCGACACTGCCCTCGCCCGCTACATCGTCCTCGGCCTCACCACCAACCTCCCCTTCCTCCGCGCCGTCATCGCTCACCCCGATTTTCTCGACGGCACTATGACCACGCACTTCATCGTCAAAAATTTTTCTGAATGGCGGCCCCCGAGCGTTGACCCTGACCCCGCCGCATTTATCGCCGCCGCGCTCGCCGACCTGCTCCCACGCGATTCATCCCCACCCGCCGCGTCACCCGAAACCCCGCGCGTGCTACCCGGCCCCTGGCAAAAAACCGACTCCTTTAAAGTAGGGAAGCTGTAACCACAGATTTCTCTACCAACTTAAAATCCGTGTAATCCGCGTAATCCGTGGTTTCTTTTCTCACCATGAACTTCACCTACCTCCACAACAACCAACCCACCACCCTCCACCTCGAAAAGACAGGTGAGGCCTATTCTGTCACCCTCAATGGAGAGACCTACACCGTCACCGCCGCGCGGCTCCCCGAACCCGGCGCGTTGCGCCTCACCCTCAACGGGACCCGTACCCTCACCGTGTACACCGCTCCCGACGGGCCGCGCCGCTGGGTGGCCTTTGATTCCAACCCCATCGTCCTCACCCTCCCACAGGCCGAGAAAAAACCCGGCAAACGCGGACACGCCTCGGGTCACGACTCCCTCACCGCGCAAATGCCCGGCCTCGTCCGGCAACTCCTCGTCACCGTCGGCGAAACCGTCACACGCGGCCAACCTCTATTAACTTTAGAAGCCATGAAAATGGAAACCCGCGTGCTGGCCCCTCACGCGGGTGTGGTCGAAAAAATCTTAGTTACCCCCGGCCAAACCGTCGGGCGCGGGGAAGCGCTGGTGGAATTGGTGGAAAGCTAAATCTTCCCAATCGCCCACTCCACCGTCTCAATCTTTCGCACAAAATGTAAGAGGGGTTGAGTGTCGGGCAGGGTGAGGCCGTGGGCGGCGGCCATGGTGTTCACTTCGATTTCGGCTTCGGCTTTTTGCAGGGGCCATAAGATGTGGTGAATTTCCCCGCGATAAATTTCATCATAGGCGACGGTGTATAAGCAATAGCGCTCAGTCAGCCAGTTTTCCAGTGTGCCGGGCGTTGAGTCATACACCTCCCTCACTGGCCGATAGCGCCCCTTGAATTCGGCGGGCGGCGCGCCCCGGTGGGTGCGGACGCTGTGATAATTCAGCCAGCCGCCCTCAGTTTCGGTCATCGTCATGCGTGCGTTGAAATAGGGCAGGCGATACCAGCCGCGCGCAATCGCCACGGCAATGGCGTTGGCGGCATCCAAACTAAAGAACCACACCCCCGGCTTGCCGCCCACCTTCACATACGTCCGTACATTGAGCTCAAGAAACTTGGACAACCCCGGCACCGCGAAAGTGTAGCGCGGATAAACGTCACTCATTCCGAAGGGCACCACGCCCAACCACGCCTGTCCCTCAAAGGTGTCAATCTCCAGCCCGGCCGGGATGCGCTCGCGCAAGGCGGCCACTGGCACCGGCCAATGCGCGAAGAGCAGGTTGTACCACGTCTGTTGCATCACCCACGCGCCCGGGGGCAAAGGGTAGGGGCGATGGGCCGTTTGGGCGAGGAAAGCAGGCACGGTTGTAAGCAGTGAACAGTTATCAGTGAACAGTAATCAGCCAATTACTGCTCACTGATTACTGTTCACTCTTTATACGGCACTTCCTTCACGCCCGCCATAATTTCATTCTCTAATGCTCTAATCTCTGCTTTCAGTCTTTCGACTACTTCGCCCACTGGCACGCTCACATTGTCTTTGCTATCGCGTCGCTTGAGTTCCACGCCGCCTTGTTTCAGCGCGCGCTCGCCCACGGTCAGGCGCAGGGGCAGGCCAATCAGGTCGGCATCTTTGAACTTCACGCCGGGGCGCTCGTCGCGGTCATCGTAGAGCACTTCCACACCGGCGGCTTGCAGTTCGGCGTAGAGGCGCTCGGCGGTGGCTTGCGCTTCGCCGCCGGGCACGAACACCAATTGCACGTGATAGGGCGCGATAGTGATGGGCCACTTCAGCCCAAACTCGTCATTGTGTTCTTCGGCCACGCACGCCAGCAAGCGCCCGGAGCCGATGCCATACGACCCCATGATGATGGGTTTGGAAACATTATCTTTATCGAGGAAGTTGGCGTTGAGCGCGGCGCTGTAGCGGGTGCCGAGTTTGAAGATGTTGCCGGTTTCCACGCCCCGCGAGGCCCGCAGGGGGTTGCCGCACTCCGGGCAGAGTGCGCCCTCGTCTGCGGCGGCCAGGTCGGCCACGAGGGTAGCGGTGTAATCGCGCCCGTAGTTGGTGTTGAGTAGGTGATAGCCATCTTCGTTAGCGCCGGCCACCAAGTTGGGTGAGTCCTGCACGGCTTCATCCACCACGATGAGTACGGGCGTTGAATTCAACGCCCGTACGGTCAAGCCAATGGGCGAGGCATAGCCCGGGTTGGCACCCACCGCGCGGATTTCCTCCTCCCGCGCCGGGCGCAGGTCTTTGGCCTTCACCGCGTTGGAGAGTTTGGTCTCATTTAATTCCATATCGCCGCGCACCACCGCGAAGATAAATTTATCAACATCTTTATCGCCTTCGGTGACGGTAGCGACCATGAACACGGCTTTGGCCGTTTTGGATTTGGGCACGCCGAGCAAATCGGCGAGGGCCTGGATGGTGGGCGTGTGCGGGGTGGCGACCTTTTCGAGGGGCTTGGGTTCCTCGGGGGCGGCGGCGGGTTTGCGGAAACGCGCCACTTGTTTGTTGGCGGTGTAGCCGCAACTGTCGCACAAAATCAGCGTGTCCTCGCCGATGGGGGTGAGGTACATGAACTCGTGGGCGAGCTTGCCGCCCATCATGCCCACATCGGATTTGACGGCGATGACGGGCAGGCCGCACCGGGCGAAGATTGTGAAGTAGGCGCTGTAGTGCGCGCGATATTGTTTGTCGAGGCCGTCCCAGTCGGCATCGAGGCTGTAAGAGTCTTTCATGGTGAATTCGCGCACACGGACGAGACCAGCGCGGGGGCGGGGGTCGTCGCGCCATTTGGTTTGGATGTGATAGACGAGCAGGGGCAGTTGCCGGTACGAGCGGATGATTTTGCGGGCGAGGTCGGTGACGACTTCTTCGTGGGTCATGGCCAGCGCCATATCGCGGCCCACGCGGTCGGTGAAGCGGCCCATCTCGGCGCCAATCTGGAACCAGCGCCCGGTTTCCTTCCACAGGTCGGCGGGGTGCATGACGGGCATGGTCATCTCTTGTCCGCCGATGGCGTTGATTTCTTCGCGGATGATTTGCTCGACTTTCATGATGGCGCGATGGGCGAGGGGCAGGTAACTAAAGATGCCCGCGCCCAATTGGGCGATGTAGCCCGCGCGGACGAGGAGCCGATGGCTGGTCACTTCCGTGTCGGCGGGGGCCTCGCGGAGGGTTTGGCTGAAGAGTTGACTAAGACGCATGGGGATGATAACTCCTAAAAATTTTTCAACGGATGGAACAGATTATACGGAATTTTTTCCGATTTCATCCGTTCATTTTGTTGAAGAAAAGTATGAGATGCAAAACGCTGAGGGCGGCGAACCCCGCGAGGATGAGCCAATCCATCGGGCGGCGGCCCAGATAAAGTTGCGAGGCCGCACGGATGAGCCACCAGCCCGCAATCCACAGGGAGAGCCACGGGGTCAGGGTCCCCGTCGCGGCCCAGTACAAATCCAACGCGCCAATCGAGACGAGGCCGTAGCTTGCGGCATGGTTCATCACCCACGCAATGCCATGGACATCGGTGCGCTGGGTGGCGTAGCGAATAAAGAATAAGCGAAAGGGTTTGAGCGGCGCGCCGGTTTTCGGCACAGCGTGTTCAAAATCAAACAGCACCGGAAAAAAGAAATGCGCCAGACCCAGGGTTAAAGTAAAAACGCCCGCCAGGGTCAGCATGAGAGAGAGAGAAGGGTAGTCATACTGAGGGGGCGTTTTTAAGAAGGCAGGCTGGGGCTGAAGGAGTCGAACCTCCGCATACACATCCAGAGTGTGCTGTCCTGCCACTAGACGAAGCCCCAGTGCGACGGAAATTTTACCATAGCGGGCGGGGGCTGTAAACGCCCGGCGAAAATTGCTTTGAAAGATACGCCAGTTTTGCGTTAAACTTAGCCCCATTCTTGCAGATAGGTGATCACCCTTTATGACCAACGCCCCCATCCCGACTGATTTTATCCGCGCGGCCGCCGCTGAAGATTTAAAGACGGGCCGCTTTCAGTATATCCGCACCCGCTTCCCGCCGGAGCCGAATGGCTATTTGCACATCGGCCATGCCAAGGCCATTAGCATTGACTTCGGCCTGGCGCAGGATTTCGGGGGCCAGTGCAATTTGCGCTTCGACGACACCAACCCGGTGAAAGAAGAGGTGGAGTATGTGGATGGCATTCAGGCCGACATCCGCTGGTTGGGATATGAATGGCACGGTGAAGTGTTGTATGC
Organism: uncultured Anaerolineales bacterium; assembly: GCA_964443795.1. Classification (GTDB taxonomy): domain Bacteria; phylum Chloroflexota; class Anaerolineae; order Anaerolineales; family UBA6663; genus DATDRS01. The sequence goes on along the minus strand of CAYUFY010000194.1, from coordinate 2,619 downwards.
CTCCGATTATTTTGAGCAGTTGTATGACTATGCGGTGCAGTTGATTAAGAAGGGCAAGGCTTATGTGTGCGATTTGAGCGCGGAGGAGATGCGCCAATATCGCGGCACCCTGACTGAGCCGGGGCGCGCCAGTCCCTACCGGAATCGCTCCGTCGAAGAGAATCTCGATTTGTTCGCGCGAATGCGGGGGGGCGAGTTCCCTGACGGGACGCGCACCCTGCGGGCCAAGATTGACATGGCCTCGGGCAATATCAATCTGCGCGACCCGGTGATGTACCGCATCCTCCATACCGCGCATCACCGCACGGGCAACCAGTGGTGCATCTACCCGATGTACGATTACGCGCACGGCCAGAGCGACTCGATTGAGGGCGTGACGTATTCGCTGTGCTCGTTGGAATACGAAGCGCATCGCCCGCTCTATGATTGGTTCCTGGACGAGTTGGAAATTTTCCACCCGCGCCAGATGGAGTTCGCGCGCTTAAAGTTGTCGTACACGGTGATGAGCAAGCGCAAGTTGTTGCGGCTGGTGAAAGAGGGTTATGTGCGCGGCTGGAACGACCCGCGCATGCCCACGCTCTCCGGTTTGCGGCGGCGCGGCTACACGCCGGAGGCCATCCGCGAGTTTTGCCGACTGGTGGGCGTGGCGAAGAATGACAGCGTGGCCGATGTGGCCCTGCTGGAACATTGCCTGCGCGATGACTTGAACAAACGCGCCCCGCGCAAGATGGCGGTGTTGCGCCCCCTGCGCGTGGTGATTGAGAATTACCCGGAGGGGCAGGTGGAGCTGATGGAGGCGGTGAACAACCCCGAGGACGCGACTGCCGGGACGCGTCAGGTGCCGTTCTCGCGGGTGCTCTACATCGAGCAGGATGACTTCCGCGAGACCCCACCGCCCAAGTATTTCCGGCTCTCGCCCGGGCGCGAAATTCGGTTGCGGTATGCGTATTTTGTGACTTGCACGGGGGTGGTGAAGGATGAACAGGGCAACGTGGTTGAAGTGCGGTGTACCTATGACCCGGCCACGCGTGGCGGTGATGCCCCCGATGGCCGCAAGGTCAAGTCCACCATTCATTGGGTGTCGGCGGAACACGCGCTGGAGGCGGAGGTGCGCTTGTATGACCGCCTGTTCGCCTCGCCTGACCCCGAGGCCGAAGACCGCGACTTCATTGCCGACCTGAATCCCACTTCGCTCGAAGTGCTGTCAACCTGTCGGTTGGAGCCTAGCCTCGCGGACGCGGCGGTGGGCAGTCTCTGCCAATTTGAGCGCACTGGCTATTTCTGCGTTGACCCCGACTCGACCCCGGGCAAGCGGGTGTTCAATATGTCGGTGAACTTGAAGGATACGTGGGCGAAGATTGACGCGAAGCAAATGCGGTAATCTTTGCCAAAATCTACCCTGTAACTTTGAAAGGAGCTTCCCGTGCGTATCTTTCTCACCGGCGGCACTGGCTTCATTGGGCAATATCTCACCCAAGCGTTGCTCCGGCGCGGCTGGGAGGTGAGCGCGCTGGTGCGCAACCCGCAGAGCGACGAGGCCCGCGTTTTGCAGACGATGGGGGCCGCGCTCGTCCCGGGCGATGTCACCGACCGCGAATCCATGCGCGCACCCATGACGGGCGTGGACATGGTGGTGCATAACGCTGCTTGGTATGAAGTGGGAATAACCAAGAGCGCTCGTAAGCTGATGCAGGCCATCAATGTCACTGGCACCGACAACGTATTGAGTCTGGCGCAAGAGTTAAGTATCCCCCGGACCGTGTATGTTTCGTCCAACACGTATTATGGCGACACGGGCGGCATCGCGCGCGATGAAACGTATCAGCGCCAAAAACCCTATCGCTCTTACTATGAACAAAGCAAAGCCGAGGCGCATGAAGTCGCTTTGCATTATCAGCGGGCTGGCTTGCCGCTCATTATTGTGTGCCCCGCGCATGTCTTTGGCCCCAATGACCATTCCCCATTCGGGTATTTTCTCCGGCTCTATTTGAATGGGTTGATGACTCCGGCCGGGTTCTCGCCCGAGATGAAGCTGTCGCCAGCCCATGCGGCTGACATCAGTGAAGGGATTGCGTTAGCGGCCGAGAAGGGCCAACCCGGCCAGATTTACAATCTGGCGGGCGACACTATGAGTTTGCATGAGATATTTCAGCTTTGGAACACACAGCCGGGTGGGTTCAAAGTTAGGTTTTATGTGCCGCGCTGGTTGGCCGGGCTGGCCATGGCACCTTTCGGCCCCGTATTGCACTGGCTGGGCCTGCCCGCGTTCTTTTCGTGGGAGACTGTCAGGGGGAGTAGCATTTCCTATAACATATCCAGCGCCAAAGCCCAGCGTGAGTTAGGCTGGACATATATGCCGGTTAAGGAAATGTGGTTGAGCATCATTGCTGACGAAATCAAGTTGCTCTCTCAGCGCCCCCAGCGGGATTGGGTCTCGCGGCTTAAGCCGGTCCCGGCAGAGGTGGCGAACACCGCGCGATAAAAATTCTTTTGCTCGGTCCGGGATTTTTTGGACACGGATGAACACAGATTTTCACAGATAAATCTAACTATCCGTGTTTGTCTCAGGACTTCAGGAAACCAGCCTCACAAATGCCGAACACAGTGTTTGAAGGGCGC
>CAYUFY010000193.1:0-9675 GCA_964443795.1 uncultured Anaerolineales bacterium | reverse complement strand
CGCCGAAGTCAATGTGGTGAAAAATACGCGACACACGTTACAGGGACACTACCCAGAGTTTGTAATAGTAAACATCACCCAGCTCTGACCATCGTAACGGCTAACACCATTACCTACCCCAAGCCTAAACCACATATTTCCGGTCGCATCCTGCGCCATTAGAGGCGATGTCGGGACAGACCATGTTGCCATCGTCTCCAACGTCCCTCGCCGCGCGTCGTGGAAGGTAACATCTGGCAGGTTGGCCGTATTCATCGGCTTGCTGAAAGCGATGTTGACCATGCCGCGCTCAATGCCCACCGGGTTAGGGTTCAGGAACAGGCTTTGAATGAAAGCTGGGGCGGTCTGGTTGGGACTGGTGAGTTGCGCGCCGTAAAGCACGCGCCCAATGGTGGTTTGCGCGTCGCCGCAACCGTTGGCAGTCTGGTTGCAGTCGTAAATGCGATAAGAGGGGTCGCCACTGCCCCAATAATTCGCGCCCATCGTCACGGTGACATTGCTCGGCGCGGACATATACACATCATAGTTTGCGTTGCCAAACCAGTTGTTGCCTGCGATGTTCACTGTCCCGGCGGCGCTCCCAGAGAGTTGCAGGCCATTGCCGCTGTTGTTGATGATGGTGTTGTAGCGCACCCCGCGCGCCTCCGTCAGGCGGAAGTTGACGGCGGGGTTGGTCTCATCAGCGGTCGTCCAGGCATTATCCAAAAGTTGGCCGTCGGCGCTGAGGCGCTGGCCATAGAGTACGCAGGGCGCTGTTCGGCAATCAACCCATACAGTTAAGAACTCATTGCGTTGAGAGTTATAAGCTAGCACCGGTGAGAAAAGGCCTGTGCCAAACTGCGTGGGAGACGCGATCATAAATGTCCCCCCTGTTAATATGCCATCACTCAACACCCGTTGACCACGAATGGTTTCATTAACTGCGCCTTGACGATGCGCCCACACAGTCAGGAACTGTCCTGCTCCCGGAATAGCCATAACTCTAGGGGTGTAGGAGTCAGTAGCGGATGAATACACCACTGTTGGGCTGACCGGTAGACTACCATCGCCAGACAGCACCTGCCCCCACAGTTTACGACCACTCTGGTCATGCTCCCACAACGCCATGTACCGGTCAGCGTCTGCGCTATAAGCCACGGCCGGGTTGTACACCGAACCCAATTGATCTGTGATCAATCGAGTAGCGGTCACGCTCTGCATTACGGATGGCGTGATCCACGCGCCATGGATACAGTAATAGCAATCAGTCTTGAAAGTGACCAATGACTGGTTGCGGGCAGAGTCATAAGCCAAGTCGCCAAGACTTGAATTCGACACCAATTCCGGCCCAATCACTATAGCAGAACCACTAAGGGCACCATCAGATAATACACGCTGGGCATAGAGGCGATAAGGTGAACTACCATCTTGCCAGGTTAACAGATAAGTTTGGTCAGCCGACTGATATATCCCCCCAAAATTGGCTCCGATAGGGGCTCCGATAATGCCTGTGGCAGTAATTACAATGGCACTTCCTAACAAAGAGCCGGTCGCTGAAAGCCTTTGTGCCAATACACCTTCGCCAATCCCGGTTACTAAGTATTCTTGCCGGGCCGGGTTGTAGATCACGTTTGAGCCATAACCCAAAATTACATCTATCGCCGAACCAATAGCTTGCCCATCACTTAAAACTCTCTGGGCTTTGATTTGATTCTTCATGGCCTCCGACCATGTCAGCAAATACTCATCTCGGTCAGGGTTATAAACCAGCGCCGGTTTGGATTGCGAGTTTCCTGACGAAGACACATCCAGATAAACCGTTGCGCCACCCGTACAGGGCGGACAGATTCCGCTACTTTTGTTGTTGGCAATCAAGTTATGTTCGATGTCAACGCCTTGCAAATTGCTGGCATTGATACCGCCACCGTTGCCCACAATGTAATTATCCTGAATTGTTGGCGCATTGCTCCCGCAACAGGACATAGAAATCGCCGTACCAGTGTTATTAGAAATGGTATTGCTGATGATACGAGGGAAGCCACTGCCGCTAATACCAGTACCCGTATTACGGCTGATGGTGTTCTGCTGAATCACCGCCTGTCCGCCGTTCATCTGAATCCCCGTCGAATTGTTACTGAGGGTGTTGCGCTCGATGCGTGGGGAAGTGCTACCTGTGCTGAGGGCTGTGCCGTTATTAGCAAAGATCGAGTCGGCCACATAGGGAGCGACCGACATATCCACGCCAGTCGTGGCATAGGAGACATTCACATAGCGCACAGTGCTCCCGGCTTGATAAACGCTGTTTGCGTCAAACGTAGCGGGAATGCTGGAAGCCGTGAAACGCAACCCCACCCATTTGGCATTGGTAATCGAGTTCGTGGTGAAAATGATGGGGCTGTCCACTGTGCCGCTGGCTATGAGCGTCCCATCCACGCGGAAGAACTTGTCGGCATCGGCCTTGATAACCGTGCCGGGCTGGATGGTGAGGGTGATGCCAGTAGCGACGATGACATTGCCGCGCAGGATGTAGGTTTTGTCGCTCGTCCAAGTCTGATTAGCGCTGATGATGTAGTTGTTCGTGCCGCTGGGTGGCAGGTATTCTAGGCCGCTCCGCACAGTGAGCGTGAAGGGCAGGCTCAGGCTGTAACCATTGGCCCCGCTAAGATTAAGTGTGAAGAGGATGGGGTGATTGTAAGGCGTGTTATTCGCCAGTGAAATACCAAAGGTGTCCGTGGCATTGCTCCCCGTCTGGCCGGGGTCAATATTTCCAAATGCGCCGCTGGCATCGGTCACGGTCACAAAGCCGTCACTTTCACTCACGGTGCCTGTCAAACTTTGCGCGGGTTTCCAGGTGTTGCGGAGTGTGAGCGCGAGTTGAAAAGCATCGCCCGGCGCGGGGCGCGCGCCCGCCACGCCATTCACCGCCCAGCCCTCCACAATAGCGGCGGCTTGTGGCGACTGGCTAATGGCGGCGTTGGCATCCAATCGTCCACGCCCCAACTGTCCAGCGTAACCCGGATTCAAGCCCTCAACCGCCGTTGCGGTATTGAGCATCTGCCATTTGACCAACGCGGGCGACCAATCAGCGTGCTGGCTCTTGAGCAACCCGGCTACACCCGCCACAAACGCCGTCGAGAGACTTGTGCCCTGGTTGGTGCCGTAGCCGCCTACAAAAGTCGTGGAAATGAATACCCCCGGCGCGACCAAATCCACCCACGCGCCATAATTTGATAAAGCGGCTTTAGCATCGTTCTGGTCGGTGGCCGCTACCGCCATCACATCGGGATAGGCGGCGGGATAGAAAGGCGCGGAAGAATTATCGTTGCCCGCGCCGGCCACAATCACCGCTGTCTGCGCGGCGGATTCAATCGCGGCCCGCAAGGTCGCCGAATCGGCATAGCCGCCCAGCGAGAGATTGATAATGTGCGCGCCTTTACTGGCGGCGTAGGCCACTCCCGTAGCGAGGTCGGAGTAATTCACCACGCCGCTGGCCTGCATCACTTTGACGGTCATCAGACCACACCCCCAACACACCCCAGCAATGCCCACACCGTTGTTGCCCGTGGCCCCGGCCACGCCCGCCACTTGTGTACCGTGCCCATTGTCGTCATCTAGCGTGGCATTGTTACCGACAAAATTCCAGCCGTTCAAATCGTCAATCACGCCATTGCTGTCGTCATCCACGCCTGCCGTGCCCCCGCTTTCGCCCGGGTTTACCCACAAGCGGTTGACAAATTCAGGGTGGTCCAATTGCAACCCCGAGTCCACAATCGCAATCACCACCGACTGCGTGCCCGTCACGGTATTCCATGCCGTCGCCGCGCCAATTTTGTCCAATGCCCATTGTTGACCATAGAACTGGTCGTTGGGCGTGAGTGCCGCCCGCGCCAGATAGTCAGGCTCGGCGAAGGCTACCTCTGGGTTAGTGGCCAACACTGCAACCGCCGCCAACACATCCCCCGAAGCAGGCAAACGCAGGCGATAGATGGAATGCAGAGGACTGACAGCCGATGGCAAATCGTGAAAAACTTGCTCGACGGATTGAATTTGAAGCGCGGTGAGGGTCGCCCCCAGGGAGGAAGCGACGGCCAGTGGGCGACGGTCCGCCCCAACGGGGAGCGTGGCCCCATCCTTTAATCCGACCAGCACCACGCCGGGGGCAAATTCCAGTTGCGCGGGTTTGGTCAGACCCGCCGAGTTTGGCTGGCTGTGCGCCGGGGCCGAGGCAAACAGAATTGTCAACGCAATCAGCCCGAGACTGAGCGTGAGAGCCGTGAAAACCCGGCGGGGGTGAGTGGAATTGGCGAGCATGGCAAACCCTCCTGTGTATGGGAATAGTGAGCGAGATTATAGACCTCTATCTGCGTTGAACCAAATTACATCTTCTCACGATAGAGCCAAAGCCGCTGTTTACAAGCAGGGGTATAATGCCCCTAGAGACCTCAGCCTATGTTAGCCGAAACCGTTACCCTCCAAATCCCAGAGACACTTTACCAACGATTGGCGAACACTGCCCGGGCCACCCGCCGCTCATTGGAAGAAGTGATGCTCCACGCCTTGCGCGTCGGCAGTCCCCCCATGTGGGAAGATGCCCCAGCCGAATTTCAAGCCGACTTGGCCGCGATGGATAAGTTGGATGATGAGGCCTTGTGGGTTATCGCGCGAGGCCGCAAGATACCAGCCGAGATGAAACGCTATGATGCCTTGCTGGAACACAATCAAAGTGGCGCGTTGACAGCAGCCGAACGGCTGGAATTGGCAGCGCTCCGCACTGAGGCAGACCGTTTCATGCTTTGCAAGGCTCACGCGGCTGTGCTACTCCGCTGGCGCGGGCATGAAGTCCCGGCCCCCTGACATAGCGTGGCTGTTTATCTCTCCGACGATTTGCGCGCCCGCCTCGAGGCCGCAGACCGCCGCCGCTGTTGTTATTGTTTGACGACCGAGGCCAATAGCGGCATTCCCCTGACACATGACCATATTCACCCTTTCTCGAAAGGCGGCCAAACCGCTTTCGAGAACATTTGCCTCGCCTGTCGCGCGTGCAATGAATTCAAAGCCGATAAAACAGAAGCCGAAGATCCGCTAACTGGGGAACGCACATCACTCTATCATCCACGCGCTCAGGCATGGGCTGACCATTTTCAATGGAGCGTAGATGGGACACGCGTAGAAGGGCTAACGGCAATTGGCCGCGCAACCATCATTGCTTTGCGCCTGAACAACCCCACAATTGTGGCGGCGCGCAGTCGCTGGGTAAGCGCCGGCTGGCATCCGCCGCTTGATTAAGCGACAAAATGTTTAACCGCTTCGGGGATGAACATCAACGGGGCGCGCTGACTTCCAGCAACAACCCCTCACACCCTCGCGCCACCATCGCGTAGACCCGCTCAAAATCTTCCAGGCCCCCATAATAGGGGTCGGGCACGTCGAGATTGCCTTTCGCTTCGGGGTCATATTCGCGGAGCAAGTGAACTTTGGCGCGGGCGGCGGGGTTGGGGGCCAGATGCCGCAAGTCGGCGGCAATCTCGCCATCGAGCGCCAGCACCCAATCAAAGCGGGCGAAATCGTCGGCGCGAAATTGTTGCGCGTGGCTCTCCAACCGGAAGCCATGCCCCAACGCCACCCGTTGTGAGCGCAAATCTGGCGCTTCGCCCACATGCCAGCCTCCGGTGCCCGCCGACTCAATGTGAAATTCCGCCGCGCGCCCGGCCTCTTTGACCAAATGCTTAAACACGCCCTCCGCTAACGGACTGCGGCAGATGTTACCGAGACAGACGAAACAGATTTTAATCATCCCTTCCGCAAATCCCTAAACCGCGCATCCTGCTCCAGGGTCAACCGCAACCCCTCGGCCAAGTCCACCTGGGGCGCGAAACCCAGTTTTTCTTTGGCCAAGGCAATATCGGCGCACATCCGCGAGACCCCGCCGCTGTCGGCTTTGCTGTAAATCGGGTCCACTTCTTTGCCGGTCACCTCGCTCACCAGCCCGGCCAGATCCCTAATGCTCGTCTCGCGGCCACTCCCGACATTAATCAAAAAAGTGCCATCCATGCGCGCCGTGGCCGCCGCGGCCAGCGCCCCGACCACATCCTCCACATACACATAGTCGCGGGTTTGCGCCCCATCGCCGTGGGCCACCAGCGACGCCCCGGTGAGTGCGTGATGCAAAAAGCGCGGGATCACCGGCGGGTGCGCGGCCGGCAGGGGTTGCCCCGGCCCATAGGCGTTAAACACGCGCAGGGCCAGGGTCTCGATCCCCCACAAATCCCCGATCGTCCGCACGTAAAACTCCGCCGCCAGTTTGCTCACCGCATAGGGACTGCGCGGATGGGGCGTGAACGACTCTTGTAGGGGTTGCTCGTTCTGGTCGCCGTACACCGCACCGGACGACGCCAGCACCACCCGCCGCACCCCGGCATCGCGCATGGCCTCCATCACACTCACCGTCCCGCCCACGTTCACCGCGTTATACTCGCGCGGATACAGCACCGACTCGGACACCGACACGCGCGCCGCCAGATGGTACACACATTCCACCCCCTGCAACATGGACCACAACTTGGGGCGGTCATTCACATCCCCGCGCGTAAACAACACCTGGGGCGCGAGCCGCGCCGGGTCACCCGCCGACAAATCATCCAGCGCGCGCACCATATGCCCATCCCGCGCCAACCGATTCGCCAACGCCGAACCCAAAAACCCCGCCGCGCCAGTGACTAGAAAATTCATGGACGGATTATACCCCCACCCGTTGCGCTTCCGCCTCCCAGCGGTTATCATCGCGCCCATGCGGTCACTCCTCACCCGAGCCTTTGACTTGGCCCTCACGGTAATCGCCTGGGGCATCTTCGGCTTATCACTCGCTTTTGTCCTCGCGCAAGACACTTACCTGCCGCGCGACACCACCGACCGCGTCCGCGCCTACATCCGCGACACCGAGTTTGACTTCGTGGATTGGACCCTCGCCGCCGTCGGCTACAAACTTCAACAAGCCAGCGTGGACGAGCAACGCTTTCTCCCAGAATCGGCCCGTTCCCAAATCGTCCGCGACTACTTTGACTTGCTCAGCGAATTTGAAAGTCTCCAACGCGCCATCGAACAACAATACGCCGACCCGGCGGTAGCCGACCCCGCCGCCGAAACCGCCGGTCTGCGCGGCCTGCAAGCCGATGTGCTGGCCCGCCTCCACCGGGTTCAACCCAGCGCCGAGGCCATCCTCCAAGAACAAGTGGCGACCCTCTTTGCCGAACAAGGCCTGGTCCTCTTCCCGCCGGTGGCCTTTCACTTCACCCCCCTGCCCTACGCCCTCGTCGTCTCCCCGCGCGACACCATCCGGCAAGAAGCCAACCTCGATGTCAACGGCGAACTCACCCTCGACCAGCAAGTGGCGCTCGAAGACCGGGTCGCGCAGGAGCTTAACGTCTCCACCCTCATCGTCGGGCTGGGCGGCATCGGCACCTACCCCACCATGGTCTTGCAACACAGCGATCTCAACTGGATCGCGTCGGTGGTCGCGCATGAGTGGGCCCACAACTACCTCACCCTCCGCCCGCTGGGGTTCAGCTACTTTGAAGATGGCGCCATCCGCACCATGAACGAAACCACCGCCGAAATTGTGGGCAACGAAATTGGCGCGCTGGTGATGGCGCGTTATTACCCCGACCTCGCGCCGCCCCCCCCGCCCTTCAGGAATCTGCTCCCGCGCGATTTCGCCGACCCCGCGCAACCGCCCCCCGCCCCCAGCTTCGACTTCATCACCGAAATGCACACCACCCGCGTCACCGCCGATGCCCTGCTGGCCGAAGGCAAAATCGAGGAAGCCGAAGCCTACATGGAACAGCGGCGGCAGTTCATGTGGGAGCACGGCTATCAGTTTCGCAAACTCAATCAGGCCTATTTCGCATTTTACGGGGCCTATGCCGCCGGGGGGGGCGCGCCCGGCGCGGACCCGGTTGGCCCGGCGGTGCGCCTGCTCCGCCGCCGGAGCGCGAACCTAAAAGAGTTTTTAGACACCATCGCCGGGTTTACCAGCTTTGAGGCGTTCGAGAAATTTTTGGGGTTGAAGTAAATGGGTTGACTTTCCCACCAATTACCCTAAAATTCGTCCGATTTTAGTTCCCCCCCACTCATTTTCAATCCCATCGAACCAACCTGCGCTGGCGTGTCATGGCCCAGGCTATTTTATTTAGGAGAAGTCGCATGCCCAGTTTAAATTCCGCCCCAGTCCATTTATCAACCCGCATGAGTTGGCGACGTTTGCTCCGCGCTTGCCTGCCACTGGGACTGGGTCTGGCGCTGGCCGTGGCGTTGCTCGCGCTCGGTGGGGGGGCCGCCCCCCGCACGGCCTATGCCGCCGGGGAGACGTGCTTTGCCACCATTGACGGCACCACCGTCTATTCCAGCACCGATGCCAGCGCGGTGCGCCTGGCCCTCGGGTCCGCCTCCCCCGGCGGGGTGGTCAAAATCGCCGGGTACTGCGCAGGTGTGTTTAACGAAGACAGCACCAATCAGGTAGCGCTCATCACCCAAACGCTCACGCTGGCGGGTGGCTACACCACCACCAACTGGACCACAGCCTACCCCATCACCCAACCCACCACGCTGGATGCGCAGGGCGGCGGGCGCGTGATAAAAGCCAAGGTGGACGCCACGCTACAAGGGTTCACCCTGACCAATGGTTCGACAACCGGGTTGAGTGGTGGCGGCATTTTCGCTGAGGCCTCGTTAACCCTCACTGAGATGACTATCTTCAGCAACACGGCTGACTCCGGCGGGGGGGTGTTTGTCTCCTTCGACCAAGCCACACGTATTGCTAGCACAATCTTCTTAAGCAACACGGCGACGGGTGATGGTGGTGGGTTGCATTCCAACTTGTATTCCAGCTTGGCCAGCCTCACTAATGTAACCTGGCTCTACCAGATAGGATGTGAAAGTTGAATATAAAACTTTCGGGTTTCGTTTTTTGACGCTGAATCCACGACGCGGCAGAACAACATAATGTCGCTTTTCACATCCAATCTGGTAGAGCCTGTAACCTTTATCAGCAATACCTCCGGCCAGTACGGCGGCGGCGCGTACTTCGGCGCGGCTGGGCTGACCAACACGACCTTCACCAACAATGTTGCCCAGAGCGGCGGCGGCGCCTACATCATTGGCCAGGCCAGCGTGAGCGGCACAACCTTCACCGGCAACACGGCTAACGCCGCCATCTACGCCCAAGGCGGCGGCGCGTACTTTGCAATCACGGCCACGTTGACGAATACAACCTTCAGCGGCAACTCGGCCACCGGCAGCTTCGGGGCCGGCGCGGGCGGGGGCGCGTACTTCGATAACGCCGCCAGCTTGACCAGCGTCACTTTCACGACCAACACGGTTAGCGGCGGTAGCGGTGGCGGCGCGTACTTCTTCGGTTTCAACGCGGCGACCAACTTGACCGGCACGACCTTCATGAGCAACACGGCCACCGGCAATGGCGGCGGCGCGTACATCTATAGCGTGGCCCAAGTGGACCATGTGACTTTCCAAAATAATACAGCCGGGAGTGAAGGCGGCGGCGCGTACTTTGTAATCACGACCACGTTAACCAATACCGCCTTCCTCAGCAACACCGCGGAGTTTGGCGGCGGGGGAGCATATTTTAGCAGCAACCGCAAAATTCCACCCTACTCCTTCTGGCAAGATAAAATGGTTTTCATA
>CAYUFY010000192.1:0-9702 GCA_964443795.1 uncultured Anaerolineales bacterium | reverse complement strand
ATGAAGTTTGGATAAAAAAGCCGTGAACCGCTTTGCTGAATCCGCAACACAGCAGAGCTCCCCTTACCGCTCAACATCAAATGGACGGAAACTTTTCAGATAATACCCCGCATGGGGGTTAATTACGGAACATGAACGCAGATAATATAGGCCTGTCACTAGCTAGAGTCAATCCCGCTGCCCTATTCACTGGCTCGCCCCCACTCAGCGGGGCCTCGGCCTCGCCGAGCAGCAAGGGGTGGCGCGGTTGGCAATGGCCTCGGCTTGCGCCACTTAAATGAATGCTGGATTAATTATTCCTCGTCAGCCTCCCCGCCCTCCCCGACATCTCCCCGACAATTCGCCCCACCCTCTACAAAAGCATTGATTTTAGGTTGGGTGGCGTGTATAAGTAGGACATCAACTTTTTTAGCTTCCCAAGGACTAAGCATGAACTCGCCCTTACCCTGGCACACCCTCGATCATCTTGAAGTTTTACAAAAACTCGCCGTCACCCCCGGCGGCCTCCCCTCTACCGAGGCCGCCGACCGCCTCGCGCAGCATGGCCCCAACGAACTGATCGAGCGTGGCCTCAAATCCCCGTGGGCCATCCTCTGGGAACAACTCACCTCGGTGATGGTGCTCGTCCTCATCGGGGCCGCCATTATCGCCCTGATTTTGCGCGACTATATTGACGCGGTCGCCATTCTCGCCATCGTGGTGCTCAACGCCGCGCTCGGTTTGGCCCAGGAATACCGCGCCGAAAAAGCCATGGCCGCCCTCAAACGTCTGGCCGCGCCCTCGGTGCGGGTCCGGCGCGATGGGCGCGTGATGGACATCCCCGCGCGCGACCTCGTCCCCGGCGACATCCTGCTCCTCGAAGCGGGCAACGCCATCCCCGCCGATGCGCGGCTCATCGAAAATGCCAACCTGCGCGTGCAGGAAGCCGCCCTCACCGGCGAATCGCTCCCGGTGGATAAAACGCTCAAACCCCTCCCCGGCGCCGACCTCCCCCTGGGCGACCGCCGCAATATGCTCTACTTCGGCACCGCCGTCGCTTATGGGCGGGGCGCGGCCGTGGTCGTGGCCACGGGCATGCGCACCGAACTCGGGCGCATCGCCGAACTCATTCAAGCGGTTGGGAGCGAGAAAACCCCCCTCCAAAAACGCATGACACAGTTGGGCCAAGCCCTGGCCGTGGCGGTGGCCGTCATCGTCACCGTGGTGTTCGCGCTCGGCGTGGCGCGCGGCGAAGATTTGCGCGAGATGTTCCTCATCGCCATCTCCATGGCCGTGGCCGCCATCCCCGAAGGCCTGCCCGCCGTGCTCACCATCACGCTGGCCCTCGGCGCGCAACGCATGCTCAAACGCCACGCGCTCATCCGCAAACTCCCGGCGGTCGAAACCCTCGGCTCGGTCACCGTGATTTGTTCGGATAAGACCGGCACGCTCACCGAGAACCGCATGACCGTGACCATGCTCGATGTGGCCGGCCACACCGTGGATTTGACCGAGACCGTGCGCCGGGGCAAACCCACGCTCGCGCGGACCGCTGAACCCCTCACCCTGATGTCCCCCGAGCAGGAACTCCTGCTCATCGGCGGCGCGCTGTGCAACGACGCCTGGCTCGAACCCATGCCCGAGCGTGCCGACGAAATGCGCGCGGTGGGCGACCCCACCGAGGGCGCGCTCATCGTGGCCGGCGCGCGCTTCGGGTTGTGGAAAACCGATCTCGAAACCCGGCTCCCCCGGGTCGCGGAAGTGCCGTTCTCCTCCGAACGCAAACGCATGACCACCATTCATCAATTGTCGGCTTCAGCCGCCTTGCCGTTGTTGGACGCCACGTCTCCGTATCTCGCCTTCACCAAAGGCGGCGTGGATAACTTGCTCGAAGTCAGCGCACAGGTATTGGTGAACGGCGAACGGCTCCCGCTCACCCCCGCGTTTCGCGCGCGCATCGAGGAAGCCACCAACCGCCTGGCCCGCGAAGGGTTGCGCGTTTTGGGCGTGGCCTTTAGTCAGCTCGCCACACTCCCCGCCGACGGCGTGACCGAATCCATCGAGCGCGAGCTTACCTTTGTCGGCCTGGTCGGCATGATAGACCCGCCGCGCCCCGAAGTCCGCGCCGCCGTGGCTACCGCCAAACAGGCGGGCATCCGCCCGGTGATGATCACCGGCGACCATCCGCTCACCGCGCTGGCCATTGCCCGCGAACTGGGCATGGTCGAGGACAGCCACGCGCGCCTCCTCACCGGGCAGGAAGTGGGGCAACTCACGCCCGCCGAACTGGCGCAGGCGGTGACGAACGTGTCGGTGTATGCGCGCGTCTCGCCCGAACACAAACTCAGCATCGTGCAGGCCCTGCGCGCGCAGGGGCAGGTAGTCGCCATGACCGGCGACGGTGTGAATGACGCGCCCGCCCTGCGCCAAAGCGATATCGGCGTGGCCATGGGCATCACCGGCACCGATGTTTCCAAGGAAGCCGCGGACATGGTGATTTTGGACGACAACTTTGCCACCATCGTCCATGCGGTGGAGGAGGGCCGCGCCATTTACGACAACGCCCGCAAGTTCGTCAAATATATTCTCACCAGTAACACCGGCGAGATTGCGGCCATGTTCCTCGCGCAGTTGGCGGGTTTGCCCTTGCCCCTCACGACCTTGCAAATCCTGTGGATGAATCTGGTGACCGACGGTTTGCCCGCCCTGGCGTTGGGCGTGGAAAAGGGCGAGGCCGACGCGATGCGGCGCCGACCCTACGCGCCGGAAGAGAGTATTTTCAGTCGCGGCCTCGGGCGGCACATGTTCACCATCGGGCCGTTCATGGGGCTGGTGTCATTCCTGCTCGGCTATTGGGGCTGGGCCACCAATCACCCCGGCTGGCAGACCATGGTCTTCACCACGCTCACCCTCTCGCAAATGTTCCATGCGCTGGCGGTGCGCTCCAACAGCGTGTCGTTGTTCAAGCAGGGGCTGTTCTCTAACAAGCCCCTGCTGGGCGCGGTCTTGCTGACCACCGCCTTGCAACTGGCGTTGCTTTATGTGCCGCTCTTGCAGGGTTGGTTCCACACCCAACCGCTCGCCGCGCCCGAACTCTTGCTGTGTCTGGCCGCCAGCGCCACCGTGCTGGTCGCCGTCGAAATCGAAAAATGGTTTATCCGCCGCAACACGCGGGTCGCCATCTCACTGCTCAAAAACGCTAATGGAGGTCTCTAACCATGTTCGGACAAAAACTTGTTGAATGGCTGTTGTGGCGCACCGTGGACTTGAGTATTTTTCTGGTCGTGGCGTTGCTGTTTGTCCGCCACCAACTGCGCCTGCTCCGCGCCACGACGTTGGCCCCCGCGCGCCTCCCGCTGGCCCCGGCGAGCGGGCTGGCGGACCCGCGCCCGTCACCCGCCGCCCGGCGCGCCCGCTGGCGGACGGATGTTCGGGTTCAACTCTAACCCAACACGCCCCTGCCCCTCTTTGCGCCACACTGACCTGGAAATTCAACAGTTCTGGTGGCGCAAGCGGGGCCGCCGGGATTTTTCCAATGCAAAAATTCTTCCAAAACTTCCTCTGGCAAAGCCGGCTGATCGTCATCGTCGCGGTGGTGGCCAGCCTGATCGTGGGCGTGGCGATGTTTTATCTGGCGACCGTGGACTCGGTGCATCTCACGCTCCGGGCCTTGCCCTATGCCGACCCGGCCCTGACCGACCAAGCTCGCTCTGCTTTGCGGCTCGAGGCGCTCTCGCAATTTGTCGCTGTGGTGGATGGCTATTTGCTGGCCTCCATCATGCTCATCTTTGCCCTCGGCTTGTATGAACTGTTTATCGGCAAGATTGAGGTGATTGAAAATTCCGAACTGGCCGCGCGGCTACTCCTGATCCGCAGTTTTGACGATCTCAAAGACCGGCTCGCCAAAGTCATCCTGCTCATGCTGGTGGTCAAGTTCTTCCAGCAGGCTTTGCAAATTAAATACACCTCCCCGCTCGACTTGCTGTATCTGGCGTTAGGGACGTTGATGATTGGCGGGGCGCTCTATTTAAGCCACCAGAAGAATGACGCCGGGCATTAGCGTCACTGCGGCGCATCCACTACCCGGCGGGCCACCACCCCCGCCAGGTAGGCCATCCAAATAATCAAGCCTATGTGGAGCACATCGTTCTCGGAAAACCAAACCCCCTGCGCCCATAAGCGCTGGGTCAAACCCGAAATCAGGTACAGAAAGTACGCCCCGATGGTCAGGGCCAGCCAGCCCCACGCCCCCAACAGGGCCAGATCCAAACCCTGCTTGAACTTGAAGTACCGCCAGCCATTCTGGATGATGAAGATGACCACCGTGGGGGCGGTGACGATGAGCAGTAGCTCAAAAGAAATCAGGAACTGGATGGGGACCACGGTGCCAATCGCCACCGTGATCACGTATCCGGTGAAATTGATGATCGCATAAGCGATCAGCCTCCGGCGCCAGAGGGCGGTCGCGCCCGCATACGCCTGCGCCATCAACAGGGCATCCACACTGGCGATCGAAACGACCAGATAGCTGATTTCCCACCCACTGGTCCAAAGGCAAGCCTCCCGCCCGGCGCATTTGAGGTGATAACTGAAGGCCTCATAGCTCGTTCCGGCGAACCAAGCGCCCAGACCCCACAAGACCAGGGCCACGCCCCACCAGCGGCGCGCTCGATGGTTCTGGCGGATGCGCCAGAAATACGCGCCCGCGCCAATGGCCACCAGGCCGAGCAGATAAACGATGACCGTCGTGGTGGGCTGGACGATGATGACCGACTTCGCGGCCATCTGGAATTCGATGAAAGGCTGAAGCCTCAGCCAGCTTTCCGGGGTTTGCCTCGGGCTATAAAGAATCGTCTCCAGCGGATTACAGCCAGTCAAAAGCAGAACAATCCATGAAAGGGGGAGTAAGCGTTTCAGAATAACCTCGCTGTGTTTTTCACTCTGACTTCTAGCGTCACCCTCAATCATAAATCACCCCATTCGCCTCACGTTCCTGTTGAAGTGTATTTGCGGATGCCGAACTGCCAAAAGGCCAGCGCCAGCCCGAGGAAGCCGAACCCCGCGAGGGGCGCAAGAAACGGCAGGGGCGCGGGGTAGGGCTTATCCAAAAAATACAGCGCCGGGTAGTAAACCAATAGCGCGCCAGGGATGATGAATGTAAAGAAGCGTTGAAGCCATTCGGGGTAAATGTGCATGGGGTACGAAAGCATCGCCGAGCCGCCATAAGTGAAGATGTTCATGGCCTCCAGCGACTCCACCGTCCAAAAACAAAATGTCGCGCCGACCACAAACAGCCCGCCGAAGAAGGCGAAGGTGCTGAGATAGACGAGGGGAAAGTAGAGCAGTTTGCCGGGCGTCCACTGCACCGGATGCAGATACAGCGCCAGGGCGAACACCAACGCGCCTTGCCCCACGCGCCCCAGCCGTCGCGCGATGAACTCGGACCCGAACACTTGCAGGGTGAGGCTGGCCGGGCGGAGCAGGAACTGATCGAACGTGCCGCGCCGGATTTGTTGCGAGAAGAAGCTGGGGTCGAAGCCGCTAAAGACCATGTCCATCGTGGCGAAAGCCATCTCCACCAAGCCGTAGAGAAACGCCACTTCGCCCAAGGCCCAGCCGCCAATACTGCCAAAGCGGGTGAAGGCCGCCGCAAAACTGACAAACTCGATGATCACCTGCCCCCCTGTGACCAGCACATCGGCGAGGAAGGACAGGCGATATTGCATCTGCGAGCGCAGGGTGATGGAGATGAGGCGGAGGTAAAGATTCAAAAGGCAAATCCCAAATTTCAAAATTCAAATGTCAAAACCCAAATCACCCAATCTCCAATCTCACATCCCCCACTCCTACCCTCCCTGAATCACCAACTTCCTCACCCCCGCCGCCAGTACGGCTTGGCCGAGTATATAGAGAATGACGACCCACAGCGCTTGCTCGGTCAGGGCGCGCCAGAGAGCCGGGCCGCTCACCAGGCCGAGGTAAACCTCAACTGGCGTGTTAATCATCGCTGGGAAAAACGTCCACTTCATTGCGTTTGCCATCCAATCGGGAAAGAAGGCGATGGGCATGAGAAAGCCGGAGAGAAAGGTGGACAAGCCCCACGCCGCGCGGCCTACGCCGATGGCATCCTGTGTCCAAAACGCGGCGAGACTGACCAGGAACCGCCAGCCGAAACTCACGAGGAGCGCCAGAAACAAGGTGGGAATGAGGGCCAGCCAATGTTCCCAAGACGGGGGCAGGCTAATGCGGTAAACCAGCGCATACAAGCCGATCATGGGCAAGCCGCGCCACAGCAGTTGCGCCGCCGCCCGCCCGATATCCCGCGCGCACCAGTAACCAAAATAATCCATCGGGCGGGTTAGGTCGGAGGCAATTTCGCCGGTGCGGATGGATTGCATGAGATCCCACCACGAAAAAATGGCGACATAGGCGAGTAGGGCCTGGGTGAGGCCAGTGTAGGTAATGGCGTCTTGCAGGGAGTAGCCGCTCACGCGTCCGGCGCTTTGGGCCTTGAACAGGCCAATCAGCATGGCCGCGCGAAGCAGGCCGAAGAATGCGTTAGTGGCCAGCCCGGCCAGGTTGGCCGCGCGATAGGCGAACTGGCGTTGGAAAGCGAGGCGAATGAGGGCGAGGTAGGCCATGCCACACTATGCAACCCGCACTGCGCATCCCGTCATGCGGGTTGGATAAGCTTATTGCGCCGCCGCAAAGGTTGTCAAAAAGGTCGCCGCTGATTTTTCCAGCGCCTTCAACCCCGCCACTGAGCACCACTCGTCGGGGCCGTGACTGCCGCCCGCCGCGCCGAGGCCGCCCCAGGCAAACGGCAGGCCCAACACTTCAGTGAATAAGTAGTACGGGGTGGCCGAGGCCTCCATGGGCCGGATTTGCGGCTCGAACCCGTGCGCTCGATAAGTGGTAATAAGCGCTTGCACCACCGCCGCCGAGAGCGGAGTCTTGGCGGCCGGGTAGCCGGAATCGCATTTGAGCTCGATATCACTAAAGCCGCGTTGGGCGAGGTGATCGCGAATGGCGTTGAAGGTTACGTCGGTGGTGAAACCGGGGGGCAGTCGCACATCGCACAGGGCGCGGGCCTCGGTGGGGAGGATGGTGTGCGACCCCTCGCCTTGGTAGCCGGACTGCAAGCCATTGATGTTAAGCATCGGCGCGAACTCCAGTTCCTTCAGCAAATCGAGCGGGGACAGGTCGCGCTTGAAGCGGGCGGTTCCCAAGCGGGTCAGGGTTTCGTTGGGGTTGAAGCTGACCGCCAGGGCCGCGAGCAGGCGCTCGTCGTCGGGTTCAATTGTTCCGAAGGCGGGCAGGCCATCCACCGTGAGTTGTTGATACTCGTTGACCAGTGAATTGAGCGCTTGCAATAAACGCCACGCCGGGGAAGCCACCCACAGACCGAGACTGGAGTGCATGATCTCGCGCGGGCCGCCCCAGGCCCCCGAACGGCAGATGAATTCGAGGCCCATCACGCCTTTGGTGCCCAGCGTGATGGTGGGCGCCCCGAGGGAGGTGTACTGGCTCCAGAATGGCTCGAATGCGGCATCGGCGGCGAGCCGGGCCTGGTGGGTGCGATAGAACTCGGGCAGGGTGCCGCTCCCAATTTCCTCTTCGCCTTCGATGACCCATTTGAGGTTGACCGGGAGGCCACCCGTGGCCCGCAGGGACTCGATGGCATGGAGGAAGGCCATGAGCGGCCCTTTGGAATTGCAGGCCCCGCGCGCCACCACGCTCTCGCCGCCTTCGGGGTGGTTCCAAATTTCGGCGGCGAAGGGTGGGGTGGTCCACTGTTGGTTATCCACGGGTTGCACATCGTACATGCCGTAGACAATGAGTGTCTTGGGCGCGCCGACATTCCATTCGGCGAAGACTACTGGCATGGCGTCTTGGCCATAGAATTCCACGGTCGCGCCGCGCTCTGTCAGCCAGCGGCGCAACAAATCCGCGGTGGCCCGCACGCCCAGGTTTTGCGCCGAGATGCTCGGTTGGCGTAAAAACTCCTGGGTCCGCGCCAGATGAGCGGCCCAATGGGCGTCAATGTAGGCGTGGGTTGCGGCAGGGAGGATCATGGTGAGGCTCAGTTCTGTTTGAAAATTTCGGCCAAGCCAGCGTTGATGTTGTTATGCATCATATCCGCGATTTGGGCAAGCGTCTCTTGTTTGGGCGAATTGGTCGGGGCAATGCCATGCCGCACCAGGGTGAGATTCAGCCCCTGCCGGTTGAGCGCCTCTACCGCGCGCGTGACGGCCCGCAGGCTGGAACTGGAATCCTCGAAGACGTGAATGGTTTTGTTGGCACACGCGGTGAGCGGATAACGCAAATGGTCGCCGCGCAGGATGGCAAACGCGGCCTTGAGTGATTCCAGTTCATCCCCCGTGCGCGCCAGACTCATGGCATAGATGGCTTGAAAGATGGAGGGCTTGATTAAGTCTTCCCCGTGCAGGCCCACGCGCTGGGCAAACCAATGGAGTTTGCCAAAGCCGGTGACCGGGAGCGGGTCCAGCCCCACGAGTTGGCGGGCGATTTCGGCCTCGGGGGTGTAGCCGCGTTGGGGCGCGCCAACCCCGGCGGGCGCGAGGGTGGGGCGGGCGGTGTAGATGGCGGCGTACAGTTCGCGCGCGGCGAGTTTGGCAAGCACCCGGTCGCGCATCTCCGGCGCGAGCGCGGGGCGGTCGAGGGTTTCGAGGAGTGATTCGGATTCGAGGCGCGCTGGGATTGAGTAGTAATGGGTAAATTGCTGGTGGCCGAGCGCGTAGTTTTGAAAGACTTGCATGGCCGGGGCGCGGTCTATGTTGTAGCGGTCGTCGAGCAGATGGTGCAGGAGGGCGCGTGCGGGTTGGTGGATTTCGGGCGGGAGCGCGAGACCGTCGAGGTCGGCGAGGAAGAGATTGAGCGCTGTGCTGGAGGGAAGCCCGCCCGGCGGGGTGGCCGCGCCTACGCGGCGGGCGATGGCGGCGTAGTCCGGGCGGGTGATGGCGGTGGGCGTGGCGGCCAGTCCGTCGAGCGCGGCCCACAGGTCGGGGGGCAGTGGCCCGGCGGGCCGGGTGTCCAACCATGCCATCAATAGCGCGGCCACGCTAATCGCGCCCGAATCCCATTCAACGGTCACACTCTGTGATTCAAAAACTTCGATTTCAGTTTCGGTGAGGGTGAGGTCGCCCAGCCCCATGCGGCGCGCAAAATAGGTCACGGTCCGCGCGAGGCAGGCGTGATAGGCGAAGTTGTGAATCAGAACGCCGTCAATGTCAAAGAGGAGAATCATTCTGCCATCTGCTAAAGGCCGTAATTGCTCAGCCTATCGGTTTGCGGAGCATGGCGCTAGCGCGGGCGTGGACTCTGCTGGGGAGCAAAGAAAACCCGAAGCCACGCCTACGCGAAATGCTTGAAAAGCCGCACCGTATCCCAGCGTCCAGTGTGCGCTTTGTTGGTCAACCTGCTTGCTTACCAAAACACCGCCTGAAAAACACCACTTACACGCCCAACTTTTACAAACAACTTTGATTCTGGTAATGGTTAAAAACAGAACTTGCTGAAACTAATGATTGTGGATCACTGTCTGGGTGGCAAGCGCCGCCAGCTGATCTTTGTCAACATCAATGGGCGGGGAGACAAACGCGGTCCCATTGGCAAGGTCTTGTTGAATGCGTTGTAGGATTTGTTCTGCTCTCTTTCCCATTTGTGGTCCAAAAATAAATTTAGAAAGAAAGTTACCGATCA
>CAYUFY010000191.1:0-9740 GCA_964443795.1 uncultured Anaerolineales bacterium | reverse complement strand
ATCCATCATCACGCCGTAAAACCTCCTCTGCCAGCACAAAAACCTAACACTTGTAGCGTAGTGTACGCCTTTTTTTATACGAGTCAATTACGCCGCCCTCTCCACCGGCTCGCCCCAACTCAGCGGGGCGTCGGCCTCGCCAAGTAGCAAGGGGTGGGCGCGGTTGGCAATGGCCTCGGCCTGCACCACCACGCGCCGCACATCCGAGCGCGACGGGATCTCGTACATCACATTGAGTAGGGTGGTTTCAAGGATGGAGCGCAGACCGCGCGCGCCCGTCTGCTGTTTCAGGGCCAGGTCGGCGGCCAGGTGCAGGGCGTCGTCATTGAAAGTCAGTTCCACATTGTCCATCTCGAACAAGCGCTTAAACTGTTTGACCAACGCGTTGCGCGGTTGGGTCAGCACCGCCATCAGGCCGGCGTGATCCAGCGGTTCCAGGCCCACCGCCATCGGCAGGCGGCCCACCAATTCGGGGATCAAGCCATAGCGCATCAAATCATCGGGCGTCACCTGCCGGAGCAGTTCGGCCAGCGGCGGCTTATGCCCGTTGGTCTTTTTCAAGCGTTTGGCAATCACCTCCTCCAGGCCGTCAAACGTGCCCCCGCAAATGAACAGCACGTTGCTGGTGTCAATCTGCACGAATTCCTGCTGGGGATGTTTGCGCCCGCCCTGCGGGGGGACGTTGACCCGCGCGCCTTCGATGATTTTGAGCAGGGCTTGTTGCACGCCCTCGCCCGAGACGTCGCGCGTGATCGAGGGATTGTCGCCGCTCTTGCGGGTGATTTTGTCCACCTCGTCAATGTACACAATCCCCTTCTCGGCGCGGGAAATATCGTAATCGGCGGCCTGAATGAGCCGCGCCAGAATCGATTCCACATCCTCGCCCACATAACCCGCCTCGGTCAGCGCGGTGGCATCGGCAATACAGAACGGCACATCGAGAATGCGCGCCAGGGTTTGGGCCAGCAGGGTTTTGCCGCACCCGGTGGGGCCGATGAACAGCAGGTTGCTCTTGTCGAGATCGGGGTCGCCGGGGCGCGGCTTGTGGCGGATGCGCTTGTAATGGTTGTACACGGCCACGGCTAGCACGCGTTTGGCCTGCGCCTGACCCACCACGTACTCATCCAGCCGCTCGTTGATTTCTTTGGGCGGCAGGGGTGGGCGGTTTTCCAGTTCGAGCGCCGGGTATTCCTCCAGCGGGTCGGCGGAGGCGAGGATGTCGTAGCACATATCCACGCACTCGTCGCAAATGGCCACCCCCGGCGGGCCAGAGATCAGCCGGGTGACCTTATCCTCGGTGCGTTTGCAAAACACACATCGCTTAACGTCGTCGGTGACTTTGGCTTTGGGCATACCTGCTCCTGTGGGGTCGCTAATCCTGCTTAAGTTTTTTAGCCAGGTCGCCCACCCGGATGAGGCCTGGTTGCACGACTTTGGCGTTGACCCCGCGCAAGTGCAGGCGCTTGCCCTCGGGCGAATTGACAAACAGCACGGCCGCGCGCCCGAAGCGGTGCATGAATTTATCACACCCGGTGTGTGGTTGCGCGGTGATTTCCACCACCGCTGTCCCGAGCGCCAGTTGGGTGCCGGGCGGGAGGTTATCCGCGCTCAGATCGAGATCAAGATACAGTTGATCACCGGCCAGCGCCCAGCGGGTTTTGTCCTGAGCCAGCAAGGCGATGACGCGGGCGTTCATGAGATTCAATTGCATATCGGGGTGCGCGGTCCCGTCGGGGGTGCGGGTGCTGGGGCGCACCCGCCAGGTGTCCCCCACGAGACCCTGGGCCACATCCAGTTCGCCCACTTCCACCACTTCCCGCTCTTCGACTCGTGGGCGGCGCACAATCCAGTCCAACCGCCCCTCGTCTTTAGGCGATTCCCGAATGATGGCCAGCCCGGCCTCCAATTCTGCGGTGGTTAAATGCTTCACTTCGCTCATAGGGTGTTTCCTCTCGATTTGGATTTTGCCTCAGTTATCACCGAGGACAAAAGAAAGCGGCCTTCCTAAAAGGGAAGACCGCTGTCTATTTTACCTGCCTTATCAAGTTTGGCGCGCTTATTTCTTGCCGTTCGCCCCGGCCACCGCCGTTTTATCGGGCATGGGCATCACTTCGTCAATCACGCCCAGTTCCACGGCTTTGTTCGGGGTCATGAAGAAGTCGCGGTCGGTGGATTGAAGAATTTGCTCATCGCCCATCTTGGTGTGCTTCTTGAGAATGCCGTTGAGCAAGTCCCGCTGGCGCAGAATTTCGCGCGCCATGATTTCGATGTCGGAGGCTTGGCCTTCCGCCCCGCCCAACGGTTGGTGCAAGTGGATGGTGGCGTTCGGCAAAGCGTAGCGGCGGCCTTTGGTTCCGGCGGTCAGCAGGATGGTGCCAAAACTGGCGGCAAACCCGACGGCGGTGGTCGAGACCGGCGCTTCGATCAACTGCATGGTGTCATAAATCGCCAGCCCGGCATGGATGACCCCGCCCGGTGAGTTGATGTACATGCGGATTTCGCGCTTGGGGTCTTCGCTATTCAGGTACAGCAACTGCGCCACAATCAGGTTGGCCACCTGGTCGTTGATGGGCGTGCCCAGAAAGATAATGCGCTCTTTGAGCAAGAGTGAATAAATATCATAGGCGCGCTCACCCCGGCCGGTGGATTCGATGACCATCGGGATTAACGCTTGCGGCAAATCAATACGGCTCATGAGATACCTCCAGAATAAACTCCGTGACCTGTCAGTTGAGTGATGATGTAAGCGGCCCAACCCGACAGGGCGGAGTAATTAGGCTTGGGGCGCTTCAACTTCAGCGGCGGGCGCGCTTTCGGCGGCCACCGGAGTGGCTTCACCGTCCACGATCGGGGCCGGGATATTTTCTCCCCGCGCAATGGCCGCCAACCGTTTGAGCGCGCTGGTGGTCAAGAGTTCGATACCCAGTGAGCGGCGCGCGTCGGGGGTGGAGAACAACTGGCGGATCTGGGCCGCGCTCGCGCCAAAGGACGCGCTGAGTTTTTCGATGTGGCTGTCAACCTCTTCGTCGCTGACCGTCAATTGCTCCAGTTCAATCACCTTGCCCAAAATCAGCGCGCGCTTCATGCGCTCCTCGGCCCGGGGCTTGAATTCCTCGCGCAGTTCGTCCTTGGTTTTGTGCTGGATTTTCAGATAATCGTCGAGCGTCAGCTTTTGTTCGCGCAGACGGCGATCCAGGTCTTCCAGCAGGTCGTCAACTTCCTCGGTCAGCATCAGCAGTGGGTATTTAATCTGCGCCTCGCCGAGCATTTTTTGCATCACTTGCTCGTGGTAATCCTGCTCCACCGTGCGTTCGGCCTGCGCCACCAAGTCCTCGCGCACTTTCGCGCGCATTTCGTCCAGGGTCTGGTACTCGCCGATGGTCTTCGCCAGTTCATCGCTCCACTCGGGCAGGGTGCGTTGTTTAACTTCCTTCACCTTGACTTCGTAATGTGCCAGTTTCGCGCGCAGGGATTCGTTGACGTAGTCGTCGGGGAAGGCCAGATCAAATTTCTTTTCCTCGCCCGCCGTCAGGCCCACAATAAACGGGGTCACGCCCGGGGCGGGCCAGTCGGTTTTCTCATCCAGCAACACCGACACGTTCTCGTCGTTCAATAAAAAATCTGAAGGGTTCAGGCCATCGTTCAGATAGCCTTTGATATCCACCACCGCCACATCGGTGAGCGCCGCCGGACGTTCCACCGGGCTCATCTCCGACTGATGTTCGCGCAGATGCTCCATGGCTTCCTGCACCTGCTCGTCCTTCACTTCCGGCGCGGTGTAATCCAGCCGCACGGCGCGGTAATCACTGAGTTGCACTTCGGGGCGGAGGGGGACGCTGAACTTCAGCACCATGGGCTTGAGTTGCATGTCATCCAGGGTGCCAGTGCTGTACGCCTCAATCTTTTCCTGCGTCAGGGCTTCCTCGTACACCTTTTGACCCAGGTCTTCTATGGCGGCTTCGTACAGCGCGCTCTCGCCAAATTGGCGCACGATCACATCATAGGGGGCTTTGCCGGGGCGGAAGCCCGGGACGGCGTAGCGCTTGGCAATTTTGCGGGCCGCGGCGCGCAGAGCTGGTTGCACGCGTTCCTCTTCCACTTCCACCTTCAGTTCCAGCATGCAGTTGTCTTGCTTGACAGTTTCGATCTTCACGTGAGTATCCTTCTACCCGCGCACGGGCGCTCGCCGCCGGAATTTGGAAGGTACGGCGAGTATAACATCGCTGTGTTGGCGATTGATAAGAATTGGGGCGCTGGCCCTAACGCTTTGGCTAGTGGGGAAGGAGGGACTTGAACCCTCACGCCTTGCGGCACATGATCCTAAGTCATGCCTGTCTGCCAATTCCAGCACTTCCCCGCGACCGGTCGCCATTATATCATTTTGGCGGAGTTGTGGACTTCAGGTATGATTTGACCATGCCCAAACGCTCAGCCCCCCGTTCTGCGCCCGCCGCGTCTGCTGATCCCGCGCCGCTGACCGCGCCCGCCATTGTCCTCGTGGTGGATGACGAACCCCGCAACATTGAAGTGGTGACGCACTTCCTCGAAATGGATGGCCACCGGGTCATCTCCGCCGAGGATGGGGAGGAGGCCCTCACCGTGGTGGCCGCCACCCGCCCCGATGTGATTTTGCTGGATGTGATGATGCCCCGCCTCGACGGCTTTGAAGTCTGCCGCCAGCTCAAAGCCGACCCCGCCACGGTGTTCATTCCCGTCGTCATCCTCACCGCGCTCAAGGGCACGCAAGACCGCATCACCGGGGCCGCCGCCGGGGCCGACGATTTTCTCGCCAAACCGTTTGATCATGTCGAGCTTATGACGCGCGTCAAATCGCTCATCCGCGTCAAACGCCTCAACGACCAAATCCAGGACTACAACCGCGAACTCGAACGGCGCGTGGCCGAGCGCACCGCTGAACTCCAACACGCCCTCACCCAACTACAGGAACTTGACCGGCTCAAATCGGAATTCATTGCGAATGTCTCGCACGAACTCCGCACCCCGCTGTTGCATGTTAAAGGCTATCTCGGCCTCATCGCCGATGGCGCGTTGGGCCACCTGACGGCTGACCAAAATAAGGGCATTGGGGTGGCCAAGGACGCGGTGTTGCAGTTGGAGCGCATCGTGCAGGATATTGTGGACTTCCGGGAGATTGACGAGCGGCGGTTGAACTTCGAGGCGGTGCCGGTCGCCGAAGTTTGCCAGGAAGCCCTGGATGACCTGACGCCCGTCGCCGCGCGCAAGGAAGTGGCCCTGACCCTGAACCTCCCGCCGCATCTCCCGCCAGTGCTGGCCGACCGGGTCACCCTGCGCCGGGTCTTGCGCCATTTGCTCGACAACGCGATTAAGTTCAGCCCGCCGGGTTCCCCGGTGGAAGTGCTGGCGGAGAAACGCGCCCAAGCGGTGCGGCTGGCGGTGCGCGATTACGGCCCCGGCATTGCGCCCGGGCAGTTGGAGGAAATCTTCAACGTGTTTTATCAGGTGGATGGCTCGACCACGCGGAAAGTGGGCGGGCTGGGGTTGGGGTTGGCCACGGTGCGGGTGTTGCTCGAGGCGCACTGGTCGGAAGTGCGGGTAGCCAGCACCCCGGGGCAAGGGAGCACGTTCTATTTCGACTTACAAACACCCTCCCAGCTTTAAACCACGCCTGGCGCGGATTTTCTAGACGTAGGTAAACGGCCCGCCGGGCCGTTTTTATTTAACTCACCTTATGCACTGTCATTCCGAGCGAAGCGAGGAATCTCTACAATTAGCGTAGAGACCCCTCGCTCGGGGTGACAATCCTAAAACCACGCTCAACTGCGTCAGGTGAGTTATTTAATCGCTTCTTGTTCGCGGGCAATCACGCGCAGTTGTTCCAGGTGGATGCGGTCGTGGTCGAGGATGACGTTCACCAGATCGGCGAGGGTGGAGGGGCCGAGCAGGGAATGCCGCGCCGGATGCTCCCAAATGCTGATGGGGTGGCGGGCCAGTTCCCGATAGAGTTCGGTGCGCGCGGCGATGAAATCCTGTAGGGCGCGCGGGCCAGACTGCGATTGATAGTCGCGTTCGCGGGCCCAGGGGTCGGTGTCGGCGCCGGCGATGAAGGGGTTGTCGGTTTCGAGGACGGCGCGCAGGCGGGGGAGGTTGACTTCGCGATCCACATCGCGCAGGTGACAGACGATTTCGGTCGGCGACCATTCATCGGCGGCGGGGCGGGTGACCCAGGCGGTGGGGGTGAGGTCGGCGAGCCGGCCCACCACGGCCGCCAGGTGCCCGGCGAGCAGGTGGGGTAAGGCGGAGGGCGGGGGCGGGGGAACTTTCAGGGTCGGCAAGGCCGCGCGGGCCCAGGCCCAAAACGAGTCGAGGTCGCCGACTCCCAGCGGGCGCGCGGCGCCATGCAGGGAACTATCCGCCGGGGCAATCCAATAATGCGGCAGGCCCAGTTTGGCGGCGGGGACCATGTCGTCGGCCCAGTCGTTGCCGATGAGGCAGGCTTCATCGGGGCGGCGGCCAAGGTAGCCGAGGATTTCAGCGAGGTACTGGGGGTGGGGTTTGGCGAAGTGGAATTGCTCGACGCTGGTGATGAGGGTGAAGGGGAGGTCGTCCAAGCCCGCCCAGCGGAGGCGCTCGCGAATGGCGGCGAGAGGAAAGATAGGCGCGGTGGCGATGACGATTTGGTAGCCGGCGGCGATGGCCCATTCCAGTATGGGGCGGGCGGCGGGGCGCGGCGCGGTGACGGTTTGGAGGGCTGGATAGCTCTGGCGGTAGAAGTCGTCGAAGCGGGTTTGGATTTCGGCGGGACTCCAGCCAACCCCGGGGCCGAAGTGTTGCTGGAAGACCGCGAGGAGTGGATTGGCCGGGTCTGGGTCGGCCAGCATGGCGCGGGTGCCGGTGATGACGGCGTTGATGAGTTGGGGCGGGGCGGTGTGACTGGCGAAGTGGGCGGCGAGCCGCTCGAAGTAGGCCGGGAGAAAGCGGCTGAGGTCGTTATCGAGGAGCGTGTCGTCCAGGTCGAAGAGGAGGGTGGTAATCACAATAGCTCCTCGGCTATTCTCCCACTTTGAGCGTGATGTCATGGCAGTGCCCGCACCCGACTTCGGGTTGGGGCACGTCGGCGAGGGTTTTGGTGCAGGCGGCGCTCAGCGCCACTTGGCGCCCGAAGCCGAGCCAGGTTTTGGCCACCCGCGCTTCGAGCACCAGGTGGGGGCAGGCGTTGACGCGGACGAGTTTAGGCACGGGGCAATCCCGGCACAGGGCGGGCCGCCACTTTTCGCTGGTGGGGTTGAGGGCGATGAGGCGACACTCTTCGTGGTTGCGCCCACGATGGTAGTTCGCGTAAAAGAATTTACACTCGAAACCGGCGGGGGTGCGCATGCCGCAGACGTTAGGCGCGGGTGAGGTAAGCGCCGGTCTCGGTGTTGACGCGGATGGTGTCGCCGACGTTGACGAAGAGGGGAACCTGGACTTTGAAACCGGTCTCAGTGGTGACCATTTTGTTCGCGCCCGTGGCGGTGTCGCCCCGCACCGCCACTTCGGCCTCGACGACTTTCAGATCCACCGAGGCCGGGAGTTCCACATCAATGGCTTGCTCGTTGTAGAACGTGAGTTTGACTTCGAGATTTTCTTTGAGGAAGTTCACGACTTCGCCCAGGGCTTCGGCGTTGAGCGGGGTTTGCTCGTAGGTCTGGGTATCCATGAAGTAGTAAAAATCGCCGTCATGGAAGATATATTGGGCCACATGGTGGTCGAGGCGGATATCCTGCACGCGGTCGCCGGATTGGAACGTGCGCTCGAGGTTCACGCCGGTCTTGAGATTAACCAACTTGGTGCGGATGGTGGCGTTGCCCCGCCCGGGTTTGTTGTGCGAGTAATCAATGACTTTGAAGAGTTGGCCTTCGAGTTCAAAGGTCACGCCTTTGCGGAGTGCGTTTACGTCAATCATGAGGAGGGTTCCTTGCTGGAATAAATGAAATTTTCAGCCGCCAGACAACAAACGGCGCAGGCGATAACCAGCGGCCTGCGCTCGGAGGGTGTGCGGAAGGTCGAGCGGAATTATAACGAGCAGTGAGGGGTTAAGTCAACGGAGATGGGGCCAGGGTAAAGCCAGCCCAGACAAATCTGTTGCCCAACCTGTTGGGCAACGCGCGTTCCAAACTATTGGCCCGGCCTTCCGCGCCCACCACGCGCTCAATCTGCGGGAGGGCGCCAAAGGCAAAAGAGTGGCCGCCTTCCAAACTGCCCAACGTTCCGCGTCAGCCGCTCGCGTAGCGAGTCGGCTGGACTCTCCACGAGTATCCTCGTTCCTCCGGGCAGAAACAGGATCGCGCAAGACAACATAAAATTTCGGCGCGATGCTGTTCCTGAGCACGCGGGGGTTGGGCGGCCCGCTGACTGGAGGCCTACGCTATCTGAATGCCTACCCGTTCCAGAAGGCCGCGGCTCATTCCAGCTCGGTATTTGATAGGCGGCTTCTCCGGGCGATGCGAGTCCGAACCCGAACTAATCAGTAGGTGGTGTTGCTGAGCATACTCCAGATACATCGCCGTCTGGGCCGGTGTATGCTTCGGATGATGAACCTCTAGGCCATCAATCGGAATAGCCTGGCGGAGTTTATCTAACATTTGAACATCGTAGGTCACAAATCCGTCTTTGTGTCCGGGGTGGGCGATGAGGCACACTGCCCCACATTGGTGAGCGGCTTCCACCACCGCAGCCAAATCGTTCATCGCAAATATACAGCCTGCCTCGAGAATGATCTTTCCTGCCGACGGTTGGCCAGTGCCATAGCCATGTCTTCTTAAGAGGGCGACTAGGGCGTGAGGCTGTTGCGGGCTGGGTTCTTCCAAGATGGCCGCCAATGCGCTAGATTCTTGAGGAAAGGTGTACCCTTGCCGCTGCAGATTCTCATAGACTTCCCGGGTGTTCTCCCGTTGGCGACGCAACAGATCCTGGGCTAAGTCGTTCAAGGCGTTCGGAGATGGATTGAACCCAAAGCAGAGGAGGTCCGTCATGTTATCCAATCCCGACATTTCATCTTTCCCTGACAACGCGTCTTTCCAGAGGGTGGTCATTTCCACGCCGGCGAGCAGGGGTTGGTGTTTAGCGTGTGCCATCTGTTGCAGCGCGCCGACGGTATCTGGTCGGTCATGATCGGTGATGGCTGCCAAACCAAACTGCTCTTGTACTAGATAGTCCAGTAATTGTTCAGGAGTCCAGGTGCCATCACTATAAGTGGTGTGCAAATGGAGATCAATCGCGGCATCGGCAGCAAGAATGAGATTGTCTAGTGGTGAGTTCATTTCATTCTAACGTCTACGCTGGTTGTGTTCGAGTAGGGCCGCCGAACGACAGGCATAAGCGGTTGGCGCGTACTTCGCTAGGATAACCCGCTTGAACTACCAGAAACTACGCGACGGCGGAACGGTTGGACGGCGCGGAGCGCCAATCCGCTACATGCCCGGGTTGGGCGGCGTTTTGCATAGATTGTTATTTATCAGATAAAAACTCGAAGCCAGAAAAATGGTAACTTCTCAATAAATCGCGGTTGAACATTTGTACCACACCTTCAACTGCCATATACGGAGATGGCGCAATGAATAAGCCACGTATATGGCGGCCAGAATACATTAGAACGGATGTTTACCCCGAATTATTGAGAAGATACGAAAAATGCTTGAAAATGCCGCAGAATCCCCAGCGTCCAGTGCACCCTCAAAGATGAACGAGCCATCATTTTATACGAGAGAAACAGGGGCGCG
>CAYUFY010000190.1:0-9877 GCA_964443795.1 uncultured Anaerolineales bacterium | reverse complement strand
CTTGGGGCTTGGCCCGGAACATGCCCTGGCCCTGTGGGGCTTTCACCAGGGCGGCGCCTTGCTGGTGGGTTTGGAGGGTGAGGCCGCCGCGCCCACTCCCATTTTGCGCCGCGCCACCATCGAACATGACGAAGATAATGTGTGGGCGCTGGTCTTTCATTTCCCCCATGTCCCCGACAATGTCTCGCCGACGTTTGAAGCTGACCAAATGCTAAATCTCCGGCGCGCCGCGCCACATCTCAGCCTCGAAACCGGACGCGTGTTCGAAGAGCAACTCTGGCCCGCCATTGAACAGAACGACCTCGCCCGGTTTGCCGAAGCCCTATCCCAAGTTGATCATCTCAACCGGCAAGCCCTGGCGCAAGCGGCCGCGCCCAGCGTTAGCCCCGCCGAAGCCCAGACGGTGTTCAACACTTTTCGGGACAATGGCGCGCTGGTCTGGGGGCAATGTCTGACCGGGCTGGGCTTGTTCGGTCTGGTTAAGGGCGCGCAGGCCAGCCAGCAAATGCGCCACAAACTGCGGGCGCAAGTCGGCTACTTCGCCGGCACGCAACTGGCGGCCATAGTGGACAACATTGGCGCCTCACACAAAATAGGCGAAGGGGATTTGGATGTGCTGTGGGAGACGCCCATTCACCCCATGAGCGGGTCGCCAGAGCCTTAACCGTTTAGCGCCCCCGCAACTTCCATGCTCAGCGTCTCCCCCTGGCTCATCACAATCAACCGACATTGGCAAATCCTGGTGCAGGGCCAGTCACGCTATCCCATCTTCCGGCAAGAACTGGCCTACTGGGAGCAACGTCTGGGCGGGCGGTGGCATCTCGAAGAAATTTTCATCTTCATCGCGCTGGCCAACTTATGCCTGCTTCCCATCGCCTTAATGATTTACCCCAATTTGTTGTTGGCCTTTGCGTTGCTCGATGAAGGCTTGACGTGGTTTATAGCGCTCCCGTCAGCCGCCCTCATCGTCCGGGAACGCGAGAATCAAACCTGGGCTATCTTGCGCTCGACCCCGCTGGATAGCCAGCAAATTGCGGTGAATAAACTGGGCGGGTTGTTGTCTGTCATCTGGGATAGCGCCGCATATCTGGTGAAAGCCCGCTGGCTGGGAACCTGGCTGGCCCTGCCCATATTGGCCCTCATGCTCACCTTGCGCAACCCGTTTCCATTAGCGGCTTCCCAAACCCTGTGGATTGGATTGGGGCTGGTCAGTATCTATTTTAGTTTCATCTATCGCCCCCAGCTCAACCTGCTTTATGGAGGCAGTTTAGGGTTGGCCATTTCAGTGTTTAGTCGCGCCAGAGGTGAGGCGTTTGCGTGGGTGACCTTGATCGCCAGCGTCTCCGTGCTGGTTAGCGCCAGTAGCATCGTCGCCTTTTTACACTTTAATGGCGCCGCGCCGCTGTTCAGCGAAAGCGCGCTGGCCACGCGCCTGGAAAGCATCTTTGTCTGGCTCATCCCCCTGGGCGGCCTCACCCTCCTGCGGGGTCTGCTCACCCCAGTCTGCCTGTGGCTGGCCGGCCTCGGTCTGCAACATCTCTCCGACTGACTCTTTTATGAATCTCAAAACATCGCCACGCTTCACTGAAGCGATGGTCCTGGTTGTCACCATCCTCGGCACGGGCATCGTCTATCTCGACCAATCGGCCCTTAATGTCGCCCTGCCGGCCATTCAATTAGATTTGCACGCCAACTTGAGCGGCTTGCAATGGGTCACTGATATTTATATTTTAATGATGGCCGCGCTGATGCTCATTGGCGGCGCGCTCGGCGACCGGCATGGCCGCGTGCGTGTGTACAGCCTCGGGATGGTGCTCTTTGGCGCGGCCTCCATGCTCGGGGGGCTTGCCTCATCCCTGGAACTGATGGTAATCGCGCGCGCCTTGCAGGGCATTGGCGGGGCATTGCTCATCCCCGGCAGTTTCGCCATCATCAACGCCACCGTGCCCCCCGAGCGGCGGGGGCGCGCGATGGGCATTTGGGGCGCGTTCTCACCCTTGGTCACCCTGAGCGGCCCGGTCCTGGGCGGGTGGCTGGTGGACAACGCCTCCTGGCGCGCGGTGTTTTTTATCAATGTACCACTCATCCTCATCGCTATCTTGGCGGCGCGCGGCATCCCCGAAAACCGCGATGAGCAGGCCGCGCAAGGCCCCTTGGATTGGCCCGGCGTGGCGGCTGTCTTTGTGGGATTGGGTAGTCTTTTGTTTGCGCTGATTGAAGGCGTCCGCCTGGGTTGGAGCGACCCGCTGGTTATGGGGACATTGCTGTTGGGCGTCGGCGGGCTGGCGGCCTTTGGGTGGATCGAGGCCCGCAGTCCCGCACCGCTCCTGCCGTTGGAGGCCTTTCGCAATCGCACTTTCAGCGGCATCAACTTGCTGACTTTTATTTACTACACCGCACTCGGCGGCCTGTTCTTTTTGCTCACCCTCAATTTTCAACAAGCGCAAAACTACACTGCCTTTCAGGCGGGCTTTGCCCAATTGCCCGTGCCGATTATTTTATTTGTGATGGCCAACCCGGTGGGCCGGCTCACCGACCGGGTGGACGCGCGCTGGCTGATTACAACGGGCATTCTCATCACCTGTGTGAGTTTTGGGCTGTTTGCCCGCCCGGGCATTGACACGAACTACTGGACTTCGTTCTTCCCCGCGCAACTGGTCTTTGGTTTTGGCCTGGGGTTGATTGTGGTGCCGCTCACCTCGGTGGCCATTGGCGCGCTGGAGAAACGGTTCTCGGGGATCGCGTCGGGCTTCAACACCGCGGTCACCCGCCTTGGGCAAATGCTGGCGGTCGCCGTTTTTGGCGCGGTGATGCTGACGACCTTCCGCGCCAGTCTGCAAACGCGCACCGCTGACCTGCCGCTCAGTGACGCGGCCCGCGCGCAACTGGCGCTCAACGCGGACAACCTGGGCGCGACCACCCCGCCCGCCGCTTTAGATACCCCTACAACCCTGGCGATTCAAACGGCTATTCGGTTGTCATTTGTGGATGGCTTCCGGGTAGTCATGGGGCTAATGATTATCATTGCCCTGGTGAGCCTGGTGAGCTGGCTCGCCGTGGTCGGCCTCCAGCCCATGCCCCCAACCGCGCCGCGCGTGAACGAATCAACCGCGCCGCTCACAGAATAGCCGGCCCCAAACCAGATGATTGAAAATATGAGCGCCCCCCCGCGCCCCACTCTCGTCGGCCAGTCCACGCCCTGGGCGGGGTGGGCCATTGCCGTCTTCTCGACGTTCTGTTTCAGTGTGGGACCGTTGCTGGCCAAAATGGTTTACGCCACTGGCCTCGCTGCCACCACCATGCTGTTCATCCGTTTTTGCCTGACCATTGCCCTGCTCGGGGCCACGCTGGGGCTGACCGCGCCCCACCGGCTGCGTATGCAACGGCGCGCACTGCTTTTAACGCTCATCGCCGGATTGGGGACCGGGGTGAGCATGTTGTTTTTCTTTTGGTCACTCACCCGGCTGGAGGCCTCCATTGGCTCAATGGTTTTTTCGCTACACCCTCTGGCCGTGTTGGGCCTGCTGGCTTTGCGTGGCGAAAAGTTCACTTACCGCCATACCGTGCGAATGGCCCTGGGCTTGTTGGGCGTGTATCTGCTCATCGGGCCGGGGGGCAATGTCGACCTGGTGGGCGTGGGGATGATGGCGCTATCCATCCTAACTTCATCCATCCAAGCGGTCTTTGTCCAGTGGTTTCTAAGCGATCAGGATGGCATCGCCGTCACCCTGTACATGGTCATCGGAATCAATGTGATTGTTGGAGGTCAATGGCTGATGGAAGGGGCCCAAACCGCTATTCCCGGGTGGATCGCGTGGGCCGGGATTGTGGGCCTGGCCGTCATCAGCACCTATCTCGCGCGCGTCAGTTGGTTTGCCGCCATTCGCCGCTTGGGCAGTGGGCAGGTCTCCATGTTGGCGCCACTCGAAACCTTGATGACCGTGGTCTGGTCAATGCTCTTTTTAGGCGAACGCCTTTCACCCCTACAATTACTGGGGGGCGGGCTGATTTTTTTGAGCACTTTACTGGCCGCCCAGCGCCTGTTGCGGGTGCGCGCGCCCAAACCGAACTCGGCTCCCCCACCACCATGACCGAAACCATCCCGACCCGGCTGGCTCCCCCACCTCCCCTAACCCAGGCCCAAACCACCGGCTGGGCTTTGGCCATCTTCACTCAATTTGCTTTTAGCCTCGCCACCCCCATTGTCAAAGCGGCGGTGCTCATCGGTCTGGTCCCAACCACCGTCTTGGTCGTGCGCTTGCTGATTACCACCAGCCTGTTAGGCCTGACCGTGCTAGTGACAGCCCCCCAACACTTCCGCATAGACCGGCGGGGACTATTGGTCTGCGGCGTGGCCGGCACCATCAATGCCTTCGGCATGTTGGGTTATTTTTGGTCACTCAAATGGTTAAGCGCCTCGGTCGCGATCATGGTTTACACCCTCAGCCCGCTGGTGTTGTTGGTTTTGCTGGCCTTGATCGGCGAGCGGTTTACGCATCGCAATCTCGTCCGGGTGGGGTTGGGTCTGGCCGGGGTATATTTGCTCATCGGCCCCGGGGGGCAGGTGTCGCTCATCGGGGTGGCCCTGGCGCTGACCGCTGTTTTTTCCGTCCCCATTCAATTGATCTTGATGCAATTGTTTTTGCGCCAGTATGATTGGCGAGCCGTAACGTTTTACCTGTCCTTGGTGATGTTGTGCGTCCTCAGCTTGTGGTGGGTGATCCAGGGCGCCGAGTGGCACGCCCCCGGGATACAGGGCTGGCTCCTGATGGTGGTGTTGGCCGTGGTCACCACCTACCTCTCCCGCCTGGCCCAAACCAACGCCGTGGCCCGCCTCGGTGCGGGGCAAGTGGGTCTGCTGGCCCCGCTCGAAACCTTGCTCACCGTCATCTGGTCCGCGCTTTTTCTGTCCGAGCGCCTGACTTTTATCCAAACCCTCGGGGGCGGATTGATCCTGCTCAGCGCCTTGCTCGCCTCCCAACGCCTGATGCGCGTGCGGTGGAACAGGATGCCCCATTAGGTCTAGCGGCTGACCATCTAACTACCTACAATTGGATTTTTATCAAATGCGTCTCTCTACCAATTTCTGGTTGGGCTGGGGCATGGCCCTGCTCGCCACCTTCGCTAACAGCATTCTATCCGCCGTCGCCAAAATCGGGGTGGACATGGGGCTTGACCCAGCTATTATGCTGGCCACCCGCCTGATCATTGCGGCCGCGTTCATCGCGTTGACCATGGCCCTCACCCGCCCGGCCCAACTGCGCATGGATCCGCGCGGTCTGCTCATCAGTCTTGGCGCGGGCCTCATCACCGGGGTCGGGATGCTCATGTACTTTCAGGCGCTGGTCTGGGTCAGTTCCTCCATCGCCGCCATGATTTTTTCACTCCTGCCCTTGATTGTGATGGGACTGCTGGCCCTGCGGGGTGAAGCGTTCACCTTTCACCAATATGTGCGAGTGGCGCTCGGGCTGGCCGGGGTTTATTTATTGATTGGCGCGGGGGGCGCGGTTAACGGGTGGGGCATCTTGCTCGCATTGGGCGGCGCGACCGGGTTTGCCGTTCTCAACGTCAGCATCCAATGGTTTTTGCAGGACTATGATTCGATGACCGTCACCTTATACACGGTGATCGGCATGGCGTTGCCCAATCTGCTCAGCTGGATCGCGCAAGGCACGGTTTGGCACGATCCGGGTTGGGGTGGCTGGGCGGTGATTTTGGCGCTGGCGCTCATCGTCACCTATTTGGGACGGGTCACACAATTCATCGCCATTCGGCACATCGGTAGCGCGCAGTTAGCCTTATTCACCCCACTGGAAACCTTGTTATCGGTGATCTGGTCGGTGGCCCTGCTCAATGAGCATCTCGCCTTCTGGCAATGGCTGGGCGGTGGGCTGATTTTGCTCAGTGCGGCCTTAGCCTCGCCGCGCGTCTGGCCCGCCCGCTGGACAGGCCGATTAAGCCCGACAAAAGATGCGCCCTAAGCCGCCCGCCAACCCGTGGCTGGGCTGGCCGACCGCCTTGTTCGCGACCATCGCTTTTAGCATTGGCCCCACCATCACCAAGGTGGCGTTGGGCCTGGGGCTTAACACCAACCTGATCCTCTCCGTGCGCTTTGTGTTATCCACCCTGGTGCTGGGTGTCATGGCAGTAGCGCTCGCTGGGCCGCAGGGCCTGAGCCTGCCCCGGCGGGGCTTGCTCATCGCCGTGGGCGTGGGCTTGCTCAATGGCTTTAGTATGCTGGCCTTCTTCTGGTCACTCACCCGCATCAACGCCTCCATTGGCTCCATGATCTTTTCCGTCTATCCCATTGTCCTGATGGGCCTGCTGAGGTTGCGCGGCGAGCGTTTCAGCCGGCGACAATATCTCCGCCTAGTGTTGGGATTGGCCGGGGTTTACCTGCTCATCGGGCCAGGCGGCATGGTAGATGGCTGGGGAGTGATACTGGTATTTATCGCGGTGGTCATCTCAGCGCTAACAACCGCGCTGATGCAGTGGTACCTGCAACCGTATGCGGCCCAAGCCGTGACCTTCTATACCGTGGCGGGCATCACCGTAACCGTACTCGTGTTTTGGGCCTGGCAAGGGATCGAGTGGCAAGACCCCGGCTGGCAGGGTTGGCTGATCTTCATCACGCTGGCAGTGATTAACACCGCGCTCTCGCGGCTGGCCTGGTTCGTCGCCAATAAACGCTTGGGCGGCGGGCAAATGGCCTTGCTGGTTCCCTTTGAAACCTTCTTCACCGTGATCTGGTCGGTCATTTTTCTGCACGAGCAGTTAACTTTTCAACAGTGGCTGGGCGGTAGCTTAATTCTTTTAAGCATGATCCTGGCCGTGCAAGGGGTCAGACGCCGACGCTGGCGTTCACCGCAGATGGAGGCCTAATGAACCCGACTCGTTTCGAACAGCGCGCCAGTCGCCGTCAGCGCCGGACCGAATCGCCCTTACTCCGCTTGCCTTTCCGTCAGCCGCGCAACCCGCTCCCGCCGTTTGATTACATTGCCCCGGATCAAGTCGAGGAGATCCACGAAGCCTCACTCAACATCTTGGAAAACATTGGCTTGGATTTCATGGATACTGAGGCCCTGGAACTGTGGGCCAAAGCCGGGGCCAAAGTGGATCACGCGGCCCAACACGTGTGGCTGGACCGGGGGTTGATTCTGGATGCGATCGCCCGTGCCCCGGCAACCTTTACCTGGCAGGCACGCAACCCGGCGCATAACCTCACCATCGGCGGCAACGCCCTAGCCTTTGGGCCGCCCGGCGGCATGGTGTATACCTCGCAACTCGGGGTGGGCCGCCGGGTCGGCACCCTGGCTGATTACGAAAATCTGGTGCGCCTGACGCAGATGTGCAATGTTTTACATTTTGGCTGTTGGGAGCAAGTCACCCCGCAGGAGCTTCCGGTCTCCACGCGCCATCTTTATCGGCTACGCTCCGGCCTGGTGCTGACCGACAAAGCCTTAATGGAAGCGGCGCACGGGCGCATTATCTCCGCCGACAATATCGAGATGATGAAACTCGTGCTTGGGGACAAGTTGAACGACGGCCCCATCATGGGCGATGTGATTAACGTGAACAGCCCGTTGCGTTACGATGCCCGCATGTTGGGCGGCCTGATCACCTACGCCCGCGCGGGCCAGGTGGTGATGATTACGCCCTTCATTCTGGCCGGGGCCATGAGCCCCATCACCATCGCCTCGGCGCTGGCGCAACAAAACGCCGAGACCCTGGCCGGGGTCGCGCTGACCCAATTGGTGCGCCCCGGCACGCCGGTGGTCTACGGTGGCTTCACCACCAACGCCGATATGAAATCCGGCAGTCCGGCTTTTGGCACGCCCGAGGGCGCCTGGGCCTTGCTGGTAGGCGCGCAAATGGCGCGCAAATATCATCTGCCGTATCGAGGCAGTGGCAGTCTCACCACCGCCAAAACTCCCGATGCCCAGGCGGCGTATGAAACCCTGTGGACGCTCTGGCCGTGCGTACTGGCACACACTAATCTGGTGATGCACGCGGCGGGCTGGATCGAAAGCGGCCTGACCGTCTCGTTTGAAAAGTTCATCATGGATGTCGAGAACCTGGCCATGTTCCAACATTTTTTGGAAGGCTTCGCCATTACCCCGGAAACCCTGGCGTTGGACATGATCCAGGCTGTGGGGCCGGGCGGGCATCACTTTGGCACGCCCCACACCCAAGCCCGCTTTAGCACCGAGTTCTACGACTCGGCCCTGGCAGATCGGCAAAACTATGAGTCCTGGCTGGCCGCGGGCGGGCAGGACGCCACCCACCACGCCCACACGGTGTGGCAGGACCTCCTCGCGCATTACGAGCCGCCGCCCCTCGACCCGGCCCAGCGGGAGGCCATTGACGATTTTGTGGCACGCCGGGAGCGCGAATTGGAGGGAGTGAATTTGTATGAATAAAAACGGTCCGACCACTGACCCGACCCGCGCCGAGCGACGCGCCAACCGCCGCCAACAACGCGCCGCCTCACCCATTTTCAAAATTCCCTTCCAGTCCATCCGCAACCCCCGGCCGCCCGTCGAGTGGCTCGCCCCCGAGCAAATTGAGCAACTGCACGAGGCCTCCATGCAGATTCTCGAGGACATCGGCCTGGCCATGCTGGACGCCGAGACTTTAGCCATTTGGGAAAAAGCCGGGGCCAGAGTAGACCACGCGGCCCAACACGTGTGGCTGGATCGCGGTCTGGTGCTGGAGGCCGTCAGCCAAGCGCCGGCCTCGTTCACTTGGCGCGCGCGCAACCCGGCCCACAACGTCCACATCGGCGGCGACGCGATCACATTTGCGCCACAGGGCGGCGTGGTCTATGTCAGCAGTTTGGATAAAGGCCGGCAACGCGGCACACTGGAAGACTATGAGAATTTTCTCAAACTCAACCAGATGATTAACGTTTTGCACTATGCGGGTGAGCAAGTGATTGCCCCGCACGAAGTGCCCGGTACCCTCCGCCACCTACGGCGTCTGCCGCGGGCCATCACGCTCACCGACAAGGCCTTGCTGGAAGCCGCGCACGGGCGCGAGATCACGGCGGACGCGGTGGCCATGGCCCAGATCACGTTTGGGGAACAGTTTCCCGGCGGGCCAGTGATTGGCGGGGTCATCAACGCCAGTAGTCCGCTTCGGTACGATGATCGGATGTTGGGCGGCCTCATCACTTACGCCCGCGCGGGTCAGGTGTCCATCGTCACGCCCTTCATCCTCGCCGGGGCGATGAGCCCCATCACCATCGCTTCCGCGCTGGCCCAACAAAATGCCGAGGCCCTGGCGGGGATTGCGCTGACCCAACTGGTTAATCCCGGCTCACCGGTGATTTATGGCGGCTTTACGGCCACGGTAGATATGAAGTCGGGCAGTCCGGCGTTTGGCAACCCCGAGGGCGCGTGGGCCATGTTGGTGGGCGCGCAGTTAGCGCGGCGTTACCAGCTCCCGTACCGCGGCAGTGGCACGCTCAACACCTCCAAACTCCCCGACGCCCAAGCCGCCTGGGAAACCATGTGGACCCTATGGCCCGCCATCCTGGCCCATACTAATTTTATTTTTCATGCGGTGGGCTGGTTGGAAGGCGGCTTGACGGTCTCATATGAAAAAATTATCATTGACGCCGAGTCGTTGGCGATGTTCCAGCATTTCCTCGCGGGTTTTGAGATCAACGCCGACACCCTGGCGCTAGACATGATTAAAGAGGTCGGCCCTGGTGGCCATCACTTTGGCACAGCTCACACGCAGGCCCGCTTCAGCACCGAGTTCTACGACTCGTTTTTGGCCGACCGACAAAACTACGAAACCTGGGTGGCGGCGGGTAGCCAGGACGCGGCCCAGCGGGCCAACGCCATTTGGAAGGAGGTGCTGGCGCATTACG
>CAYUFY010000189.1:0-9953 GCA_964443795.1 uncultured Anaerolineales bacterium | reverse complement strand
ACTGTGCAGGCAAAGCGCGTTTTACGCTAGTTTTTGAAATGTGTCCTGACATCAGATAAAAATGATCGGCTGGCACGCCATCCACTACCGGGTTCTCAAAAATCTCCCAGCCCAGTGAGTTGAACGCGCGAAAAACGTGCGCGGTGGGGGCGGCGTTGAGAATGGTTTGCACGTTGTTGATGACTGGCCCAGCGAAGTTATTGGTGGCATCCATGACGATTTTGCCCGCCAGCGCGGCGGCATGCGTTGTTACGACCTCCGCGACAGCGGCATGCGGCGTAGAGAACAACACCCCCTCGGTCAGCGCCAATGCCTCGGCCACTGTGTGTAACCCGGCTTGCGGCCACTGCGCCAGCACCGCCTGCGCTTTGGGGCTATTAGGGTCACGCACGCCAAAGACCACGGTGTGTCCCGCCGCCGCCCACTTCTTCCCCAAAGTGCCGCCGATATTCCCCGCGCCCAGAATCGCAATCTGCATGCTTGCTCTCCTCTTGAATGGTAGGCGGGCGTTCAATTGAACGCCGCGCCGAAAATATTCTGCCCAACCGCAATTCTAAATCATTACCCGCGCGGCGGGTCTCTTTCTGTATAATCCGTCTCATGCAAATCCTCACCGTGGACATCGGCACTGGCACGCAGGATATTTTTTTATATAACTCCGCGCTCGATCTTGAGAACGGCTATAAGCTCGTCCTGCCCGCGCCCACCATGCAGGTGCATCGGCGGTTGAAGGAAGCCACCGCTCGGCAGGAAACCGTGTTGCTCACCGGCTACCTCATGGGCGGGGGGCCGGGCGCGTGGGCCGCGCGCGACCATATCCGGGCCGGGGGCATGCTCTATGCCACGCCCGCCGCCGCGCGCACTTTCAACGACGATTTGGATTACGTGCAACATGAGTTGGGCGTGCGGCTGGTGAGCGACGACGAGGCCCACGCCCTGACCGGTGACGTGGTGCGCTTGGAGCTTAAGGATTTCGATTTCCCGCGCCTTGCCCGCGCCTTTGAAGATTTTGGCGTGGACTTGAAACTGGACGCGCTCGCGGTGGCCGTGTTCGACCACGGCGACTCGCCCCCCGGCTATTCTGATCGCCAGTTCCGCTTTGATTATCTCGATGCCATTTGCCGCGCCTCCGACCGGAAACGCCTGACGGCCTTCGCTCACCGGGGCGAGGTGATTCCCCCGGCCATGACCCGCCTCCAGGCGGTGGCCGACACCGCCCGCGCGCAGGGGGTCGAGGTCCCGCTCGTGGTCATGGATACCGCGCCGGCCGCGGTGCTCGGGGCCAGCCTCGACCCGCAGGTCGCCGACCACATCCGAGCGGGCGCGCTCATCGCCAATATCGGCAACTTTCATTGCCTCGCGTTCCGCTTAAATGCTGACGGTATCGGCGGGCTGTTTGAGCATCACACGGGCGAGGTCACCCGCGACAAACTGGATGGCTTCATCACCGCGCTGGCCGATGGCACTTTGCAACATCAGGATATTTTCGACGACATGGGCCACGGCGCGTTGGTGTACGATCCCACGCCCCTGCCCGCGCCGCGCTTTTTGGCGGTCATTGGCCCACGCCGGAATCTATTGGTAGGTTCCCGGCACGCGCCCTACTTCGCCGTGCCTTTCGGCGACATGATGCTGGCCGGGTGTTTTGGTTTGCTCGCCGCCTGCGCCGAGGTCTATCCCGACTTCGCCACGCCCATTCAACGCGCGCTGGCTGGGGCCGCGGGCGCGCCACCGTGGGAAATGGCGTGAACCGAAACCGACAAGTGACAGCAACCCCGGACACGAGTAAAATCGGGCTGGTTGGCTGGTCTATTTATTGATCTGTGGGAGTTGCGCTGTCATGTATATCGCCATTGAGGGCGTCATCGGTGTGGGCAAGACCTCGCTCGCGCGGCTGTTGCAAGCCACCTTCAGCGCCGGGCTGTTGCTGGAGGTGTTCGAGGAGAATCCGTTTCTCTCCGATTTCTATGGTGACCGCGCCCGCTACGCCTTTCAGACCCAATTGTTTTTTCTGCTCTCGCGCTATCACCAGCAACGCCGCGCGGTGCCCGAAGCCCTGACCCAAGGCCCGCTCATTGCCGATTACACCTTCGCCAAAGACGCGCTGTTCGCCGGCATTAATTTACACGGTGATGAACTCGAACTGTATCACCGCCTGCACGACGCGCTGGCCGACAAGATTCCCCTGCCCGACCTGATCGTGTACCTGCGCGCGCCCACCGAGCTGCTCATGCGTCGCATTGCCCAGCGGGGCCGCGACTATGAAAAGCAAATGGAGCGCGCTTACATTCAGGACCTCAACGGCGCGTACGACGACTTCTTCAATCGGCATGCCCACTCGCCCCTGCTCATCCTCGAAGCCGAAAAATATGATTTCGTGCAGCACCCCGCCGACCTGGACGCCATCACCGCGCAAGTCCGCGAAAAACTCAGCCTGGGCACTTATCAGGCGTCTCTGCCGCTGGGCCAATAAGCATGGTCATTGAGCGCGAAACTTTATTGAAGATCGCCCGCGACACGGCCAAGCAATACCTGGCCGCGCGCCGCAGTCTCGTCTCGGCCTATCTCATTGGCTCGGTGGCGGCGAACGAGCCACTGTTGGGCGAGGCCACCGATGTGGACCTGGTCTTCATTGATTCCGACCCGCCCCTGCCCCGCACGGTGGTGCGCCTGAGCGACCAGATTGCGCTCGATGTGCAG
Source organism: uncultured Anaerolineales bacterium (assembly GCA_964443795.1). GTDB lineage: Bacteria > Chloroflexota > Anaerolineae > Anaerolineales > UBA6663 > DATDRS01. The sequence goes on along the minus strand of CAYUFY010000189.1, from coordinate 7,253 downwards.
TACCGCGCCAAGAGCGACTACGCGCACCCCAAGGATTTGCGCGCCCACCCGTGGATCGGCCCCGAGATGGCCGAACCAATTTTCATCAGCGACCCAACCCACTTCTTCGAACTGGCGCAGTCGTCGGCGCGCGGGCAGTTCCACCGCGCGGATTACGTGGCCGCGCGGGCGCGCGGGTTTGCCGCGTGGGCGCGCGAGGAACTGCATGTCGGGTTGTTACCCGGCATGGCGCCCACCGCGCCCGTCACCTTAGGCTCGCTCTGTCGGTCACTCATGTATTCGGCCAATGCGGTCATCACCCTCACCGGGTTCCCCGGCGCGGGGCGGCGGTTGGTGATGAAGCTCGAAGCCGCCGCCAAAAAACTTAAACGCGCGGACGTTTACGACACCTTCCTGGCCGTGTCGGGCGCGGATATTATCACCGCGGTGGAGGCCAAACACTTCCTCGCCGACTGGTCGGCGGCCTACCTCGCCGGGCAAGCCGCTGACGATGAACTCATCCACCCCGCGCGGCACACCATTTACGAGCGCGGCTTCCGCGCCCAGCTTGACGCCGACCGCGTGGGCGACGCGGTGTGGCTGATGCTCTACACCTGGCAGGAATGTCTGCGCAATCTGCCCAACGACAGCCCCTCGGCGGATGCGTGGGTGGACTGGCTGAGCCGGCTGGGGATTGCCTCGCCCGCTGAGTTTACCGAGAAAGTGGATCAGGCGCGCGCCTATGCCGAACTGGCCGACCAGGTGGTGGAAGCCTGGGCGGAAAGCAATGGGGCATAGATGAAGAAGACTCCACGAAGTAGTCTCCTGAGCGGCGCGCGGCGCGCAGTCGAAGGAGGCGGGCTGTTCCCGTCCACGGCGGTAGCGCCATGAAAAAATTCGTCGCCATCGCGGGCAACATCGGGGTGGGCAAATCCACGCTGGTCAGCATGTTGTGTGAGCGCCTCGGCTGGCAACCATTCCATGAAGCCGTGACCGAGAATCCCTACCTGGCGGATTTCTATCGCGACATGCGCGCGTGGGGGTTTCATTCGCAAATTTTCTTTCTCTCCAATCGGCTCCGTACGCACCGACAATTGCTCGACCACCCTACCTCGGTGGTGCAAGACCGGTCAGTGTATGAAGATGCCGAAGTGTTTGCGCGCAACCTGCACGAGCAGGGCCAGATTGGCGAGCGCGACTATGCGACCTATCGCCAGTTGTACGAAGTCCTCACCGAATTTTTGCCCCCGCCCGATTTGGTAGTGTACCTACGGGCCTCGGTGGAAACGCTCGGGGCGCGCATCGCCCGCCGGGGCCGCGATTTTGAGCGCGAGATCGCCCCGGCCTACCTCGCCCAGCTTAATCGCCTATACGACGACTGGACGCAAGCCTTCAGTCTGTGCCCCGTGCTCACCGTCCCCGCCGACCATTTGGATTACGTGGCCCACAGCGCGCATTTCGATCTGATTGTGGCGAAGGTGGTGGATAAGTTGCAGGGCAAGGATGAGGTGGTGTTCACGGCGGCGGAAGTGCAGAAAGCTAATCATCACTGAAATTAAACTGTTTTCTCAATAACCCTGTGCTATACTCCAATCATGCCAAAAGTCCTATATATTGAAGACTATCCAGATAATGCGGCTTTGGCGGAGCGGGTCTTAAAAGCGCGGGGGTATGAGATTCTAATCGCTCCCGACGCAGAAACCGGCCTGCAAATGGCGATTGACCACAAGCCGGACTTGATTCTGCTCGACCTCGGCTTGCCCGATGCCGACGGTCAGACCGTGGTGGGGTGGATGCGCCGCACCCCGGGGCTGGAAAAGACGCCCATCGTAGCCTGCACCGCCTGGCCCGAAGAGACCGCGCGCGAAATGGTCACCGCCTACGGGTGCAATGGTTACATTCGCAAACCCATCAACGTCGCCAAATTCGCCGACGAGATTGCCGCGTACTTGCACTGACCCCTACGGGGCCAACTCCGTGACCATTTCAGCGCCGCCCCCGCATTCTGACTTAGCGCCGGAAGCGCACGCCTCTTTCAATCTCATTCCCGCCAGCCGCTACACCATCGAACAACTAACGCAAGCCTATAACCAGACGCGGGTGGATTATCTGGTGCCCATGCCCATGAACCCGGCGCGCCTCGCCGAATATGTGCATCACTACGATGTGGATCTGGAACATTCTTTTGTGGCCGAGACCGAGGGGCAGCTGTTGGGCCTGGGGATGTTGGGTGTGCGCCCGACCAGCGCCTGGATCACCCGGTTGGGGGTTTTGCCAGTGCAACGCCGGTTTGGAGTCGGGCGCGCGCTGGTGTTCGCCCTGCTCGAGGCCAGTGAGCGTCTCGGGCGCGCGCAGACCATCCTCGAAGTCATCCAGCACAATACCCCGGCTTATCAATTATTTCTCGCCCATGGTTTTCAGGAAACCCGCGAGCTGATCGTGTTGCGCCGCCCGCCGGGGCCGCCGCCTTCCGCGCCGGCGGGTGAGGCCCGCTGGCTGGAGCGGGCGGAAATGCTGAAGTTATTGGGTGAGCGTCGCCACCCTGAATCGTGGATTACCGACACCCCGTCCTTTGCCCATGTCGAAAATCTGTTGGGGATCTGGGTAACTTTGCCCGATGGCGGACAAGGCTGGCTGGTCTGTGAACATCAACGGCATGGCAAGTTCATTGTGGTGCTGGCGCGGCTGGCGTTAGTCACCGGGCAGGGCGACCCCACGCAGGTGGGCCAGGCCCTGCTCACCCATCTCTACCAGCGGTACCCCGACCTCGACACCCATGTGGAAAATGTGGACGCCACCGACCCGCACTTGGCGGCCTTACACACCCTGGGCTATGTCGAATCTTTTCGCCGCATTGAAATGGTGCGCCCGAATAATAACGTGGGAGGGTATGTGCCATGACTCTGAAAACCCAACCGCTTAACGAACAACGCCGCCTGGCCCTGCTCTATCAGGTCAGCAAGGCCATTGCCGGCCGGTTACATTTGCCCGAGCTGTTGCCGCGCCTGTTGCAGGAAACCGTGCAGGCCACGCAGGCCAACACCGGCACCATCATCGTCTTCAACGAACAGGGGCGGGTCTTACATTCGGCGCTAATGATGGAAGGCCGGTTTGAACCCGACCCGAACAACAAACTGGCCGCCACGCTCGACCGGGGGCTGGCGGGCTGGGCCGTGCATAACCGCCAGGCCGTGCTGGTTACCAACACCACTCAGGACCCCCGCTGGGAACAGCACTCCGATGATCGCGCCGTCGGCCCCAAGAGTGCGGTGGCCGCCCCCCTCATGGGCCGCGAGCGCGTGGTGGGCGTGCTCACCATCGTCAAGACTCCGGCCGAGGCGCTCAATCGGGATGACCTGACGCTGATGGTGTCCATTGCCGAACAGGCGGCCATCGCCATCGAAAACGCGCAACTCTTCGCCGAAAATCGCCGCCGGTTGCTGGCCGTACAAGCGCTGGCCGATGCCTCGCAGGCGGTGGCCGGCGCGCAACAGTTGGATGATGTCCTACGCCTCCTGGCGCAGAAAGCCTACGAACTACTGCACGTCGAGGCGTCGTCGCTGGTGCTCATCGAAAACAATCAACTGGTCTACAAGAGCGCCGTCGGCCCGGCCGCCGCCAAAATTGTGGGGTTAGCCCTGCCCATGGACAAGGGCATTGTGGGTTGGGTGGCCCAGCAAGGCCAGCCGATAGTTGTCCCAGATGTGTCGCAAGACCAGCACTTTCTGCAAACGGTGGATGCGAACACGGGCTATCACACCCGCGCGGTGGCGTGTGTGCCCATCAACCTGCAAGACCAGATCATCGGCGTCATTCAAGTCATTAACCCGCTGGATGGCGTGTTCGATGCCGATACAGTTAACGTGCTCACCAGTCTGGCCTCGCTGGCCGGGACGGCCATTGCGCGCGCGCAGTGGGTGGCCGAATTACAGGTGGCCGAGAGCCGCTATGCCGGGCTGTTCGAAGACAGTATTGACCCCATTCTCATCACCGACCTCAACGGCCTCATCACCGACGCCAATCACACCGCCACCATTTTCTTTGGCTATGAACGGAATGAACTGGTCGGCCAACGCATCACCCGCCTGCACCGCATGGGCACAGCCTTCCTCGGCTCCGACCGTTTCCAAAGCCTCAAGAGCGGCAAAGCCCTGAACTATCAAACCCGCATCACCACCAAAACCAACGCCGAAATCATGGTCGAGGTCCACGCCAAACTCATCCAACGGCGCGGGCAGGAATTCATCCAGTGGATCCAGCGCGACCTCACCGAACACCTCCAGCTCGAGGAAATGCGGAATGACCTCATCAGCATGATCGTCCACGACCTGCGCTCTCCGTTGGGCAACGTCATGTCGTCGCTGGAGGTGGTGCAAGCCTCGCTCCCACTCGAAAACGAAATCGAGCATACCCTGCTCTCCATCGCCGCCCGCTCAGCCAGCCGCTTGTCGCGCCTGATCGACTCGTTGCTCGATATACGGCGGCTTGAAGAAGGCCAGGTCAATCTCAACAAAGAACAGACCAACCTGAGCGCGCTGATTGTCGAAGCCGTGGAACAGGTGGAAACCAATGCCAAAGACAAGGGCTTGTTCATCAAGAACGAAGTCTCGCCCCGCCTCCCCTATGTGGACGTGGACACGGACATGGTGCGGCGCGTCATCATCAACCTGATCGAAAACGCCATCAAATACACGCCCACCGACGGGGGCACCATTACCCTCCAGGCCAAAGCCGGCCCGCAGGAAATCACCTTCAGCGTGCGCGACACCGGCCCCGGCATCCCCCGCGCCGAACACACGCGCATCTTCGATAAGTTCGAGCGGCTCAATCAAGTCGCCGCCCCCAAAGGCCTGGGCCTGGGGCTGGCCTTTTGCAAACTCGCCATCGAGGCCCACGGCGGGCGCATCTGGGTCGAGAGCCGCGCCGGGCAAGGCGCCACCTTCAGCCTCACCCTCCCGTTCAGCGCCTGATGCTTTTCGGCGGCACTCCCTGAAACACAAAAGCCTCCCGCCGGTTGATGGCCTCCCCCACCGGGCTAGGCTGGAAACCGGCGGGAGGGTTTCCCCTAAATCTGGCAAATCTGATTTTCATCTTTCACACCTATGATTGACTCCCGCCCCTACTATCTGGACTCCTACACCCGCGCTTTCGCCGCCCGCCGGGTAGCCGGGTTCCCGGCGGAAGCCGCCCCCACCGGGGAGGCGGCTCCCCCACCGGGCGCGCAGTGGGGCGTGATTTTAGAATCCACCTATTTTTATCCGGCCTCGGGCGGGCAACCCGCCGACCACGGCACGCTGAATGGCGTCCCCGTTATCGCCGTGACCCTCCGCGCCAGCGACGGCGCGATCGTGCATTGGCTCGAAGCGGAATTGTCGGATGACGAAATTCAAGGCGCGATTGATTGGCCGCGCCGGTGGGATCACATGCAACAACACACCGGCCAACATATTCTGTCGCAAGCCTTCATCCGCGTGGCCGAGGCCGAGACGATCAGCTTTCATCTCGGCGCGGACTCGGTTTCCATTGATCTGGCCGGGGCCGGGCTGACCCACCTCACCCGCGCCGAAGACCTCGCCAATGAAATCATTCAGCGCAATCTTGCCCTCCGCGCGTGGTTCCCGGATGACGTTGAATTGCGGCAACTGCCCCTGCGCCGCGAGCCAAAAGTGTCCGGCGCGATCCGGGTCGTCGCCATTGGCGACTTTGATTTCACCGCTTGTGGCGGCACGCATCTCGCGCACACGGGCGAACTCGGTCTGCTAAAAATTCTCGGCCTGACTAAAGTGGGCAAGGATACCCGCATCACTTTCATCTGCGGCGAACGCGCCCGGCGCGACTATCACCGCAAGCACACGCTCGCCACGCAACTCGCCGCCGGGTTCAGTGTGGGCGTGGATGAGGTGGAACCCGCCGTGGCCCGCCTGCGCGCCGAGAACCAGGACTTGCGCCGCGCATTGGCGACCACCACCGCGCAACTGCTCGACGCCGAAGCCGCCGCGCTCCTCGCCACCACGCCTGCCACCAACGGGATCAGAATCATCCGGCGCGTGTGGGCGGGCCGCGCGGTCGCCGAACTGCGCGGCCTGGCCGAGCGCTTGACCCAGCCCCCCGACGTGATTGCGCTCCTCGGTGGGGTCGGCGAAAAAAGCCAACTGGTCTTTGCCCGCTCCGCCAATCTCGATCACCACATGGGCACGCTCATTAAACCGGCGCTGGCGCAACTCGGCGGCAACGGCGGCGGGTCGCCGGCCCTGGCCCAGGGGGGCGGTGGCCCGACCACGCTGGAAACCCTGACGCAAGTTCTGGCGCAAGTGTTGTAAAATGGCTTGAGCCAGACGATTGCTGATCTCCACGTTTCGAAACCCCTCCCCATGCAAAAATTAGCCAAAGACATTTACTGCGATCATTCTTTCACCGGCGTCACCGTTGGCGCCATCGTCACCACCGAAGGCCTGGTGTGCATTGATACGCCCACCGGCCCGGCCGATGCGCGGCGCTGGCGGCTCAAACTCGCGCAACTCACCGACCAGCCCGTGCGCTTCATCATCAACCTCGATCATCATCGGGATCGGCTGCTGGGCAACGCCTGGTTCGAAGCGCCCACCATCGCCCATGAACTCACCTACGAGCGCGTCAAACTCTATCCCGAAACTTTCAAGGGCAGTTATGCCGAAATCGGCTCCGACTCCGACCTCGTCCCCGATCTCGCCGGGGTCCGCCTCATCGCCCCCCAAATCACCTTCACCAACCGCATGGCCCTCACCCTCGGCGGGCAAGAAATCCACATCGTCCACCGGCCCGGTGTCACGACGGGCGCGACCTGGGTTGAACTCCCCGCGCAACAGATTGTCTTTGCCGGTGATGCGGTGACCAATGGGGTGCCGCCGCTGATGCTCGACGCCGATATCGAGGCCTGGCTGGTGGCGCTGGCCGAACTCCAAAAGAAAAAATACCCGGCCAAAACCATTGTGGCCGGGCGCGGCGCCACCACCGACAAAAAAGGCGTGAAAGCCCTCGAGGATTTTCTAAAGCTCGTGCGCCGCAAAGTGGAGGCGCTCGTCCGCGCCAAAAAATCCCGCTCCGAAGCCGCGGCCCTCGCGGACACCCTGCTCGCCGAATACAGCGTCCCCGCCGCCCTGCGCGATCACTACACCCGCCGCCTCCGCACCGGTGTGGAACATGTCTTCGACAGCCTGACCCCGCCCTCCAAGCGGTAATTTTTTATAGATTTTGCGCTGTGAAAACCCGCCGCAGGCGAACCCAGCTTGCATCTT
>CAYUFY010000188.1:0-9970 GCA_964443795.1 uncultured Anaerolineales bacterium | reverse complement strand
GCTCTCGCCCAAAGTGTGGGAAGGTGTCTCGAAAGCCGGGCAAAAAGGTTATCACCTCGAGCCGCCGCCCCCCGGTCAGGATGCCCTGCAACTCTCGGGCGTGTTTATCATTGGCCCCGATGGCCGCGTCCGCCTGCCCTATTACTACGACGATATAACCGATCACCCCGCGCTCGATTTACTGGTGCAAGGGGTGCTGTCCACCAAGTGGGACAAACCCTTCGACAGCGCGCTCGGCCCGGACAAATAGCTCAAATCTTTTTACGGAGATAATTCATGCGAAAGTATCGCTTCAGTTTTGCTTTACTCATCAGTGCCAGCCTTATCCTCGCGGCGTGCGGTTCAAACGCCGCCACCCCGACGGCCGCCCCAGCGCAACCGGGTCAACCCAAAATCATCGTCGCCGAAGGTCAGTTGCAACCGGCCGCTTTTATGGATGTAGCTTTCAATCTCGGCGGACAAATTGCGGAGGTGCTCGTTGAAGAAGGCGCGACCGTGACCGAAGGCCAAGTCCTGGCCCGCCTGGTTCACGGCCCCGAGTTGGAGGCCGCCGTAACCCGCGCCGCTCAAGAAGTGCTGGCCGCCCAACAATCGCTCGAGACCCTGCAAACCAACGCTCCGGTGCTCGTGGCACAAGCCAAGCTGGCCGCGCTCACTGCACAACAACAACTCGCCGACGCGCAAGAAGCCTTGGATGAATTGAAGCAGGCGCAAAAAGACAAGCCGGAAGCCGATCGCCCCACTGACCTGCAAATCGCGGAGGCCGAAGCCAAAGTGGCGTTGGCGCAAGTGAAACTGACGGGAGCGCAGGACTATGCGACTAAAATAACCCAGGCCAATAATGACCCCGATCAATTAGCGGCGGCCCAGGCCCGCCGGGACACGGCGCAAGCGGCGCTGACTGCCGGCCAAGCGGCCAGCGCCAATCTCGAACTTAAGGCCCCGCGCGCCGGGACCGTGGTCGGGCTTACGCTCAAAGCCGGGGAACGCGCCAATCCCAATCAACCCGCGCTTACTCTGGTTGATTTCAGCCAGTGGGTGATTAAGACGAATGATCTCACCGAGCTCGAAGTGGCGGGCCTCAGCCTCGGGCAAAAAGCGGAGATTATCTTCGATGCACTCCCCAACGTAACCGTGACCGGAGCGGTGCTCGATATTGCCCAACGCTATCAGGAAGCCCGCGGCGATGTCACCTACACCGTCACCCTGAGTGTGGACAACCCCACGGCCCAAATGCGCTGGGGCATGACTGCCTCCGCGCAATTCATGCCCTAACGCGCGACAGGAAGGCAACATGCAACAAGCCATCATCATGCCAGCCTATCTGGCATTCAAAGAAGTCTGGCGCAATCGCGGCCGCTTCGCCCTGGTGAGCATGGTCATCGCGCTCATCACGGTGTTGGTGCTCTTCATCGCCGCGCTCGGCGAAGGACTGGGCAATGGCAACCGCGAGTATATTTCCAAGTTAGACGCTGATTTGATTGTATATCAGGACAAATCCGATTTTCTCATCCCCTCCAGTCGGCTGGCGCGCAACCGCCTGGCCGCCATTCGGCGCGTGGATGGGGTGGCCGACGCCGGGCCGCTGGGCACTGCCAATGTCGCCATCATCCTGCCGGGCGAGGCTGAGCCGCTCAAGGTCGCGCTCCTTGGCGTGGAACCGGGCCGTCCCGGCGAGCCACCGGTCACGCAAGGGCAACAACTCAGCACCGAACTCGCCGCTGAAGTCATCCTCGATCGCAATACCGCCCTGCGGGGCAAGTTGCAAGTCGGCGATCTCATCACCATCCGCGCCACGCAAGGCACACGCGATGAGTTTTACGAATTGAAAGTTGTGGGCATCAGCGATGGGCGGCAATATGGCTTGCAACCGTCCATCTTTGCGCCGTTCTTCACCTGGGACCGCATCCGCCCGAAATCCGAGGCCGAAATCAGCCGCCCCAATCCGGTCTCCAATGTGGTGCTGGTGCGCCTGACCGACCCGGCCCAAACCGCAACCGTGCAACAACGCTTGCGGGAGCAAGTCAGCAACATCGAAGTGACTGATATTCCCAACGCGATCCTGGCGGTGCCGGGCTACACCGCGCAACAAAGCACCATCAACACCCAAGGTGTATTCACCTTGCTCATCGGCGTTATGGTCATCGGCGGCTTTTTCCAAATTCAAATTTTACAAAAGGTGCCGCAGATCGGCGTGCTCAAAGCCATTGGCGCTTCCAATTTTGCGGTGGGGCTGGCGGCGGTATTACAGATTTTGCTGGTCACGGCCCTGGGCGTGGCGGTCGGCGGGTTTGGAACTTATCTCCTCTCGCTCTCGTTCCCGCCCACCGTGCCGATTGTATTCAACGGACAAAACACGGCCTTGGCCGTGGCGGCCTTGCTCCTCATTGGCCCCATCGGCGGGTTGGTGTCCATCCGCTACGCCATTCGCATTGAGCCGCTCAAGGCTTTGGGTCTGGCTTCGTAAGTGAGTAAAACCATGAGTGATATTGCGCTGGAAACCCGTGCGGTGGTGAAATCGTATCCCAGTGATAACGGCACCATTTATGCGGTGAATGAAGTCTCTTTGCAAGTGTACGCCGGGGAATTTGTGGCGTTGGTCGGGCCGAGTGGCTCGGGCAAAACCACTATGCTCTCCATGTTGGCGGCCCTGCTTCAACCCACGAACGGGCAACTCCTGCTCGACGGCCAGGACCTGGCCAGCATGAACGATACCCAACGCGTGGCCCTGCGCCGCGAAAAAATTGGCTTTACTTTTCAGGCCAACAACCTGGTACCCTATCTCACCGCGCTGGAAAACGTGGAATTGATGTTGCGTCTGAACAATCGGCTGGATAAAACCGGTAAGTTGCGCGCCCGCGAGTTATTGGCGCGGCTGGGGCTGGGCGAACGCCTACACAACCTGCCGGGGCAGATGTCGGGCGGCCAGCAACAACGGGTGGCGATTGCCCGCGCGCTCATCCACAACCCCAGCCTGGTGTTGGCCGATGAGCCAACCGCCAGCCTCGATACCGAGCGCGCCTACCAGGTGGTGGAGACCTTTGCCAGTCTCATCCACGAACAAAAGCGCGCGGGCATTATGGTGACCCATGACCTGCGGATGTGCGAGTTTGTGGATCGCGTTTTGCAAATGCGCGATGGAAAATTGGTGAACATTTACAATACCCGGGCCGACATCCTGGCGCTGGCGCGGGGGAATCCGGCTGGAGCCGCGCAACACTGATCGGGAAATACTTACCCCGGCAAAAAAAACCGCCGCTTCTGTGGAAGCGGCGGTTTTTTTTACTCTTCGATCTGCACCTTCTTTTTCTTTCGGGGCTTGGCCCCGGTCTCCAACGTCACACTATGCCCTTGCATATCGCCCACGATGGTCTGAATCGCATCGCGCAATTCGCCAAAAACTTCCGGCACGCTCTGGTTCGCGTCCACCACATGGAAGTGGTATTCCTGCGCCATCGCCTCAAACTGGCTGAGGAGCGCCGATTGATATTGAATGTAGTTCTGGTAAACGTCTTCGCCCTTCAAATAATCGCTCCCTGACTCCCAATAGTCAAAGCCGCGGCTATTCACGACGCGCGGCACGAGATGCTCGACATCAATCTTGAGATAAAACACCACGTCCGGGACGAGAGCAAAACCCAACACATCCCGAATCCACTGGGAGTCAACCCCCCGCACCTGGGCGCGCGCAATGAGCGAGTAAATATAGCGGTCCGTCAATACCACAAAGCCCGCGCGCAAAGCGGGGATGATCTGCTTCTCCAGCCGATCAACGAAGTCGGTGGCATAAAACAGATTCATGGTGAAGTCACCCATGGTGTGGCCACGCTTGGCCTTCTTAATGCCCGCCGCCGCCAATTCCGAACGGGTGAAGCCGGTCTCGACCGAGGCATAGCCGTTGGCCTCCAGCCACTCGCGCAAAAGCGCGGTTTGGGTGGAGCGCCCCACCCCGTCGGTGCCCTCGACTACGATGAGTTTGCCCGGCAATTTCTTTTCCCGCAGGCCCGGCAGGGGCGAGCCGTAAAATAATACGCGCGTCATTTTCCCGACTCCATTGGCAACGCCATCGCGTCCAGGTACCGCCCGTGCAAACCTTCCTTGGAAAGCACTTCCCGCCACGGGCGATGCTCCACTTTTTGCGCGCCTTTGAGATGCGGCTGAATCAGTTTTCGCACGCGCGCCTGCTGTTGCACCAGGGGCTGGGTCGCGTCCACCACGGTCAAGCCGTATTCGTCCACGATGTGTTCATATTCTTCCAAGATGCGCCCCTGAAACAGTCGGAAGGACTCATACGGATCTTCGGCCAGGCCCACATCCAACCCGGCTTCATAATACTTAAGTTCTGGACGGCCCACCAGGATGCGTTGCAAGGATTCATCCAGCGGCACCCGAAAATAAAACGCGACCGTGGGGCGCGCCGCGAAATGATAGATTTTCCGGACCCAATCGCGATCCACGCCCCGCGCCACATCACGCGCAAACGCGGTGTAGATGTAGCGGTCGGCGAGCACGATGGCCCCCGCGCGCAGGGCCGGCAAAATCTGGTGCTCAACCCGGTCGGCCAGGTCGGCGGCGTGGATGAGCGAGAACGACGCCGGGGAGAGCAGTTTTTTATCCTTGCCCTTTTTGGTGGTCTGTTTCACCACCGGCGAGGAGTTCCATTCGGTGAAGGCCACCAGATAGCCTTTGCTCACCAGCCACTTGTGGAGCAGGTCCAATTGCGTGCTTTTGCCCGAGCCGTCAATGCCTTCCACGATGAAAAGCTTGCCGCGCAGGGGCGTGCCGTCGGGGAGGGTCGCCATAATTGAAATCTCCAGGGTAGTGGTCACAAAGTAAGTGATGGTGCGCTAGACCTGTCAGGTGGGCGCATTCGGCACTCGAAAAAAACAGCATTTTGCGGCGCCCACCTGACAGGTCTTTCAAATTCATCACTTACAAAGTTACCACTACCATCTCCTGATATGAGATACGCGCTATGCAATCCGATTTATTACCCCCCAGCCTCCCCCCTGCTACGCTTCTGGTGGCGCAAATGGGGGGACTGAGGGGGGTCATTCTCCAATAGCATACACCATTCCCTCCGTCGTTGTCACGTACAAGCGTCCGGGAGCCAGCGCGCCGCCACTGGGCGTACCGGCCAGATCGGTTTCCCACACGGTTTCACCTGCGCCCGGCCGGTGGGCCTGGCACTGCCCCCCCGAACTGCGCCCGCCCCCCACGCGACTTTCAAACCGCAATCCGCAGAGATAAGCCGTGGCATTTTCGTCAAAACCAATAAGCCGCGAGGGACGATAGGGATAATCAGTGGGGGACAAGGGTTGCTTGTTTTGATCAAGCCAGACCAGCTTGGCAAACTCAAAATCACTGGCGTATAAGACCCAGACTCTCCCATCGGGCGTGAGGCCCGCCTCGCGCGGGAAGCGGAACCCCAACCCCAGCGCGCGCGCATCCCAGCGGGCGAACTCGCTAATCTCCGCGCCCTGCTCGGTCTCTTTCACGCGCAACATCCCGCTTTGCTGACGCAAATAGAGGCCGCCGTCAGTGCCGATGACATATTTATCCAAAATGTCCTTCGTCTCTGAAAAACTTATGCCGCCTGTGCGCGCATCCACCGCGATATCTTCAAAAAACACGAATTGCTCGTCGGCGCTCAGGCGCAACACGGGCGCGACATAGCTATAAGTCGGAATCGGTTTTTTCCATTGCACCACGCCATCCAAGGTCACGGCGATAAAGCTCATTTCGCTGGTGTAATAAATTGTCCCGTTCCCGTCAATCACCGGGCTGGTCAGGGGCAAAACTTTTTGTTCGGGTTGCACCGCCCAGCGGACCTGCCCCTGGGGGGTGAAATCATTCACCCAGCCCTCATGCGTCAACACAATAATGTCACCATCCACCGTGAGGGCGGGCGCGCCCCACGGTGCGGCGGGCAGGTCAGCTTTCCACCGGGTTGAGCCGTCGGGGTTGAGCGCATAGAGTGTGCGGCTGTTGGCGGCCACATACACCGTGCCATCGGCGGCCACCACCGGGCCACCCGGAAAGCCAGCTTCATCGGTGAAGGTCCATTGAATAGCGCCGCTGGCTGGCCCGGCAATTTCTGTCCACGCGGTTCCCTGCGCGTCGTGCAGTTCCGAGGCCCAGAAGTGCCCGCCCGGCACGGTGATGGTGGTGTGGGCCAACTTGGCCGATTCGGTTTGCCACAACCCCCAGGCCCCGCCTCCAATGATCGTCAGCAAGCCCCCGAGGGCCACGCCATACGCGAGGTTGCGGCGCCACGGCGAAAGCGGGTCAAACCAGCGGTCTTCGATCACGCCTGTCACCGTATCCAACAGCTGATTAGTCAAAGTGGGCCGCCGCCGCTGGGGCACCAGTTGACGGCGCAAGCCCTCCCCCAACAAATTGAAGCCCAGCACCATCATAAAAATCATGGTACCCGCGGCGAACATCCCCCACGGTTGAGTCTGCGCGTTTTGCGAAGCGGTGGCGAGCATTTGCCCCAGTTCGGGTTTGCCGCTCGCGCGGATGCCCGACCAATCACCCAGCGGGATCCACACCGAGTTTGTGAAGTAGCCGAGAAACCCTAGGCCGGCAGTCACGAGAAGCGTGCTACTAATTTCGAAGGCAAGTAGCATCCACAGCATGGGCAGGATTTGCGGGAGGATGTGGCGGAGGAGGATATCCCCATCGGAGGCGCCCAACGCGCGGGCCGACTCGACGAAGGGCTGGGACTTGGCCCCGCGCGTCTGTTCGCGGACCAGGCGGGCCACCTCGGCCCAACCGGTGGCCGACAACCCTACGACGAACGCGCCCACACCCCACTTGATGCCCACGGCCGCGATCAAACACAACGCCACGAACAATACCGGCGCGGCCAGCGCGGCGGAGATGAGCGCATCGAGCGCGCGGCCCAAAAATTTTTCCGACCAACCCGACATGAGACCAATGGCGGTGCCAATGACCAACCGCAACGCGGCGACCAGCAAGACCAACGTGAGCGTTGGCCGCACGCCCCACAACAACTGACTCAAAATATCGCGCCCATATTGGTCCGAGCCGAGCGGAAAGTCGGACAACAAAAACGCCGGCAACGGGGGCTTGATGAACTTGCCAGTCGCCGGATTTTGAACAATAAAATTTTCTTTTAGCGGGTCTTGCGCCGCCAACCGATGACCGTTGGCCGCCAGATAAATCACCAGGGCTACAATCACCATCCCCAGGATCAGCGGCCAATTGCGGCGAGTGGAAATAACAGCGGAGGAGGGAGTCATATGAAGAGGTCAGTAGCCAGTAGTCAGTAGCCAGATGGTTAAATTATCCAAATGCTCAATGCTTTTCTGGCTCACTGGCCCGCAGGCGCGGGTCAACCCAACGCACCAAAGTTGAAGCCGTGGTGTCCACCATCAGAAAGATGAATGTGAAAACGGTGAGCAACGCCGCCACCAGTTGGGGGTACAAGAAATAAATCGTGTGGCCGGTTAATCCGCCCGGCGTGGCCACATTCGGCGGGATAAGCGCCAGCGCCAACAACCGCCCCAGCCCCGGCCACCCGAAGAGCCATTCGATAATGATAAGTTCGCCCACCAGCAACCGCAAAGAAGCGGCAATGGTGAGTAAGACCGGCGCGAGGACGTTCTGCAAAGCGTGCCGCCACTGCGCCCGCCGCCACGAATTGCCCCGGCTCCGCGCAGCGACCACATATTGTTGCGCCATCTCCCCCGCCAACAAGTGACCGGTGACTTGGGCGATTTGCATGATGGGCCGCACACACAACGCCGCCAGCGGTAAAGCCAGATGAACATCCCACCCAAAGCCTTGCAATGGGAAAGGCGACTTCGTCCCCGGCCCGCTCCGCAAAACATAGTACACCGCGCCGACAATAAACAACGTGCCAATATAAAAGCTGGGGGTGGCGAGGCCCAAAGTCGAGACCGGCATCAGCCAGCCCGCCACACTGGCCGTCTCGGCTCGCACGGCGCGCAAGCCCAAGAGCAAACCCAACGCCAGGCTAATGACAAACGCCAATGCTAACAAGCCCAGGCTCGCCCCCGCCGCTTGCCACACACCTTGTGCCACACTTAGGCTCACGCCTGCTGGCATCTGCCCGAACTCGCCGCGCCCAAGATTTTGGGCATAAGTCACATACAAGGGCCAAATGGCCGGGGAGCGCCCCACCCCCGCGCCAAATGGGTTTTGCGCCGCATGAAACTGCTGGGCGGCATGGGCATAAACAAAGCCGATGAAATTCACCGCCACGAGAGCAACCGGAATGACCAATAAGCGACGGAGGAGAAAACGGGACATGATATTTGTGATTTGTGATTGCCGATTTGATTCGATGATTGTCATGCCCGCGAAGGCGGGCATCCAGCCCACGCGTTCTGGACTCCCGCTTTCGCGGGAGTGACGAACATCCGATAAAACTGCGGCGTTATTCTTTTAGGCTCTATCGTTTTGGGCGGGATTGGTGTAGGTCGCGCGCCTCCTGCCCCCCGCATGGGGGGTGTAGCGCGACGGTTGTTGCCGCGGCGAGTGTCGGGCTACAAGCCCGACCTACATTGGTTTCCCGTTAAAGCCGGAAGAGCTTTCTTTTACAACCCCTTATCTCGAATTTCTATCTCCAACTCTCTTTCAAAAACCTTCGAGAACTCCGCCGCCCGCCCCTCTGCGGCCTGCAGTTCCCAACTGGCCTCGCGGCGCGGCACCACTTTTACCAGCACCCGCTTGGCGGTCACGCGCGTTTCAACCTCCCGCACCGTCTGCGTATGGCTAATCTCCAGCGCGTCGGCCAGCCGCAACAGCGCCGCCAACTTCATCACCCGCTCCAGCGCCTGCGCCTCCACCCCACCTCCGGCGAGCGGCTCACCGCGCAAAGCCAGGCATACCAAGGCCAGTTGCGCCACCTCGCTATGCGAGTAACCAAACAAGCCCTGACTGACAATCAACTGCGCCGAATGCTTATGCGGGTCGGCATAATTCATCAGCGCGCCAATCTCGTGCAACTGCCCGGCGGCCCACAACAATTCCCGTTCGGGCGCGCCCAGGTGATGCACTGACCGCAAACCATCAAAGAGCGCCAGAGCCAACCGCGTCACTTGCGCCGCATGCTTCTCTTCATACTCGCAGAGACGCGCCAGGTTCAACACGCTGAACTCGCGCAGGTTGGCCACCAGCGGCGCGGCCGGCCTGAAAAATTCACGAAAGAACAACCCCTCGCGCAAACCATGCCCGCAGACGATCAACTGGCGTGTTCCAGCACGCCGCAACGCTTCCACCACTACCACCACCCCCGCTAGGATGATATCGGCCCGATCGGACTGCAAGCCCGGCACCTGCTTCACCCGCTCGGCTACGGGCAACCCGGCCAATTGCGCGAGTAACGTCTCCAGATATTCCAATTCCAACTCGTACCCGTTAACCAGATCGAGCGGATACCCGCGCTGGACCCGGTCAATGCGCGCCAGCGCCCGCAGGGTGCCGCCCACCCCAGCCAGTTGCCCGCCCGGGCGCAAATGCATCCAATCAATAGCTTCCAACAACTGCTCAACATGCTCGCTCAATTGCCGGAGTTCGGCGCTAGTGACCGGATTGCTTTTCAAAAACGCCTCGGTGAGCCGCACGGCCCCCAGCGGACGCGTGACCCCGCGTTTAAATTGCCCCTCGGCCAATTGGCCCACCCCCGCGCTCCCGCCCCCCCCCTCCAACACCCACCCCCTCCGCAACCCCCGGGTATTGCAAACAAAATAAATGGAGCAAGCTCAGCTGGTCTCAATACATCCATAATTGAAACGAGCATTGAGTTGCGAAACACATCCAGTAAGTAAACAAAAAGATTGTGTTGATCTAAACTGCTTATCATAAAAAAGCCAATGACAAAACCTGAAACACTTTTCCACTCAATCAGTGTGTTGCCAATGCGAATTCCGTTAAGGCTGAACATAGAGGCAGACCTATCTTGTTAGACGAGAAATCT
>CAYUFY010000187.1:0-9983 GCA_964443795.1 uncultured Anaerolineales bacterium | reverse complement strand
GGGCGATGTGATTTTAGGCACCCCCACTGGCATCATGGTCATCCCGCCGCATCTCGCGCAAGAAGTGGTGGAGAAGAGCGAGGCCATCCGTGTGCGCGATGAGTTTGGCAAACAGCGCCTCGCCGAAGGCAAGTACACCAGCGGCGAAATTGATGTCCATGTCTGGCGCGAAGACATCGAGGCCGACTTTCAGGCCTGGAAGAAAGCGAACAACAAATGACCCCGCGCCCCGAAGACCACGTCCGGCAAGGCTCGCGCCCCAGCGACCTGAAGATCACCGACATCCGCAGTGCCACGGTAGGCTGGCAAGGCTGGCGCTTCCCGCTCATCCGCATTGACACCAATCAGGGCCTCAGCGGCTACGGCGAAGTGCGCGATGGCGCGAGCAAGACTTACGCCCTCATGCTCAAGCGCCAGCTCATCGGCGAGAACCCGTGCAACGTAGACAAAATTTTCCGCAAAATTAAACAGTTCGGGCATCACGCGCGGCAAGGCGGCGGCGTGTGCGGCCTCGAAATGGCGCTGATGGATTTGGCGGGCAAGGCCTACGGCGTGCCAGCCTACGCACTGGCGGGCGGCAAATTCCGCGACGCCATTCGGATGTATTGCGACACCCCCAACGAACCCACTGGCGAAGCGATGGGCCACAAACTGAAGGAACGCCAGGCCCACGGCTTTACGATGTTAAAGATGGATATCGGCATCCAACCGTTGATTGAGGTTAAGAACGCGCTCGGCTACCCGGCGGGGATGCTGAACACCGACGACGGGACCCCGCTCGAGCGGATGCTGGACATCCACTCGATTCAGCATCCCTTCACGCATGTGCGCTTGACCCAAAAGGGCATTGACCAAATTTGCGAGTACGTCGCGGCGGCCCGCGCCATCGTCGGCGACGAAGTGCCGATTGCCGCCGACCACTTCGGCCACATTGGGATTGATGACTGTCTGCGGCTGGGCGAGGCGCTGGAGCAATTCAACCTGGCGTGGCTGGAAGACATGGTGCCGTGGCAATACACCGAGCAGTGGGTGCAGTTGGAGCGCACGCTTAAAACCCCCGTCTGCACTGGCGAGGATATTTATCTCAAAGAAGGCTTTCTGCCGTTGTTGCAGGCCCATGCGGTCAACGTCATCCATCCCGACCTCGCGACGAGCGGCGGCATTTTAGAGACCAAACGCATCGGCGACTTGGCGCAGGAGTACGGGGTGAGTATGGCCTTGCACATGGCGGGCACGCCGCTGAGCACAATGGCCAGCGTGCATTGCGCCGCCGCCACCGAGAACTTTATCGCGCTCGAACATCACTTCGCCGAAGTGCCGTTCTGGAACGACTTTATTGATGGCCTGCCTAAACCGCTCATTCAAAATGGCTACATCGCCGTGCCAGACGCGCCAGGGCTGGGCTTCACGCTAAATGAAGAGGCCGTGCGGGCCCACCTCATCCCGGCGGACCCGGGCTTTTTTGAGCCGACCACGCACTGGGATGCGGAAAAAAGCTGGGACCGGTTGTGGTCGTAACCCCCCTCGGTCCCCCCATTTGCGCTATAAACGCTTGGAATTGACAAATGCTCAACAGCGCAAATGGGGGGATGAGTCTATTTTTCAGGACATTACTGCATGACCATGACTCTCCCCTTTCATCAGTTTGGTAAAAGCGACCTGCGCGTCACGCCAGTGTGTGTCGGTTGTTCCGGCTTGAGCAGTATGCCGCAGGTGTTTGGCTACGAAGTGAGCGAAGACCAAGCGTTAGCCACGTTACGCGCGGCGTTTAGTTCGCCCATCAATTTTCTCGACACCGCCGCCGGGTATGGCGATGGCGAGAGTGAGCGGCGTATCGGGCTGGCGTTGCGCGAACTGGGCGGCCTGCCGGAGGGGTATGTGCTGTCCACCAAAGTAGACTGCGATGCCCAGACCGGCGACTTTAGCGGCGAACAGACTCAGCGCTCCATTGAACGCAGTCTCAAGTTACTTGGCCTCGACCGTTTCCAAATCGTCTTTCTGCACGATCCCGAAGTGACGACGTTTGAGAACATCATGCAACCCGGCGGCGCGGTGGAGGTGCTACTGCGCTACAAAGCGCAAGGCCTCATCGGCCAGATGGGCGTGGCGGGTGGGCCGATTGACTTGATGATGCGCTATCTCGAAACCGGCGCGTTTGACGCGGTGCTGACCCACAACCGCTACACCTTGCTCAACCGCGCCGCCGAGCCGTTATTGCAACTCGCCACCCAGCGCGGGCTGACCATCCTCAACGCCGCGCCGTATGGCGGGGGGATGCTGGCGCGCGGCCCGCAGAACTTTCCGCGCTACGCCTATCGCGCCGCCGATGAGGTGACTTTCAAACGCGCGCAACAAATGCAGGCGTTGTGTGCTGCCCACAGTGTCCCGCTCGCCGCCGCCGCCCTGCAATTCTCCATGCGTGACCCGCGCATCACCTCCACCGTCGTCGGCCTGACCCGCCCCGAGCGTCTCGCGCAAACCCTCGACCTCGCCCACCACCCCATTCCTGAAACATTATGGGCGCAGTTGGAGGCAGTGGGGTTTGAGACCAAAGATTTGTAATTGCCCTTCAAACATTTGGGACTGTAAATGGCAGTGTTTTCAAACTAATCCATGCCCGCTGGGTAGCGCGTTTCCGGGCGTTGGCTTCGCCCGACGAGGCTCGGGCGCAGACCCACGCTCGGGTTCAAATCCACCGCGCGGGCGTGGATTAGTTCGGAGAGAAATCCGTGTAATCTGTGGTTAAAAAATTTGCACAAAGGACACCCTATGAAAATCACCAAAGTTCGTTCCATCCTCACCGCGCCCGATGGCATCGCCCTCGTCGTGGTCAAAGTCGAGACTGACCAGCCAGGGCTGTATGGTCTCGGGTGCGCCACGTTCACCCAGCGCCCCACGCCGGTGGCGGTGGCCGTGGATGAATATCTCGACCCGCTCTTGCGCGGGCGCGACCCGGCCAACATCGAAGACCTGTGGCATCTCATGTACGTCAATTCGTATTGGCGCAACAGCGGCGTGCTAAACAACGCCATCAGCGGCGTGGACATGGCCTTGTGGGACATCAAAGGCAAAGTCGCCAATATGCCCGTGTACGATCTGCTGGGCGGCAAGTGCCGCGAGGCCGCCATGGTCTACCGCCACGCCGACGGGCGGAGTCACGCGGAAGTTTTAGACAACGTGCTTAAGTATCAGGAATGGGGCGCGCAGGCCGTGCGCTTGCAAATGGGCGGCTACGGCGGGCGTGTGAAAGACATCAACAAGCGCACATCCCGCCCCAGCAAAAAAGCGCCCCAAGCCACGCACCGCATGAAGACGATGGACAACCTGACAGGCAACTTCCCCGGCGCGTATTACGACCCCGACTGGTATGCCCGCTCCATCCCACCGCTATTTGAATATGTGCGCGGCAAAGTCGGCTACGATTTATTTTTACTGCACGACATTCATGAACGCCTCGCGCCCATTGACGCCATCCGCATGGCGAAAGCCTTGGAGCCATATCGTCTGTTCTTCCTCGAAGACCCGCTGGCCCCTGACCAAATCGAGTGGTTCCGGCGGTTGCGCGACCAAAGCGCCACGCCGATTGCGATGGGCGAACTGCACAACAACCCGCTCGAATGGCGGCCCCTCATCGCCGAGCAACTCATTGACTTCATCCGCACCCACATCTCGCAGATTGGCGGCCTGACCCCGGCGCGCAAACTGGCGTCGTTGTGTGAGGCCTTTGGCGTGCGCACCGCGTGGCACGGCCCAGGGGATGTCTCACCCATCGGCCACGCCGCGAACCTGCACCTCGACCTGGCCTGCCATAACTTCGGCATTCAGGAAGTCATCTTCTTTGGCGAAGCCCTGCTCGAAGTCTTCCCCGGCACGCCCGAGTTACGCGCCGGATATTTGTGGCCCAACGGCAAGCCCGGCCTCGGCGTGGACATAGACGAAAAGAAAGCGGCCAAGTACCCCATCAGCACCCCACCGATTGAGTGGACGCAAAGCCGCTGGCCCGATGGGACGTTGTGGACTCCGTAAATAACAGGCTCTCGTAAGGGCGTTCAATTGAACGCCCCTACGAGAGCCACGCCGCTCGCGCGGGGGGCCGCGTCCCTACGGTTGCGGAATCAACGCGCGAAACAGCGGCTCGCGCCACTGTTTCGCCGCCGGGTCATAAATCCCAAAGCCCGCGCCAAATTCCCAGTAGCCCCAACTAAAGCCTTGTTTCTCGGCCTCGCGCGCCACAAAGTCCGTCCACGCCACGCGCGAGTCCAGGTCGGCTTTGCTATACGCGCCAAACTCGCCCATGAAGATGGGGCGCTGGTTGGCCGCGGCCCAGTCGGCCACGATTTTGAAATCGTATTGCAGGATTTGTTTCTTGGCGCTGGAGCCGGGCCAGGTAGTGCCGAGCCAGGCGTCGGCCCCCTGCACCCATTCCGCGCCCTGATGGGTGAATTGAAACGGCGCGTAGTAGTGAAACGTGACGATGAGATGCAGGTCATCGGCGGGGAGTTTCAACTCATCCAGGTCGCTCAAGTTGTTCCAATTGGCCGGGCCAAGCACCACGTTGCGGTCGGGATTGGTGGCGCGGATTCCCGCTAAAACTTGGGGGATGAGTTTGTTCCAGCGCGAGGCCACCATTTGGCCGTTGGGTTCGTTCATCGGCTCGAACAACAAGGCCGGCGGATAGTAGCGATAGTGTTCGGCAATCTGTTCCCACAGCGCGATGAAACGCGGCTCGTGCGCCGCCGGGTCGAGCGCAATTTCTTCGTAGTGGTGCATATTCACCACGATCGCCAGTCCGCGCGATAAGGCCTGATTGACCGCCCAATCAATGCGCTTGAAAAATTCAGGGTCAATGGTGTATGGCGCTTCAGCCTGCGCGTGAGCGCTCCACCGCACCGGCAGGCGGATGGCAGTGAAGCCGGCCTCCTTAAGTAGTTGAAAATATTCTTCGGTGAGGGTCAGCCCCCACTCGCCCTCGGTGGGCGCTTCGAGGGCGTTGCCAAAATTGACCGTGCGGGCGAGGCGTTGGTTCATGGTAAAGGCATCCACAGGCGGCTCCGGGGTAGGTGGCGGGGTGGGCGCGGCGGCACAGGCCGTGAGGAGGGTGAGGGCTAAGGCTAAGTGGGTGAGACGGATGAGAAGTGATGTGAAGAATGGCATATGTAATCGAAACCACAGATTGCACGGATTACACGGATTGGGGGAATTCCAATATCTGTGAAATCCGTGTAATCCGTGGTTCCCATAAAACTTACTAATCAAAAAACGTCTCATCCCCCGCTGGCAAATACTTGCGCGCGGCCTCGACATTGAAGGTGACGCCCAATCCGGGCCGGTCCCAGACTTTGATGAGGCTTTTCTCCACAATGGGTTTGGGCAAGCCTTCGATGATGTCGTACCACCACGCGGGCTGGCCGAGCGGGTACTCGAAGGCGATATGGTTTTCGGGGAGGGTGGCGCAGACTTGCACCAAACCGGCGAGACCAATGAGGCCATCAAAGACGCCGTGCGGGGCCATGAGAATGCCATGCAGGTCGGCGTATTCGGCCACCCACTTGAGTTCGGCCAAACCGCCAATATCCGCCGGGTCGGGGCCGATGATGCGAACGGCTTGCTTCTCTATCAGTTCCTTGAAGTTCTGGCGCAGATAAATTTGCTCGCCGGTGTGGATGGGGGTAGAGGTGCTGTGGGTGAGTTCGCGGTAAATGTCGGGGAGCGTGTACGGGACGTAATCGCCAGTGAGCATATCTTCCAGCCACATCACGTTGAGCGGCTCCAACGCGCGGGCCAGCCGAATCGCGTCGGGCAACATCCAGCCCGGGCCACAGTCCAACGCCAGGCCCACCTCATCGCCGAGGACGCTCTTCATCGCCTCGACACACGCGATGATGTGCTTGAGACTCTTTTCAGGGAGCGGCCCCCGGTGCGGGTGCGGCACGTCCCGAAACTCGCCGTCGTACGGGGAGTGATGTTTGGGGTTGATTTCGCCGTAGAAAAAGTCGGGGACTTGCAGGGGCATCATGCTATGAAAGCCGATGCCTTGCTTGATAAAGTTAAACCCCTCGGGCGCGGCTTTCATTTTCGCCATGTTGTCGGCATAGGCTTGGGGCGAGCTATCGGGCATGGGGAAGCGCACCGCGCCGTTGTAGACGCGGACGTAGTCGCGCACTTTGCCGCCGAGCAGTTTGTAGACTGGCACCCCGGCGGCCTTGCCCGCGATATCCCACAACGCCATTTCGATGGCGCTGACCGCACTGCCCCAGGGTTTGAAACTGCCCAGCCGCCGGATTTTCCGCATGACGCGCTCGACGTTGGTCGGGTCTTCGCCGATAAGATACGGCTTATAAAACAGGACGTGCGGCTTGAGGTAAGCTTTGGTGTTTTCCACTTCGCCGTAGCCATCAATGCCCGCGTCGGTGGTGACACGGATGATGGGGTTCTGGCCGATGACAGCACACTTGAGGTCGGTGATTTTCATCTGAGGGAGGCTCCTAAAGGGGATTGGATGAACTGAATTATAAATCGGCTTGACCGGGAACCAAGTATAATCTTGAGCATTGATTTCACCCGAGGAGTTTGGACCGCGTGTGTTTTGGCCCCCAACTCTTCGGGATTTTATTGCCCAGGAAGCTCATGTCCCTTTCATCCCGCCTCAGCAGTTGGCAAGCCCGCTTGGAACTGGTATTGATTGGCCCGCTGGATTCTACAACCCGCCATAATTTTCGCTGGGAACTCCGGTCAGCGATGGTGCATAGCCTCATCGCCACCATTATCCCGTTCATCCCCATCATTCTGCGACGCACCGGGGCCTCCACCGAGCAGGTGGCGTACTACCACGCCGTAACGGCGCTCGGCTTGCTCACCACTAACGCGAGTTTGTGGCTGATGCGGCGGTGGGGGATGCGGCGGGTGGCGCTGGTGTGTTGGGTGCTGGGGCGCGGCGCATTTATCTTCACCGCGCTGGCGACCAATGCCACGGGCTTACTGGCGGTTTTCACCGTTTTCTGGTTGTTGGAATCGTGGCCCGCCCCGGCTTATATCGAAGCCATGCAAACCATTTACCCGGCGCGGCAACGTGGGCGCATTTTGGCCGGGGTGCGGGCCGTGCTGGTGGGCATTACATTGGTGCTCACCCCGCTGGCCGGATGGGTGTTGGATGCGCTGGGCTACCGGGTGCTCCTACCGCTGGCGGCTTTTTCAGGCGTGGGGTCGGCCCTGATTTTCTTTCCGCTCATGCGCCAAATGCGCGACTCGCCGGACACACCCGCCCGCGCCCGCCTCTCGGCCAGGCAGATTTTGCGCGTTGACCGCCGGATGCCGCTCTACCTAATCAGTGTGTTGCTGTTCGGGCTGGGCACGCTCGTCGCCGCGCCACTCTACCCGGCGGTGCAGGTGGACAAATTAAACTTGTCCTACACCGTGGTCGGTTGGCTCGGGTTGGCGCAATCATTCTTTTGGTTTTTAGGTTATCTGGTGGGCGGGCGCGTGTTGGACCGGCTGGGCGGCATTCGCACGTTGCAGGGCGTGTTCGTCATTGCCGCGCTGGTGATGATCCCGTACATCTGGGCCACGACGTGGTGGATGTTGTTGCCCTCGTTCATCGCCGCTGGCCTCGTCACCGCCGGATTTGATTTGGCCGTGTTGTATAGCATCATTGAACTGGCCGGGCATCAGCGCGTGCCGGACTACGTGGCGCTCAATTCCACCGTGAGCGGCTTGCGCGGACTGATTGGGCCGTTCCTCGGCTCGTTCCTCGTCAGCATCGGTTGGCCGTTCTGGATG
Source organism: uncultured Anaerolineales bacterium (assembly GCA_964443795.1). Lineage (GTDB taxonomy): Bacteria > Chloroflexota > Anaerolineae > Anaerolineales > UBA6663 > DATDRS01. Next base: position 2,207 of record CAYUFY010000187.1, on the reverse strand, counting down.
GTGTTCGTGTTAGGCGCGAGCTTCACCCTGGCGGGGGCCGGGTTGATGGCGTTGGTCAACAAATTCTCTGCGCCAAATTGGGAGGGCGGGGTGTAGGGGCGTTCAATTGAACGCCCCTACACCCCAACGCCCCTACACCCCCATTCATCTTTTCAACAAGCCCCGCGCCGCATACACCTCGGCGGCCTCGCGCACCAGCCGCGCACATTCGGGCGCGTGGTAGCGGGTCTCCAACCCGTCGGCCAGCGCGAGCAGTTCGGGGAGCGTGGCCCGCCCGGGGCGCAGGGTGTTGTACATCTGCAAGACCTCGGCGTTGGGGATGACGGTCAGCTCGGCGGCGCGGAGGAGATTGGCGGCGAGTTGCGGATAACCCGCTCCCCGCGCGACCTCGGCTTGCGCCCGCAGGGTGGCGGCGCTAATTTGCAGGTCGGCCATTGAAAGTTCCCCGGCCCGCGCGGCCTCGGCAGTGATGTCAGTCAGCGGGCGCCCGCTGGCGGCGCGGAGTGAGTCGGCGGCGGTTTGGCGGAGGGGGTAGGTCATATGTATCTGATTATCCTTCGCAGGGGCGTTCAATTGAACGCCCCTACACAATCATCATTGGTTAAAAATCCGGCTCCCAATCGAAGCGCAGTTCCATGGGCGGCTGATCTTGCACCTGTTCGGTTTCACGGCGGTGTAATAAGGCGGTTTTGACGATCAGCCGCAAGCGCGCCCAGTTATCTACTTGCACCGGCACGGGCGTGGTCGTCTTGCCCAACGCATAGCGGGCGGCGTTAGCGCCGATGGCTTGATAAGTTTCCAAAGTCAGGCTGGGCGATTGTGGGAAGAGTTCCAGATTATTGAGCCGCGCCAGCCCGCGTTTGTGGATGACCGTGGTCCCGCGCGATTGCAAGCCAATGCCGATGCCCGAACCGCTGAGGTGCGACCCCACCTGCCCGATGGCGGCGCAATCGGAGGTGTGATAGACCTTGACCACGCGGGCCACCAACCCCTGGCTGGCCACGCCGGTGAGGATGGCGGCCAGCACGTCTTCGTGCGGGAGGCCGTTAATCGTGCGGGTGAGCGCCGTCCCAAAGGCGGGGCCAACGGCCACCACCACTTCGGGGTGAAGGCCGGGACCTGCCGGGCCAAGTTCCGCGAGGCGGGCGCTGGGGATGCCAATCTGGTCGGCAATAAAATCGCGCGGGGATTTCTCTTGCGGGATGTGTTGCAGTTCGTCCCAACGCTTGGGGCTGAGGCGATAACCCGTGCCGGGGCCAGTGTAATCATTGGCATCGTTAATGGCGCTTTGGACGCGGAAATCGCGGTCGAAGATGGCGGCGGGTTGCAGGTAATCACCGGCCACGCGCTGGCGGCCCATTTCGAGCAGGTGCGCGGCCACTTGTTCGAAGCCGCGTTTTTGTAAGGCTTGCACAATGGTCAGGATGGTCTGCTGGCTGGGCAAAAACTGGTCGGCGGCGGCGAGGTCAGCCACCACATCGCGCGCGGGCATATCCTCGCTCCCATGGGCCAGCGTCGCCGCTTCCACTTCGGCCTCGGTGATGGGCGGGAATCCTAGTTCGGCGTACACGGCTTGGATGGCACGGGCGGCCTCGCGGCGCACGGTCAACGCTTCTTGTTCAGTGACCGCGCGGGTGCCGCCATCCACTTGCATATCGCGCTGAAGCACGCTGTAGTCATCAAAATCTTCGGCATCAAAATTGCCTCCGCCAAATAAATTATCGCGCTTGGGGATGGCGCTGTACCCCGAGAAAATAAAATCGGTGCCGGGGATGAATTGCAACATGAGCTTGGCGGTCTTGCGAATGGCCGAGTGCGAGGCCAGCGCGTCGTTGCCCGAGGCGACTTCCAGCCCGAGCATGGCCGCCAATAAATTTTCGGCCAGCACCGCGCGCACGCCGCCGGGGAGCGACTCGGGCAAGGCGATGCACGAGATGGAGCCGTTCTGCACGCCCTGACTGCCCGCCCCGCGCGTAACTAGTAGACAGCGCGCCTCGAGATACAACATGGAACAACCTTGCGCGTGGCCCATGAGCGCCTCCGACCCGGTGCCGGACGTGAAGCGCACTTTGACCCCGCGCGAGGCGTAGGCCGCCGAGAGAAACGCTTTGGACCACGGGGTATCATCGCCATCCACAAAGGCGCGCTCGGTGCCATAGACCGAGAGCGTTTCGGCGTAGGTGGTGAGGCCCTTCATGGCTAACTGC